>JBAXHO010000025.1:0-23899 GCA_037138855.1 bacterium
TCACTGGTGTCGTCGGACTCACGTACGGCGGTGTCAATGTGAGCGTCGGTACTATTGTTGTCACAGTAGGACTTGGCACTGCACTATCGGAAGGCACGGTAACTGTAGGCGTATTGCCAACCATAGTCTGTGCTTTTTGCATGGCTTTATATACATTCACTCTGGAATTAACAGCAATTTTTTTGGTATCAGTAATAGCATCACCAGTGGATAAGATAATTTCTTTCACCTGTGTGGCAGTAAATCCATAATTATAACCCCAGATCAAAGCAGCTTCTCCTGCTACAAATGGACTGGAAAATGAAGTCCCAGACCAGAGATTATATTCAGATTGATTATTGAGATACTCTGCCACCAATATCCCTTCTCCTGGAGCTGAAATATCAATAAACTGAGTGCCAAAATTAGAAAAACTAGCCATCTTATCATTCTCAGTGGTAGCAGCGACGCAAATTGTATTAGTTTTTTTATAATTACATGGCAAAATAGGAGTAGTATCATTATTACTATTTTCATTTCCGGCTGCTGATACTATCAATACACCTTTATCATTTAATCTCTGTATCGCTTCTTCAAGAGGAGTGATCGGGGCAGTTATTTCAGAAATTCCAATACTGCCGTTTATTATTTTAGCCTCATTATAAAATGCAAAATTATATGCATCAATAATTTTATCAACTGATGTAATTTCTCCTTCAAATACTTTAATGGACATTATTTTTGCATTTGGAGCAATACCTGCCATTCCTTTGACATTATTAATTTTTGCAGCAATTACACTGGAGACATTTGTCCCATGGGTATCTTCATCGGTACCATTCGCCATTGGGTCATTATCACCATTGATTAAATCATAACCATATTTACAATTTCCCAAAGCTGCTCCAGTCGAGCTTTTACAACTAGTACCATCCCATAATCTGTCCACCGGAAAATCTTCATGACGATAATCAATTCCCGAATCAATCACAGCGACCAATACTTCATGAAGATCTCGGGTAGCAGTAATATCCCAGGCTTGCTCTACATTTGATTTTGCAGCTTTCCATGCCCATTGCTCAGAAAAACGCGGATCATTTGGAGTAGATTGCAAAAATGCTAAATAATTGGGAATGATATTAGAAATATTTGTATCCTGTTTTGATTTTTTGATAAAAATTTGAGAGGCAGTTTGATTTTGGCGATCAGAA
This sequence comes from bacterium, assembly GCA_037138855.1. Classification (GTDB taxonomy): domain Bacteria; phylum Patescibacteriota; class Dojkabacteria; order B142; family OLB20; genus JBAXHO01. Next base: position 1,191 of record JBAXHO010000025.1, read on the forward strand.
ATAAGATATGTTTTATCTGAAATATTTTTTCGTGAAAAACGAACATTAGAACTGCTTGCGGTATAAAGTTTCAAAGCAGTATCATTTTTATATGTCACTAAGAATTGATCAGCCAGAAAAGAAAAATTACCTGCTTTTACTTTGGAAGTAGCTAGTGTAGGAAATTGTTCAAGGGATGAATCAATACCAGCCCCATGAGCTAAACTTTTATTGATACTCCAAAATGCTCCGAGGACTACAAAGAGAACCAAAAAAAAATAATATTTTTTTAAATTTCCCCACATCACAATAATACTGCAATTATCTTATTTAACATAAAAGTTGAGATCATCTACAGAAGATATTTCTTCAGTATTATCAAATTCACTACAAGTATATTTGATTTTCGAACCTACCGGAGTGCAACTACATCCTGAAGGTACAGTCGCTGGACACTCCATCGTACCACTACAGGATTGATCATCTTCAATTGTTATACTTTTCAATTCACTTAAATGCTGAGCATAACTACGCCATAAACCGCCTTTATTGACAGAGGAATAAAGTTGATATTCGATACCTTGTGAATTAAGATAATTTAACCAGATCTTGGCACTACTAGTACCTTGTGTGCTCGAAGCACAATCAAACATACCTGAAAATACAACTGTTTTAGCTTTCTCAGCTGCTATTGTTTTGATGTGAAAATCTAAACTAACTTCACTTTTACTATCATTGATATTACAAAAAGCATATGCTGCATGCCCATCAGTATCACCGCAAGAACAAATATTATTGTTGGTACAATTCGTTGCAGTAGGTAGACCAGTACAAGGAATTTGATAATTATCAGTTGTAGTTACAAAAATGCTTTTAAGTTGTGACTTCTCTGTCACTAAATAATTCCAGGATGCCTGCTTATTGTTTTGTGCAGTTGGACTTAATGAAACCGGTACTAATTTTTCTCCGGTATTTTCCTGAAAGACCAGATTAATCTTGACCTTTGTCCAGTCTACATTAGCAGTGGGTTCATCACAGACTAATTGACCGCCCAACTTTTTTTGTATTGCCGTTCCAGTTTCCGGCAATAAATGTACTCCTGAAATTTTATATAGTAAAAAAAGGGTACAAAATAACCCAATTAATATAATCGCAGTGAAAATGATTTTTTTCTTCATAATTATTTGATGAATTTGCTATAGAATATCATTTTTATTCTCTCAGAACAAATTATCGCTATCACAAAATAAACATCTTTTTTAATTTCCAAAAAATTTCAACCATTTTCTTCAAGTCTCACATCCTCATAATTACTTTTCTTTTCAATTCACCTTGACAGCAATCAGAATCAGCGATAATGTATAATTTCTTACTTAGTTTATTAATAAAAGATATGCAAGCATTTTATAAACAGCTGGGTTTAGTAAACACGCATAACTTATTTGCCAAAGCTTCCCAAGGTGGATATGCTATTCCAGCATTTAATTTTAATAATCTCGAACAACTTCAGGCAATAATTTCTGCAGCTGTCAAGACAAGCTCTCCGGTTATTCTACAAGTTTCTGCCGGAGCGAGAAAATATGCTAATCAAACTTTGCTTCGTTATCTGGCTGAAGGTGCTGTCGCCTACGCCAAAGAATTGGGGAAAAATATTCCCATTGTTTTGCATCTTGATCACGGTGACTCTTTGGAATTAGTTCGTAGCTGCGTAGAAAGTGGTTTTTCTTCTGTGATGATTGATGGTTCGCATCTGGATTATGAAGCTAACGTTGCTTTGACGAAATCTGTTGTAGAATATGCCAAGCTTTATGATGTATCTGTGGAAGGTGAATTAGGGATATTAGCTGGTGTAGAAGATGAGGTTAGTTCCAAAACTCATACATATACCGAACCTGATCAGGTAGAAGACTTTGTGAAAAGAACTGAAGTAAATAGTCTAGCTATTGCCATCGGTACTTCTCATGGAGCTTTTAAATTCAAACCCGGAACAAATCCTGAAATCAGAATGGATATTCTTACTGAAATTGCAAAACGTATTCCTCATTTTCCCATTGTATTGCATGGATCCTCCTCTATACCACATCAATATGTCGATCAAATCAATGAATACGGTGGAAAACTAGAAAATGCCATTGGTATTCCTGAAGATCAATTGCGACTTGCTGCCAAATCAGCTGTATGTAAAATCAATATTGATTCTGATGGTCGTTTAGCTATGACTGCAGCCATTCGTAAAGTACTGGCTACTTCACCGGCAGAATTTGACCCAAGGAAATACCTTGGTCCAGCCCGTGATGCTTTGGAGGAGTTATATATACATAAAATTATTAATGTCTTAGGATCAAATAATCAAGCATAATTATTAATTTAATATAAAAAAAATGAATAAAAAAGTTGGAATTTTAAATTCCGGAGGTGACTGTCCTGGTTTAAATACTGTAATATCAGCAATTGTGAGACGAGGTCTGCAACTTGGCTATGAATTTATTGGTTTTGAAAAAGGCTGGGAAGGTATACTATCCCCAATGAGTTATTTTGATTTAAACTTAGAAAGAATCCGTGGCATTAGCCATTTAAGTGGAACTATTCTTCGTACAGTAAATAAAGGACGTTTCGCCGGCAAGGCTGGTACAGGAAATTTTAATGTCATTCCACCGGAAATTTTACTTGAAGCAAAGAATAATCTGCGAAATATTGGAATTGATTCATTAATCGTCATTGGCGGGGATGGTACTTTAAGTGGTGCGATGCAACTAGCAGATATTGGAGTAAATATTGTTGGTATCCCAAAAAGTATTGATAATGATCTCAACTTGACAGATATGACATTTGGATTTAGTACTTCTGCCAATGTAGTTTCGGAATCTTTAACGAAAATTCATCCTACTGCCGAAAGCCACGAAAGAGTCTTTATCGTAGAAACAATGGGGAGATTTGCAGGCTGGATAGCTCTTTACGGAGGACTCGGTGGAGGTGCCCAATGTATTTTAATTCCAGAAATTCCTTTTAAAACTGAAAAAATAATCGAATTTTTACGGAAACGGAAATCTCTCAATCGCCTCTCCACAATAATTGTAATTGCCGAAGGTGCCAAAGAGAAAAATATGGAATCTTTAATATCAACTGATATACATGCTTCAGAAATTGTTCTTGGCGGTATTAGTCAATATTTAGAAAAACGGATCAATAAGTTAGCTCCAGAAGAATTCGATGTACGCACCTTGATCCTTGGTCATTTACAACGTGGTGGTACACCACTGGTATTGGATCGAATCCTAGCTATCCGCTATGGTATACATGCTATTGAAGCTTTAGATCAAGGCAAATTTGGTGAAATGGTAGCTTTAAATGGTAATGATATCACCACTGTAAAAATTGTCGATGCAGTTAAAACACTTCGGATAATTCCCCAAGATTCAGATATTATCCATTCAGCTAGAAGTATTGATGTGTGTTTTGGGGATTGAGGGGAAAAGAAAAATGGTAGCTGGTATCTAGTATCTGGTAGCTAGTATCTAGTAGCTGATAGCATTACCAAAAACTCCAGCAAAGGCTGGAGTTTTTTAATATACTTTTCAAATTGCAATTTTCTCAAATCACACTGAATATTTATCCAAAATAATATCCAACACTGGAAATGTTTCATAAGACAAATATGCAAGCATGGCTCCACCTCCTGTAGAAACATGGTTAATTCCCAGTAGACCATATTTATTAATAGCTGCAATGGAATCACCACCACCAGCTATCGAGAAAGCTTGATTATTAGCCACAATGGCTTCACCAATAGTTTTGGTTGCCTGACCAGCATTTGTCCATTCAAAAACACCCATTGGACCATTCCAAAGAATTGTTTTCGCCTCAGCAATTATTTCAACATACTTAGCAACTGTTTTGGGACCGATATCTATTGCGATCATCTCTCCTGGAATTACTTGATCTGTAGTTATTGTAACAGCATCAGGGCTTTCTGGATCTTTAAACTCATTTACACAAACATGATCTTCTGGTAAAACGATTTTATCACCATATTTAGCCAGCATAGACTTGGCCAGTTCAATTTTATCCTTTTCCAGTAATGAATTTCCAGTACCGATTCCCTTGGCAGCCAATAATGTATAGGCCATAGCGCCACCAATTAAAATCTGATCTGCTGATTCCAGAAGTGCATTCATCGCATCCAGTTTTTCACTCAGTTTAGCTCCTCCTAACATTGCTAAATAGGGATGAGTAGCTTCCCCTAATTGTGAAAAAGCTTTAACTTCCCGAAGTAACGCTGGTCCGAAATAAGCCGGCATCAATTTGGGTACCTCTAATGTGGAAACTGATTCATTGTAATCAGGAAAAGCATCATTGATGAAAATATCTCCCAAATTTGCCAATTGCTGAGCAAAATTGATTTTTTCCTGCTCATTTTTGGTTTTTTCACTCGGGAAGAAACGGATATTTTCCAAAAGAAAAAATCGTTTATCTTTTTGATAATCCACAGCTCGAGAATTGAGAGCTTCATCAGAAACTGAAGTAATCAAAGTAACTGCTTCACCTAACTTTTCCGAGAGATACACTTGAACAGGTTTTAAAGAAAGCTCTGGGTCTATTCCTTCCGGTCTACCCAAATGAGCCATGATTACAACTCTTTTTGCTTGCTCTTGCAGTTCTTTAAATAATGGTAATGCTTCTTCAATACGAGTCACATCCTGAATCACACCATTTTTTAATGGTACATTGAGGCAGGCACGTACCAAAACTCGACTGGAGCTTAGTGGTGCGTTGACATATGAAGCTTTTTCCAGCAAAGCCGGAAGATTTTCTCTTTTATACATTTTTTCTTATTTAATAATTTTAGCAATTAAATCTACAATACGATTGGAATAACCCCATTCATTATCATACCAAGAAATGAGCTTAAAGAATGTCGGGTTGAGTTCGATACAGGCTGTAGCATCATAAATGCTGGATCTGGGATCATGAATGAAATCGCTGGAAACAACTGGCTCCTCTGTATAACCTAAGATATCCTTGAGATAAGTTTCGCTGGCTTTTTTCATCAGAGCATTGATTTCGGTAAGGCTGGTTTCTCTTTCTGGTTTAAATGTCAAATCTACTGTAGAAACATCATAAGTTGGCACGCGAAATGCCATACCAGTAAGTTTTCCTTTGGTTTCCGGTAATACTATTGCTACAGCTTTAGCTGCACCAGTAGTTGCAGGAATAATATTGACTGCTCCGGCACGACCATCCCGGTATGCCTTTCGAGAAGGTCCATCCAGTAAAACCTGAGTCGCTGTGTAACTATGAATTGTAGTCATCAAACCTTCTTTTAAACCGATACCTTCCTTCAATAATACATGTACCAATGGTGCTAAACAATTCGTGGTACAGCTGGCATTAGATACAACAGCTTCACCTTGGTAATCATCATCATTGACCCCAATTACAATAGTTTTGACATCACTATCACTGGGTGCTGAGATGATAACTTTCTTAGCGCCAGCAGTCAGATGTCCATTATATGTTTGATCTTTGGTAAAAAGACCAGTAGATTCAACTACGATATCGATGCCGTAATCTTTCCAGGGTAATTGGTCTGGGGTAGTGCGGAGTGAAATTGTTTTTAATTCCCGCTTACCAATCATAATTTTATCAGTACCTACTGCTTTAATTTCATCTTTCAGCACACCATGCACTGAATCATATTTGAGAAGATATGCCAGATTATCTGCTGAAACAATATCATTCACTACTACTACCTCTACTGCTCCATTGAGCATGTTTTTTTCCAGAAGAGCACGATAAAGCATTCTCCCGATCCGGCCAAAGCCGTTGATTGCAATTTTTGTTGCCATAATGAGAATTAGATAAAAGATAAAAACTAAAAACTAATAGTTAATAGTTATTAGTTAATAGCTTCTTATGCCAAAGGTCTACCAGCCTATGGCTGAAACTTCTAACTTCTAACTTCTAACTTCTGACTTCTGACTTTTAACTTTTAACTTTTAACTTTTAACTTCTGACTTTTAACTTTTAACTTCTGCCTTTTAACTTCTATCTTCTGTCTTCAAAAATGGTTTACATAACTCTAGCAATTTGGCGTAGGGATCATTTGCTTTGACAAAAGCTGATGCCAGAATAAATCCTTCTGCACCCATTTCTAAGCCTTTTGCCACATCTTGGCCACTACTGATACCTGCTCCCAGAATCACTTTTGTTTTTCCTTTTGCAATATTGATAAACTGCATCACACCGTCAGGATTTTCCTCTGTAATAGATTTACCACTACCGATAAGCTCTTTATTTTCATAGGCTATTGCCAATGGTTTTATTGTAAGTAACTCATTTACTTCATCTTTATTCTCACAGCATACTACAAATTTCATTTTTTCTTGATATTCATCAAGCTTGGAGACAAAATTTTCATCCCAGACTCGCTTCTCGGCATGATTGATGACAGAATAATTGATACCAGCAGATAATAGTAAATCAACAGGAATACTGCCAGTGGTACTACCTTGATTGACTAAATCACAAGATTGGGAAATGAAATTTAAAGCAGGATATTTTTCTTTTGCTTGTAAAATCTGAAGCTGATTTACCGCACAAAATATTATTTCATTATATTTAGGTGTTTGTTCTACCAGTTTGAAAACTGCATCTAAAAGCCTATAAATATTATCATTGGTACTTTCTGTATACGTTTTTAAGTTTAAAATCAGCATTAATTGTAAATATTCTAAAGTAAATCGATAATAATATTATAACAATCTAATATCACCATGCAATGTATTTCAATACAAATTTAATAAATATTGCAAATTTTTTACTGATATGGCATATTTATTAACTGAATCAAAGTATATATTATTTATTATTAAAAACTTATGCGTAAATATCTAGAATCAAATAAAGAAATTATTTTTTCTTTTTTTCCCAAATTTAAAAAAGAACTTAGCTTTCTTTCTTTAGGACTGTTAATTTTATTTATTCCTGCACTTATTCATAACCAACTGCTTACAGGACCAATCATCAATGCACTTCTATTGTTAACAGCAATAATCAATGGTCCTGTTGCTGCAATTTCACTAGGACTTGTACCAAGTACAGTTGCTCTATCAAGCGGATTACTACCTTTATCTCTTGCTCCCATGGTCCCTTTTATTATGATTAGTAATACTATCTATGTTGGTATATTTTCTAAATTGCAAAAAAAGAATTTTGTACTTGGTGTATTAGTGAGCTCAATCGCCAAGTTTCTCTTTTTAGTTATTTCTGTTACATTTTTGGGATCCAGTTTATTAAATGAAAAAATACTTTCCAAAGCAGTCACAATGATGACTTGGCCTCAGCTGATCACAGCTCTAGCAGGCGGTTTCATTACCTATATTATTCTAAAATTATCTAAAAAAGCATGAACGAAGAATTACTCGAAAAAATCCGTTTAGCACAACTCATTGGCCGAGGTGGAGCGGAATTTCCTACAGTTACTAAGTGGGAGTTCGTAAAAAAAGCTCAAGGAAAACAAAAATATGTAATATGTAATGCCAGTGAAGGCGAGCTTGGATTATTTAAAGATATATTCATTTTAAAAAATTATCCAGATAAAGTACTGAAGGGCATGAAACTGGCTATGGATTTTATCGAGACCAAAGAGGCATATTTTAATATCAATAAAAATTATTACGATGAAGTTGGAGAAAAATTAAAAGAACTAGTTAAAACATACGAACAAGATGGTTATAATTTTACATTCTATATTGAAGAACCAAGTTATATTGGAGGTGAAGAAACTGCACTGCTAAATGCCATCGAGAAACAACGAGTAGAACCACGTTTAAAACCACCTTACCCATCAGATGCCGGACTATTCGGATGCCCTACATTAATTCATAACGTGGAGACACTCTACAATGTAGCACTGGTATCTGAAGATAAATTTGAAGATAAGCGTTTTTACTGTATTTCCGGTGATTTGAAAAATCCAGGAGTTTATCAATATCTAGCTTCAGATTCTATCAAAGAAATTTTACAAAAATCCAATAACTGGGATGATGAATCTAATTTTTTCGCTCAAATCGGAGGAAGTGCTAGCGGTCCAGTCCTAAATAAAAAACAAATGAGCTCAGAAAAAGTAGGTGGTGCAGGCTCTATCGAAGTCTATTCCGAAAAAACATCAGCCCTTACGCTTCTAAAAAAATGGTTGGAATTTTACAGTAAAGAAAGCTGTGGTAAGTGTACACCCTGTCGAGAAGGCACTTATCAGCTCTATAAATTAGTCGGAAATTTAAAAGAAGGTGATAAGATACCCTGGCATGAAATTTCTGAACTTACCGAAGATCTGAAAATAACATCTTTTTGTGCTCTAGGCCGGTCTATTTATACTCCAATTAATTCTTATCTTGAAAATATTCTCAACAATGAAAAATAACGTAAAAATTTATATAGACGATAAAGAAATTATATGCGAAGAAGGACAGTCTATCTTAAGGGTAGCAACGGATAATGGTATTGATATTCCCCATTTCTGCTATCATGAGGATTTAGAAATTGACGCTAATTGCCGAGTTTGTCTTGTTAAAGACGAGTTGACCGGACAGATAAATACTTCCTGTACGATGAAAGCAAAAGATGGTTTAAAAGTTTCTACCAACTCCCCGGAAATCCAAATACTTCGTAAAAAGAATATGGAACTTTTATTTGCAGGCTATAAAAAGAAATCACCAACAATTCAAAAAGGCTACTTTTCCAAAACAGAAAAAATATTGGATGATAACAAGGTCGATACAGATAAATATGAGAAGAAAGAAATCAATGATCCAATACATAAGATGGCAACTGCAGCTGAGTTAGATCCAAGCCTTTGTATTGCCTGTAATAAATGCGTCAAAGTTTGTAAAAAAATTGGAGTTGGTTTTTTAAAACTCGAGGGCAAAGGAGCAGGTACTCATGTGACCTTTTGTAAAGATCCAAAAATTGACTGTGTTTACTGTGGACAATGCACAGTTCATTGTCCAGTGGAGGCAGCTAGAGAACAAAGCCATATCGAGGCTGTGGAAAAAGCACTTAATAATCCGGACAAAATAGTCATCGCTCAAATGGCTCCATCAGTAAGAGTCAGTATTGGAGAAGAATTTAATCAGGAAATCGGATTGGATCTGACCAAAAAAATGAATACCGCTCTCAAAAAGCTTGGTTTTGATTATGTCTTTGATGTAAATATGGGAGCTGATATCACTACAATTGTAGAAGCTAAAGAACTTGCTGACCGCATTCAAAATAAAGGAGTGCTGCCAATGTTTACATCATGTTGTCCGGGATGGGTAAAATTTATAGAATTTTATCATCCAGAATTAATTCCAAATTTGACTACTGCCCGATCTCCGCAGATACATAGTGGCGGAATATTCAAAACATGGTGGGCAGAAAAAAATAATATTGATCCCAAGAAGATTGTAGTTGTATCTCTGATGCCTTGTACCTCCAAAAAATATGAATCAAATCACGAAAAATTATTAATAGATGGAATGAAACCTGTAGATCATGTTTTGACAGTAAGGGAAGCTGCTAAAATGCTAAAAAAACATAATGTAGATCTTCCAATGCTGGAAGAAACTGAAGTCGATCCTGTTGGCCAATATTCTGGAGCAGCAGCTATTTACGGAGCTACAGGCGGTGTCATGGAATCAGCGCTGAGATCTGCGTATTATTACGTAACTGGAAAAGAACTTGATAAAGTAGAATTCGAATCAGTCAGAGGAATGAATGGAATCAAAAAAGCAACAATAAAAATTGGCGATTTAGATTTGAAAGTCGGTGTAATCACTACTGTCAAAAATGCCGAGATAGTGATCGAAGAACTTAAAAGAAATCCAGATGCATATCATTACATCGAAGTCATGGCTTGCCCAGGTGGATGCATTGGTGGAGGTGGTCAGCCTATACCATCTACAAATCGTATCATAGCAAAACGAATTAAAGGCCTATACAATATTGATGATACTATGCAACTTCGAAAAGCACATCTAAACCCAATAGTAAAAGAAGTTTTTGAAACATATCTGAACAAGCTATCACACGAGAGACAGGAGCAAATTCTCCATACGCATTACAGCCAAAAAAGGAAATTTGAGTAAATATAATCGTGTAAAGAGCGGGACAAATGTAGCAAAACCACATTCAGATCTGGTGCCGCGGGCGGGAATCGAACCCGCACGGCCGATAAAGGCCATTGGATTTTAAGTCCAACGTGTATACCAATTTCACCACCACGGCACAAAATTAAATATCATTTTTTTAATGAGCTAGTCAATTATCTTGAAAGAGTCACTATTTGTCAATCAATAATCTCTAAAGGTGACGGCGGGAATCTAACTCAAGAGTTTGTGAGTTTACGAACATTACTCTTGGTTCATCCTGTATCCTTTATGGTACAGGAGAATATTTTTCCCCTCGTAAGTCATCTTTTTCAATTTAGGTGACGGCGGGAATCGAACCCGCGCATGAGGGTTTTGCAGACCCTTGCCTTAGCCAGCTTGGCTACGTCACCATAAATAATTGTCAAATATCAATTACCGATTTCCAACAAGCTACATTATACAGAAAAATTTCATTTTTATTAACTTAAAATGTTCAATAATTAGGTTCTTTATATTTTTTAACATTATTAATAATATATTTCCGAATTCTACACAATGATGCTTCATCACGAATGATATGATCATAAAAACGGGATTGCCATCCAAATTGAATTTTGTTTTGGGATTTATTAATTTCATTTGTACATGCAGATTTAAATGATCGGATTATTGTAGAAATTGAACCCGGTTTCGGGGTAATTTTGGAATAAATTGACATGGTGGATGTGTTGCATGCAACACATCCACCATTACCATTACCATTACCATGCTGGTTGCCATCTGAAATAATAATTATTCCATGAATATGATCTGGCATAATAATATATTCATCCAATGTCACATCGGTAAAATGTTTTGGGATTTCTTTCCAATATTTTTCTGCAATTTCACCAAAATTATTTTTTATCATGACAGCTTTTTCAATTTCTCCAAAAAAATGAATCCTGCCCTTGGTGCATATAGTGATAAAATAATACCCTTCACTTCTATAATCCCATGATTTGAGACGAATTGAACCTATTTTATATTTATTTTTATATTTTTTCTCACCCATAATTTTACCTACTTTGGTTAAGCAATTTTGGAAAAATTTAATTTAGGATATGAAAATTTTTCTAGCTTTCATATTCTTTCAATTAAAATCTGGCATCATGAAATGATTATACAAAAAAATATGTCGATTATTCATATTAAAATGTTCAATAATCCAAAATTTCTGGTAGAATTAAGATCGTAACTCGAAAAAGATTTTCTCAGGCTGTAGCTTAATTTGAGCCAAAGGCTCATCAGCCTCTGGCTGAGGCTAAATACAAGTTTTGTGATTGTTCTTTTATTTTCTCAGGCTGTAGCTTAATTGGCTAAAGCGTACGGATGGGGTCCGTAAGACTGCTGGTTCAAGTCCAGTCAGCCTGATTTTTGATTTTAATTTTCGCCAGGGGCGAACCAGCTGATAGCTAGGGCTAAAGCGTGCGGTCTTGCCTATGTGATTACAACTAGAACATTTGTTTATTAATTATAATTATGAGTATTCATAATCCGCCAAAATACAGATATACATTGCCTGATGAGGGAGATAAAGAAATCTTTAATTTTATTTGTGAGTTTGCAAAAAATAAAAATTATCCGAACATCGAAGGAACTCCAGCAGAAATAAATCATTTTTTAATTTTGCTGATAAGAACACAAAAATCATTAAATGATTGGCGGGAACCATTGAAATATCTATTTAAGCATTTACAGAAATCAAATAGTATCGATGTCACAGCTTTCAATATTAAATACCCCAGTGATAGCATAGGTAAAGATATTCCAGCATGGGTAACTTACGAGGATGATAAAATTGTATCTGATTTTATTGATGAACTGGCTACTAGAAAAATCACTTTTGTTGGCACGAATTTAGAAACATCTGAGTTTGTCTTGAGATTTAGTCTGGGACAGTTAGGTCATGATTGGGAACAAACTATTATGATGATCTGGGAAATGCTGGGTCATGAATCAGAATTGAGTATAAAGGCTTTAAATATTGAGCTAAGGAATTTTGATTACTTGAAAATATTCGAAGCTTAAAACACTACCTGTTTATATATTTTTTCCAGATAGTCTTTCCACATTCTGGTTGTTGAATAATTCTGCAACACTAACAGCATCGAATTCAACATCATCTCCACCCAATATTGGTTCGGTTCACCTGGATGAGCATCAAAAAATAATGGCATGATCTGAAATTCTAGGGTATCAAATAATGATTGAATACTATTGTCTTCACTAATTACCCAACCTTTTTTGAACCAATCAATTTCATCAGTCCAGCCATCTTTGGTGGTAAGCTGAAGAACACCATTGGCACAAGCTTTCATGCCACTAGTACCAGAAGCTTCTTCGAAACGGTAGGGAGTATTCAACCAAATATCTGCACCGCTAGTCATTCGTCTTGCCAGCTGCCAATTGTAACCGGGAATAATTACTACCTTATTACGAAATTCAGGAATATTTAAAGCTGCATTCATTTTTTGAAGAATTTCTTTACCAAGAGTGTCTTTGGGATGAGCCTTACCAGCAATAAGAATTTGTACAGGGCGATTAGGATAATTGACAACTTTTTTCAATCTTTCAATATCCTGAGTAATCAAATCCGGTCTTTTATAGGAAGCTAATCTCCTAGACCAGGCGATAGTCAAAGCATCTGGATCGAGCCCTAAACCCAGCTCATTATTTAACGAGGTAATTAATTTGGTTTTACGAACCAGGTGAGCTTGCCAGATGGCTTGGGCAGGAATTGCTAAAATTTTGCTTAAATCAACTGATATTTCTGGATAATGCCAGGATTCACCCACAAATTTATCTAAAATATCATGAATTTCCGGACTAACCCAGGTAGGCATGTGCACACCATTGGTAACTGGATGTAAAGTATATTCTGGCCAAAGTTTCTTTGCAGCCATGCCATGTAAAATACTAACTGAATTACTGATCCGGGCATGACGTAATCCCAGTGTAGTCATCGAAAATTTTCCATTGGCGTATTGGTCATCTTTACCTAAATTGAAAATACTTTCCAAATCAGTATTTAAATCATCGGTATATGAACCTAAATGTTTGGTAATTAGATCATGACTGAAAACATCATTGCCAGCCTGTTTTAATGTATGATTCGTAAAAACCAGCTTATTGGCTGCTTTAGTAACTGCTTCAGAAAAATTATAACCAGTTTTCACAAACTGACTAGCTTCTTCCAAAACCAGAAAACCGGAATGACCTTCATTCATGTGATAAAGACTAGGTTCGATTTGTATGGCTTTTAATAACCTGGCGCCACCAATTCCTAATACAATTTCCTGACGAATCCGTGTATCTTCATCACCACCATAAAGATGCCCGGTGATCATCCGGTCATCCCAATTTTTATTTTTATCGTAATTAGTATCGATTAAATAAAGCGGAACTGCTCCAACTTTTAGTTTCCAAGCACGAATAAAAACCTGATGCCCAGCCACTTCTACCATGATATTCAATTGATTACCTTCTGTATCAGTAACCAGCTCCAATGGATAATCTACCGGATCCTGATTGAGATATCGTTCCAACTGTTCACCATATTCACCAAAATCCTGGTGAAAATATCCTTCATGATAAAAAATTCCAACTCCCACGACCGGAACTCCCAGATCACTAGCTTCTTTTAAGTAATCTCCAGCAAGTACACCTAGTCCTCCAGAATATATTTGCAGCCAATCTACTAAACCAAATTCCAAACTAAAATAGGCAATCGGATGCTGATGCAGTTTTTGATAAAATGATTGTTCGGCATAATTACCAAACCATTTAGTCTGATGTAAATAATGTTGAAATAAACGAAAACTATCACTAATTCCCTGAGCATTATCGCCCAAAATCTGCTCCAGCCTTTTGACACCAAACTGTGAGATAAATTCTTTGGGAGCAGAGTTTTTACGCCAGCCATCACCATATAAATCAATAATTGGTAAAATAAAGTGTGGATTCCAAGTATACCAAAGATTATCAAGCAAATACTCGAATTTTGCTTTAATCTCAGTTAAATTTACTAAGGGTTTAGATACTCCTACTTCAGGCTGTTTATATGCTTCTACAAATTGAGTTAAAGAAATATTTTTATCATTTAACATTTTTATTAATAATAATACTTCTTCAATGATGAGAAAATCACCGGCAAATTCATCATGATAATGATCTTTTAAGCCAGCTAAAATGATACCAGCAGGCACTATTTCACCAACTTCGTCGCAGATCATCAGGTTTGCTCCATATTGATCAGCAATAATACCAAGATCACAATCATTAGCTTTGATCAGGGTCTGAAGCTGAGAGAGCTCTAGTTTATTGATCAATGGTCTTTGATGTGGAAAATAGGGATGTGGCTCTTGATGTAAATAAATCACTTCCAGATTGGCAATTTGCTGAAAAATTTTTACTAAAAAATTTCCTGCTAAACCATTATTACATTCTACGGCAATGTTAAAATGATTTAATGAATTTAATTCTACTTTAGAAAATAAATAATGAGCAAATTCACTGGAATAATCTTTATAATTCAAACTAATCACTGGAAAAGTTTGTGGTAATTGTAAATCATTCTGACTATGATAAATTGTCAGAAATTGCTCCCAATTAAGCTTCAAACCACCTTCAAGCAATAACTGAATTATTAAACCATCTTTTTGAGAAAGATCAGTACCAATATAAATACCACCACTATAATTAAAAGTCTTTATGGCAAAATTAAAAACATCCGGTACATCCATTTCCAGTGAATCCAATTGTTTCTGTTGTACTTCTGCATAAAATGCAAAAATGGAGGCAATTGTCTTTGCGCCAGCAAAATTATCATACGCAATCAAAATCTGATCACCACGAATCATTGTGAAAAAAGTACTGGCAATTTGAGCGATTTGTTGCTCTGTGAGATCCTGCTTGTAAATACCACGAATCGAACTATCATTATGAAAATGTTTGGCAGTGAGACTCATAATTATGAAATAATATAACTATTATCCTAAAGAAAAATATGACAACTGGCAAGGCGAAAAAGTTAGTAACTTGATACTTGATACTTGATACTTGATACTTGATACTTGATATTTGATACTTTAAAATACTTATAATTCAAACACATTTATCATGCTCAATTCTCAGGTTTTTAAATCATATATTCCCGATGAAGTTAAACTGATTAACCGGATTCTTTTTGCCGGACATCAGCTACAATTACATGGTGTTATCTTTGATCCACCGGACTCCATCATCGATTTTCTCGACAAACAAATTATTCGTAGAGCTGGAATTGCTATTTTTCTTTATTGCCATCCTCTCCAACCACTCAATTGTCAAAGTAGTAAAATCTCAGAAATTTTGCCGGTTTTTGATCAGACATTACACCAGCTCTATTTTCAGGATATTAAAACTTTTTGGGAGAAAGAGGGAATCAGAATTGAACAATATCACCTCCATACTTCTCATTATGACAAAATTACTGAACGTATCCAATTACCTTTACTGGAATTTCCTTTGGCACTTCGCCATCCTGTCTCTCACAAAGATCAACCCGTCACATTGCAAATTATCTTTTTCCCCAATAAATATCTTTGTACTGCGACTTATGACATTTTTGTCACGCAAATTCTTAATGAAGACTACGAAAATCTCTTTCTCAATCAGCTACCAGAAAAAATATTAAAGAGTATTTACGGAGAGTAACTGGAAACGGTGAGCGGGACCCGAAAGTCGGTAGTCAGTAGACAGAAGATGAAGATTAGTTATTATTTAATCAGTACTTCGGTATACACAATTGGCTCTAAATTTTCAATAATTGTTGTAATCGATTTTAAGAGAATTAGTCCATTTTGGGTCTCATCTAGTTTTTCAAAATATACCCAACAATCATCAAATTTAATTGGTTCCGGAAAAGAATAAATGTTGCCTTCGAATACCTGTAATTCTTTATGCAGGGAATTCTGTACCATAATTTTTTCTGTATAAACCGGAATCGACTGACCAGTAAATTTATTTTGGACTTTAAACGTTGTTGAAGAAGGTAGGCTTGGCAGCTCTCTTGATTCCATTTTTGTATCCACAGTAGCTATTTTAATATTCTTTTCAGCAACATTTAGATAAAATAAATTCTTTCCCAGTTCATCACTTGATAGTACCTCATTTCCATAAATAGCTTGAACTGCTACATATTTAGTCAGAAATATTTGCAAATTAGGATTATGAATAACATTTTTACAGCTTGGATTCTCTAAGGAAACACCTTGCGTTTGAGCAAGAAAAGAATCATTGGTTAAGTTGTCACGAAACACTTTTTCATAAGTTTTAGTTCCATTAAATGATTCCATTGTAAAAATTGGGGCAGTACCATCATAAACCTCCAAAACAAATGGTTCCTCACCCGAAAGAGTTATTGATTGTTTACCTTTGGGGACTTTGTATCCAATGATTATTGTCTCACCATATTTATTCTTTTCTGTTACCGGCTCAAAATTTATATTTGTTATTATTGGATAAGAATCACTCAATTTATTAAGAGTTACTTTCCGAAAAATCAACACTCTATCTTTTTTCAATTCAACATTAATCTGAACTTCAAATTTACTTAAATCACATTGAGAATAAATTGCCCTTCTTTGATTAAGATAAATTGAGATACCTTGATACTCCTTATATTTATTCATTAAATACTCTGAATTTAAAATCTTTGTTTGCATCTTTGTGCCAATACTATCTGTAAAACCTGCTACAGGAATAGGTAAGACTAAAAATATTGTTAATACAAAAATTAATTCCAGAATCTTCATATGTTTAGTCAGGTACATATATACTAGTCTGACTACAAAAACCATTAATCCTAAAAATTCAATGATAGCAACATCCATTAAATAGATTGTAATACCACCCATTTCAGAATCTGATGGGATCATATGCATTAATATTGTGAAAAGTAATGACAACCCCAAAAGTAAAATTAGATAAATTGCTATTTTCTTCCCTAGTTGCATTAATAAATTTTAAAAAATTAACTGCTTAATCCTATCTCAAAATTCATAATTTTTATCTTTTTAATTTGTTTCCTGAACATATTTCAGGATTAATCCGTTAATTTGTTAATATTTTCATTTCTAATGCTAACTGTCCAAAAATTTTTGGACACTACAAACTCTTTTTCCTACTTGATACCAGGAGAGGTTGCAGATCTGCAACCCCTCCTGCTTGCTACGCAAGCTTTTTCAACAAATTAATCGTATGAATATACTCAGCTTGCGACCAGATCAGAGGTTTCACTGAAATTCCGAAACCAGATAGAGGATCTGCCTGTTCGGCCATCAAGCCGGTTTTATCGGCATGTTTAAGTACCCATTCCAAATAGACACGTGCTTGCTGAATATTATTTTTTTCCAACCAATACTGAGCCAGCCAAAGCGTGCTGATAAACCAGGGATTACCCGGTATGGCAGGATTATGCTTCACCACTTGAAAATAATGATCTGCTTCTTTCCTGGCAATCCCGCCAATTTTGGTTTTCACCCAGAGATTTTTAGCAATTTGGTCCATCACTTTTTCAATTCTAGGATCATCCACAGCAAACATTTCAAATTTCCACAAAGCACTTATCGAACTATCTAATTGTTTATCAAAAATACAGGTTTTCGTAACCGGATCTAAATAAATTCGGTTGATAAAACTGTGCGAATCAGCGTCATACATGTGTTTTTCAACTGACTGTTTAATTTGATCAGCTACACTACTAAAGCGTTGCTGCTCTTCATTGTGACCAGCCACTTCCGCAAGATTACTAGCTGCTTTTAGTCCGGCATACACTGCAGCCACTGTAAACAAATTAATTCCTCTCGCCTGCTCCCAGAGATCGTAACTTGGTAAAGGTAAGCCAGAGCTGGCATATTGTTCATCAAGTGAACCAATTTCCTGATAACGGATATCTTCTTCCAAAGCCATGATTTTTGCACCAGTGCCAAAACGATAATTCACCAAAAAATTAGCTGCCGGTAAAACCAATTTTCCCCACATTTGATTGAGAAATTCCTGATCGGCAAAGCGCTGATTATGTTTCCAAAGAGCATAAAGTGCCAAAGCTGTTTCATCCTCCTGAATCGGCAACTGAATTTTCCCTTGCTGATCGACCCAGGGATGCCAGCTACTGGCAAGTCCGGAATCACTGTCAGCATAATATTTGTGTAAAATATAACCATCGCGATTGATCACTTTAGCGAGATAATGAAAAAATGATTTCACCAGATCACCGAAACCCACTTCGATCAAAGCCAGCACGGTCATCGCACCATCTCTAGGCCAAAAATATGCATATGAATCTGTCCCACCTGCTTTGAGCATGGTAGTATCAGTAGAAGCAATCACCGCCCCCTGATTGTCCATATGGGTACGAACGATGAGCAACGATTTTTTGTATAGTTCAATCATTGCTTCATTATCCCGGTAATTGAAAAAAATTCGCGGAAAACGATGATCAAAAAAATTATCAGTTTTAGATCTTACCCAATTTTTCCAATATAATTGTACTGTGTTGAGTAAATGTAAACTGCCTTTCAATCTAACATAACGAGCTTCATTTTCCAGATCAGCAAAACTGCGACCAACTACTATAAAATAATCTGTATTTGCTTCTTCACTAGGAGCAACATCAAATTGATAAGAAACACAAGACTGCACTGTCCCGGTCGCGACAGCATTGAATGCCAGCTCTCCACTAACATCTGGAATAGATCCCTGACCGGCATTATCCAAAGGACCGGCAGCATTATACTGATAAAAATTCTGGGAAGTACCTACACCGATATAGCGATCTTTTTTGTAATGACACATCAAATTCACATAGGGATACCAAATCGCTGTATCTCCGACATTATTTTCGAGAATCTGGAAATTATGTTTGAAAATTAATTTGAGATTACAGGCAGTATTACTGAGATTTTTAACTTTAATTAAGCGCAAAAAGATATCCCGGTCTGATAAAACAGTATCCTGAAAATGGATTTCCAGCTGTAATTTTTCATTCACAAATTTGCTATTTGCAACTAGGGAATCATGAGCATAATCAAAACTGATTTGCCAATCTGAACTTGCTAAATCAGAAGCCTGATTATTATAAAATAGAAACAATTCATTACAAGTCCGGGCGAGGTGATTCTCCTGACCGACGTGAGGCCAATAAAAATCGGTGAGATTAAGCTTCTCATCAAGATTGATCAGTAAATTTCCATTTCCAAGTACTAGGGCAGTTGACATGATTTATACTACAATGGATGAAATTTTATTTCAAATCGAAGTACTTTGTGAGCTATGCTCGAGAAAATTAAATATCACTCTTAAAATTTTTGTGATTAATTCTTCTTGCTTCTCTTCGTGAGAAATACTGAAAGTCCAATTAAGGGGATTGCTCCCAGCACAACTGGAAGCGCATTTTGACCTGTTTGGATCAGCGACAAAAGTGATCCAGCTACTCTGGCACTGGAAAAATCCACCCACCCGAGATCCTCTGACCAGGCATATCCTGATATTCCACCAGTAGTTAAATTCACAGTCGCATTGCTGTTGTAGTTGCTAAAATCAAGCACTCCATCGGTATTGGATGTAGATGCAAGTCCTGAAATTCTTCCAGTTGTCAAATTCACTTTCGCAGGATTAGCACCTCCGTTATTGTCAAAATCCACCCACCCCAACTCCTCTGACCAGACAAACCCGCTCATGTCACCAGTAGCAGAATCGACAGTGACATCACTATTGTTGGTATCAAACAGAAATGTACCGCCAGTACTGACGATCTCAGCAGTACCGTTAACATTCACCGTGCCTGCAGCAGAGACAAGAATGGAAAGTGCCGGGAAAATCCCGAATAATAATAATGTTGTTAATAATATTTTTAAGTTTTTCATGTTGGATAATTATAAATTAAAAATTTTATATAACTTAAAGACCGCTAATCTGCTTTATTAGCTCCTCTTTTTTGGGTAAATATAGCTGATACTGTTTTGCATAAACCTGAATATCCTTTGGTAAGGTGTATTCGACGACAAATTTATTGTTCTCTTTACTTAAAACTACCCCGATTGTCTTATTTTCATCATCTTCTTTGATTTCTCTATCAAAATAATTCACATACATTTGCATTTGTCCCAAATCCTGATGTGTAAGTTTTCCGATTTTCAAATCAATAAGAAAAAAACATTTCAGAAGGCGGTTATAAAAGACCAAATCGATAAAATAATGTTCCGATTTATTCGTGATTCTTTTTTGCCTTGCAACAAATGTAAATCCACGCCCCAGTTCCAATAAAAATCCTTCCAAGTTACTTATGATTGCAGTTTCCAATTCTCCTTCTGAGTATTTACAACTTTCTTCCAGTCCAAGAAATTCAAGCACATAAGGCTCTTTTAAGGCGTCCTCCGCTTTCTCAACTAGCTGTCCTTTTTGCGATAGCTCCCTCACCCCTTCTTTATCTTTACTGAGCACAAGCCTTTCAAATAAAGCTGAATCAAATTGTCTGTTTAATTCTCGAAGCGACCAACTATTTTTTTCACATTCAATTTCATAAAACTTTCTTTCATCTGAATTTTTTATTGTCATAAGGCGAACATAGTGTGACCAGGACAATTTGAACAAAAGGTCAGACACTTTCTGACCTTTTGAATAAATGAGATAAAACGATTTCATTTGTTTTAAATTTGTAAGTGAAAATCCCTTACCAAACTCATCTATCAACTCTTTGCTCAAGGTTTTTAGAATTCTTTCTCCATAACCAGCCCTTTTCTTTCCCCCCTGTTCAAACTCAACAATTTGCCTACCAACATCCCAATAAGTTTTAGTCAAAACATGATTTATTGATTGATACGCTTTATTTCTCCCCTGTTCTAAAATTTGTTTAATATTTGAGACCAGTTTTGAATATTCATTTGTTAATAAATTTTGGTTGCTTTTCATTTCTACCAGAGAAAATAACACAAATTTAAATAAAGTTTCTGCCAATACACTTTACAGAAGTCAATACTTCCATAAAGCCAATCTTACAAAAGTACACTTACAAATAGCAATTTAGGCCCAATATGATTCTTTCCCACTTTAATTTTTAATTCATCGCAACAATAATTTACACCACTTTACAATCTTTTTCAATATAATTTTTTGTCGCGAATCTTCCGATCTATCGATCGGAAGATAAAACCAAAGGGAAAATGGGAAAATAAAAAAATTATTAAATTCTAATTTCAGTCCCGCGCTACGCACCGCACAGCGGTGGAACTAGTCTTACTGAAGTTGCCCGTATGGCCGTAGCTCAAGTAGACGCGCCAAGCGTTTGCCGGAGTGCCAGACAACTCCGACGACGACCAAAAATAATTAGTGGTAGTGAAAGTTGCTGCATTTGCTAGCTTAGTCTGTCCTGCACCTGATCCTGCTTGATTGTACATGCCGTCTATATATGCCATCATTAGCTCTTTTTGGGTTGGTAGATACCAGTTAGTCTCTGCTATACCATCGTTATCACCATCGAGCTCCAGTTTGGCACATTGGTTGATTGCATCATCTACTCCTGCAGTCTGTCCACAATCAATATCTGTTCCTGGATAATCTCCGCGATTCGGATAAAGCGCTTCGTTGAAGAAATCACAACTACTATGATCCTGATCGGGAAATTTATTTTGAAATGTTCCGATTTGATGACTCCATGATAATCCTGTACGCTCATCCTTCCATACCTCTTTGCCACCTGTTAATGGTAAGGTATTTGTCCAGACGGATTCATCTCCTTCATAGTCATCTACTGCTATTGCTGGATTTGCGTCCACACTTCCAGAGATTGTTCCTTCCCAGTCGTCATATTCATTAAACTGCTGTAATGAAAAATCAATCGGCACTTTCGCAGTACCTGTTAAAAGGGTGGATGAATTGCCATAAAAAGTCTTACCTGTTAAAACATCACTTGTGGAGGCATTGCCGAGGAAAGACCACGTGCCTGTCTGTAGTGTATTTGAACTATTGTAAAATGTCTCTCCAGTAAATACATGGTTTGCATTTGCATTACCAAGGAAATCCCATGTTCCAGTTTGTTTCGTCCTTGAATCTGAATAAAATTCTTCTCCTAATATGACTTTATCTGCAGTCACTGTAGCATCTGGAGTCCACTCGGCTGCGCTGATCAGTCTGTTCCACATCGCTCCCCAGTCGCCCAGACTACTTGATACTTCTGATCCGTAGTTGAGTGCAGTGAGCATATCGTAGGCTTGTTTGATGCGAGAGATCGCTCCACTCTCTGGGGTTTGACCGGTTTGTTCGGCGTAGACACCAGTTTTGAATGTGATAGGAACGACCACAAAAATCGTCAATAATGCTGTTACAGCGATACCAGCAACAAAATATTTCTGTTCTTTCTTAATTCTAGAAAAAGTAAAAAGATTATGAAATTTCATAGTTGAAAAATATTAAATTATTAGTTTATTTTATGCAAGTTGGGGGAGGAATACAAGGAAATTATGAATGTTGCGTTAGATAAATGAAACTGTTACCGAAATGACCTCCGTTAGATAAGTCAAT
>JBAXHO010000026.1:0-23866 GCA_037138855.1 bacterium
CCCTTATCGGTTGCTAAAATATAAGTTTTTACTAAATTAGAATGAAAATGCCCTGATGATACTTGATACTTTATACTTTATACGTGATACTCGCTTTTTCTACTTTTCCGCCATAAATGATTGCAAGATCAACCCAAGCTGTTCCCGGTATGCTGGCCAGTTTTCTGCTGATCCGGTTTCGCCAATATAATAACTAATTTCCAGACGATAACTGTCTTTTTCATGACCATAGCTTGTAATTGCATCAGTTACTTTCTCGTTATTTTTCTGTAATAATGGATAATATTTTCCTGGCTGAAGGATTTCAGCATTAATCGTTTCTGTCTCACCGGAATAATCAAGCTTATTACCACCAATTTTAGAAATCAAAATACTTTGTTGATCCAACTTAGCAATTTCCTCAAACTCAGTATTATTAAAATTATAGTATTGCCTGATCAACCCAACATCACCACAAGGACTATCAGGTGTACAGTTTTTGGTATTGATCTCTTCGCGAATGGAAGCAATAAAAACTTTAAGTTGCTGATCCGATGAAATTAACATGATATCAGACTTGATATAAGCTGCTTCATCAATATTTTTCGTATCGATACTCCAACTTTTCGGATATTTGAATGAAAAGCCACCTGATTTGGTAATATATGGAGTATTTACTGTCTCAACTTTAAATGGAATTATTGATAATTTTTCATCACCTGAAATTATTGGTGATGAATTTGTAGCTAATTTATTTTTTTCTTTTGTGGCAATCTCATTAGTTTTTCTCCTGATAATGAAAGCTGTAGCAATTAAAAATAAAATTACGAAAATTGCTACACAAAATATTATTATTCTTTTCATGATTTTAATTATTAACAGTTAATAAATATTTAATATAAAATTTACTGGAACTAAAAGGATAAACTGAAAACTTACCATCATTATAGCCAGACCATTTTCTGCCAAATTTCACAGTATTGGTATAAGTATCCTGAACTACGATATTTTGTTTATCTTCAGTATAACCGACGATTGTCGCAATATGACCAAAATTACTATCGCCATATTGCCCATAACTATATATTACTGGATTTCCATGATCAATACTGTAAACAATATCATCAAAACTGGAGATTTTTCTACTATTTAATCCAAAATGTGCTAAATAATTCTGAATACCACCAAGATAGCTTTGATTACAACCATAATTGGTATATTCAAAAGCGCCACCTTTATCGCTACCACATTTTGTGCCTGAAATTCCTTGCCCACTGTCACTATACATAAATTTTTTCAAATCATGTTGATCGCTCAAATTATAATTTAACTTATTATAATAACCAGCCACGATCACTGCGCTTGCTGCCCCACACATCATCCATCCGTCTTTGGGAAATTTGGAATTATCAGGCTCCAACCATTGATTGAAATATGGAGCTGCGATAATTTTGGCTCTTTCTCCTTCAAGATTAGCCCAGGTACTGACATCCACCTGAATACTATTGCTATAATCACTTGTCAATCCGGAATTTTTTTCTGCTTCAGTACGAGATCTACCACGATAATTAATTTGATAGCCCTGATAGTCAAATTCTCCAAAAATTGTCGCTCGTGTCCAAACCATATCATAAAGATGAATTCTTTCAGTCAAAGGAATTTCAAATTTAAATCTACCACTTTGATCCGAGTTCCAAAGACTTGCAACATAATTACTCCAGGAAGCATTTTCTAAAGATACCATTACATGGGGAATTTTAAAAAGTTGATTTGCCACAAAATGTTCTTCCCGAAAGGATTCTTTCTGATAATTTATACAAATTTGTTTATCAAAAAGCCCTTCTCCAGCACATAAATTTTGTAATATATTCTGTCCTTCTCCATAAGTACGAAAGCCAGTTTCAGTTGCTACACATTCCTGCTCATTTTTATCAAAAATTATCGTCACGATATTGGCATGACATTTGGACATAGCTTGCTGATAACTAAGGAACTTCATAGAAATTTTAGCATCACCAAAATGATATTCAGCCAATGCTACACCATAAATCTCAGCAATGTTTCCCGGGCTGGTATAACTGGCTGTAAGAAGTGGCACTGGAATTTCGTAATGCTCAATATAATAATCAGCAGTTACTCGATCAATTGTCACATCCATCATGACATTTGAAAAATTATCATCATTTAACTGCGAATAGTTGTCGCGATCGCCAGTTCCTAATGTCTTAGGAGTCTGAATTTCTTTAACAATTGTTTCAGACCGGTTACCAGCTAAATCTTCTGCTGCTAAACTAAATTGATAAGTTTGATCTGAATTCCAATTTGATTTAATGATAAAACTTTGTGAAGATTCTTGCAGTGAAAAGCTTTTCTGTCCGTTAATCACAAGTTTGGCTTCCGCTTCCCCTTTTACATTGAGACAAATATTTTGACCGCAAAGATAAATGTTATCGATCAGAGGAACTTGAGGAGCGACAGTATCGCGGATAATTTTGAAACTGTATGAATCAGAAGCGTTACCTGGCGCATCATAAGCTAATGTATTAATTTCATAAATCCCGTCTTCGCATCTTCCTGATCTTTTCAAACCATTGACTTCTATACAATCACCCTGATCGGGTTTAGTTCCTAGACCGAGATTCTTTATAAAATCCCCTTTTCCCGAATTAATTTGTAAGGTATTGCTTAAATTTCCCTGCGGTGATTTTACTGTAAAATCCAAATCAGCTAAAGATTCCGCATAACCGGTATATTTTGCCTCAAGCTCTCTAGTAATAGAAACACTTTCATTATTATTACCAAGTTTAGTTAAAACAGTACCATTTGCGTTTGTGACCCGATCCAGTATTGGTAGCAAAGGTTTTGTTTTATCATAATATATAATTTGATCTTGACTACGCTCAGAAATATTACCAGCCTGATCGTGAATATCGTAAGAAATAACATATCCCTGCTCTTTATTCAGTGAAAAATTATAGTTCCATTCACAGCTATCTCCTTCTCGGACTGCTACTTCGTTTTTAATGATTTCCCGCTCGCTAATAAATTGACATTGATTACTATTGACCGCTACATCAGTTATTATCTGAGAATTTACAGCTAGCCTTACATGAGAATTTTTTTCAGCCACACCATGCAATAATAATAAATCGCCCCGGATAATAAATTCCGGCTGTAATCTTCCAGCAGCTGGAAGATCCGACATTGCCTCCTTACCATTTTTGGTCCCCCAGTCAATTACTTCAGAGCCATCTTTGAGATGTAACTCGCTACTTAATGGCGCAGTATTATCAAGATACAATGTCATGTCAGCCATATTTGAATTCTCTGCCAAATCAAAAATAGTTACTTTTTCTAACCATCTACCTTCCGCAGATAAACCTGGAATAATTGCTCCAGCAGTACCTTTCAATTTTGATTCGTTTAGATTAACTAAAACTTTGCGGTTTTCTTGGTCACTAATTACTGCCCGAATCAATTTTTCATTAGCTTGCAGCGTAAAGTCAGCTAGATTACCACTTTGATACCATAATCTTGCTGCGGAAAACTCAGTTATTTGCGGAATAGTTTGATCTACTACCAAATTAGTACTTTCCAAAGATTCGGTTTGATTCAAACCATCTGAAGCTATCACTTTTAACTGCAAAGCCAGATCTTTCACCACTGGATAAAGAGCTTCCAAATCAATCTGACAACTAAACAAACCAATCTCATCAGTTGTAGTTTGACATAATTGCTGACCGGATTGATTTTGAATAAATATTTGTTGCCGGGGATCAGCTACACCAGTTACTTCAATTTGCTTACTATTACTGTAATAAGTTTTTTCCCAATAATTGAGATTCCTGGATTGCTGTTCCACAATTTTATTAATATCCAAAATCATTGGAGCTGCTGGTAAAGTTCCATCCAATATTAATGGTGCACTCATCGTAGCTGTCAAATCAGCTTTCTTCGCAGTAAAACCAATTTCATAAATACCTCCATTCACAGGTGGTACTGGATAATAAAAATCCCAGGTACAGAGATCATCCAGACATGATTGTTCCTGATTATCTTTCACAGCAGCAAATAAGTGCGTTTCATTATCCCCGGAAATATAGCCAATGTCTTGAAAAGCAATAGCAGGATCAAGCTCTGAGAGATTTGTTTGTTCACGGAATTGAAAAGTAACAGCTTCAGTATTCTTACTTACTTGTGAACGGAAAATCACATTTCGCAAGCTTTTGATGTCAGTTTCAGTAATAACTTCATTTTTAGCAAGTTTATCTAAAATTTTTTGATAATCTGAAGCTTTATTGACTCCACTATATGCAGGTAATATGGCGATGCCACTAAATGGAGCTATCGTATCCAAAGTGAGATGTACTTGATTGGAAACTGGAGTAAAGTTGCCATATTCGTCCTTGGCTTTGGCAGTAATATAAAACTCATTGATCATATTACTTTTTCGTGGCAATGGTAATAAATGTGAAAAGCTACTATTCTCATCTACCTTAGATTCAAACTCCATATTACAAGCCACATTGGAACCAACAAAATGAAGGCAAATTTCTACTAAGGTATTTAAGGGTGCTTGACCCTGCACATTTATCAATCCATTCGTAATTATTGAATCATTTTTGGGGGAAGTGATCACTACTTCTGCATCCAATTTTGTCTTGGCATAGATCGCCTCTGGATTTGTCTGAATGGTCACCTGATCAGTGGTAATAATTTTTAAATAATATTGATATTGACCATCTGGTAGATATTGATAATCGTTATTTAAGCCAATGATCTTACCATCCCAATAAAGCGATGCTGGTAAACTTCCTGTGCCTTGAAATTCTCTAATAATTTGTTGATTAGCATCCAAAATAATTAATCCCCAATTATCAATCAAACCATCGCTCGCAATATCATAAAAATTAATACCATCCTGACGACCGTCGCCATTGGGTGAAAAGTATTCCAAATCATTGCTAATTTTCAGATTGACTGCAAAAAGATTGACCTTCATTGGTAATTCCTGTTTAGCAATATTTCCAAAAGTATCAGTTGTTTCAATTTGTAATAATTCCTCTAAATATTGATTAGTTACAGCATCGGCAATTAATTGAAAATCATTTACCTGAAAATCACAAACCGTACTTTGCAATAATGTAATTGCAAGTGGCAGATTACGACAATTTGTGACAGAAAATTGATCATTTATTATTTCCGGATCAATAATAAAACTTACTTGATCTGCCTTACCGGTAATATTCATAATACTTCCAGCTTCTGCTGTCCCTTGGATCAGGATTAATGAATGATTAAAAATTTCGTTGGTAACTGGTGCTGTGACTTGCAAAAATGCATTGCTATCTAAAGTAAAATTCGTGTTTTCATTAGAAATATTCCCGGCCAAATCAGCATTTTTTACTACTAAAATATAGTCGTCATCTGGCTGCAATTTTTGAAAAAAATTATAGTTTACTTCACATTGATTTATACTTCTACAATTTATTTGAAAATCTCCAATTTTTGCAATATCTTCACCCTGATCTACCAAAATCAATTCTTCTCCACTCACTCTTTGTAAAGAAATTTTTAATTGCGATAAATCCAATCCGGAAATAAAATTTTCTCCATTGACTTCATCACCCAAATCACTTAACTGCAAAGCTATTTGAAAATCAGCTACTTTACTTTGAAGTTGTGGCAATAAGACATTAATAACTGGAGCGGTATTTTCACGAAATAATTCAAGAGTTTTAGTAAACGCATTATGATTGGCATCAATAGCCTGAATAATTATTTCATTTTTACCTATTACTAATGGGATTTCAGCAGAAAAAATTCCAGTGAAAGGATTGATCATGATCGTTCCATTTTCATCAGTAGTTATATTTTGTACTTGTAATTCTGCATTCGCCTCAGTAATACCATTGATTGTCATCTGCTCAGTATGAAACCAACTACCAGTGACCGGATCGCTAATATTTATCTCTGGTGGATTATTATCTATCCTGATGCGAAGACTATTATCCTGAGTTTCATTACCAGCCAAATCTTTGACACTAATTTGAATTTGATATATTCCATCAATTAATATTTGATTGGAAGCATCACGACCATCAATAACTACGTTACTAATTTTTTCCGTAACAGGATAGCTTCTTACAATTTGATTATTGACATCGATAATTGCAATCTGTGTTTCCTGAAAGAAATCTTCAGTTACTTCCATATGTAAAATACTTTGATCAAGATAATTATCAACTACTAAGTTTGCAATCACATCATTGCTCAGTTGTAAATTATTTATTACTGGTGAAATAGTATCTTGAATCGAACTGGTCACATTACTAAATTTAGAAGCATTATCCAAATTATCTTTTGCCTGAACCCGATAAAAATACTCCTGATTATTAAGTAAATTTGGGAAAGTAAATTGTGGCTGAGTTATCCAACCAGATTGATTTAAAATGCTGGTGAAATCAGATGTCTTACCAATTTGAAAGTTATATTTCACTTCGCCTTTTAGATTATCCACAACCGGATTGGCAATTATCGTATTGCTATCACCTGAAACGTACTTTGGTTCTAGAATCAGCTCCGGTATTGGTGGTGGGGTAGTATCTACCATAAAAGTTTTGGTCACACTCCAATCTCCATACAGATTATTACTATCACGGGAAATCGCCCGCCAGGTCCACTGTCCATCTTTTATCGCCTGACGAAAAACCTGCCATTCATTACCCACAATTGTTTTCTTGATTTGTAAACCATTGGAACGGGTAATTTCAATATCAGTGGTGACTGGCTGTGTGCTATCAGGATCAACTGCCTGAAAACGAAACTCTAAATCACAACCCAAGCCTAATCCTGTCGAATCACAATTAACAATAGCTGAGTTTTTTTGTGCAGAATATTCAGATAAATCATCCGGATAATCAAGATTGGTAGGGATAGGTGGCTGATTGACAGTATAATTTATTATCAATGTAGGCTCATCACCATTAGCACATGGACCTGAAGGAATATTTCTCGAGCAAATTACAGTTCCAGGTGCTGATTCATTAGCATTGCGAAGTAAAATGCCATTATTGGGAACTTGCAAAAATGGAACAATATCTGTAGCCAAGACCATTTGTTTTAAAAGCGAGCGACTACTACTATTGAAAACCGAAAATTTTGCCTGACCATAATTTCCAGTATAACTAGGCTGATTATTCCAGGTAGTACTCTCATCCCAGCCATCAGTTACTAAAGCAGCATACACATCGCCATTACTGGTATTTGTCCCATAATAATGCAAATCTAACTCAGCTGATGAAAATTGGGCATTTGCAGGTATGGCTAATTGACCAAAATATAATAATGCTCGACTTTGTGAAAATACAGGATAACCAGTAATAGTATAATCAGTATAAGTACCAATAGGCATAAATCTTCTACTGCCATTTGCCGGATTGATCGTACTAGGACTGACAAAAGTATCTGAATATACACCACTAGAAAAGCTAGGATCCAGGTGAATCGGATACTTTCTTTGCGGGTCTTGTAAAAAGCTTTCTGCTCCAATCTGAATTTGCTTCTGAAAGTTATTTATCAATCCCGATGCACTAGCAATTAATTTTTCTTCAGTTTTTTCCACAGAATTTTGCTCAAGTTCAATCATGTCTACTGCAGAACTTGCGGAAATACTATCATAAACTACTGCCGGGTCAGTCTTCCAAATCAATTGCTCCTGCTGCCATATTTCCAACATATTTTCGTTACTTACAATGCTTGTCGCTGGATCAGAACTGGTTATTGTAAAAGGATAAGCAGCTTGTATTCCATTTGTAGATTTTATAATAAGCTCATTGGTGAAACCATCATTAAAAAGCACTATCTGCCAATCAACCTCTGGAAAAATTTCTTGGTAAATTAAAGTATTATCATTGAATAATAATTGTACATCCGGATTAGTTGTCTCAGGCTTGAAAATAATTTCTGCATTTGATTTGATAAATTTCACTCCATTGCGAAGATCACGGCTAGCTTTTATTGTAAAATCGCCATTACTGGCAATGATCGGAAAATCTCCCTGAACTGTATCTAGAAAATTGGTTTTGATTTCCTGCCAATTTCCATTATTGTCAAAATACTTTTTATCTACTGATGCAGTCAGCTGATACTGGTTCACTCCAGTCTGAATCGTCTGTTGTTGCTCATTTCGAAACTGAGATTGGTCTTGGGTATCACTACTAACTTCAGGAATTTCCGAAGTTTCTGCAAATACAGCAGGAGGTTTCCATACAATGACCATGTTAAATAAATTTACAGCCACAAGGGCAAAGGCCACAAGCCTGGTAAGTCTTTTCATATTTGGATAAATAATAAATTTCCCTCAGTATAGAAGAAAGGTTTTTATAAATAC
Organism: bacterium; assembly: GCA_037138855.1. Lineage (GTDB taxonomy): Bacteria > Patescibacteriota > Dojkabacteria > B142 > OLB20 > JBAXHO01. Next base: position 8,372 of record JBAXHO010000026.1, read on the forward strand.
TATGTAACGCAATACAAAAAATGAAGGAAAATCGAGAAAATGAAGAAAAGAAAAAAGTATCAGGTATCACATTTCATGTATCATGTATCAAATACAGGTTAAGAGATTATTAAAATATTTCTTTCAAAATATTATCCATGTCTGCTAGAATAAAATGGAAAGAAGAAGAATCTAGGAATCAAAAAGAATTATAAGAATAGAGATTTGCAAAATTTTTTTACTAGATACCAGATACTAGATACCAGATACTAGATACTAGATACTTGATACTTGATACTTGATACTTGTTTATATTACTTATTAGCTATTAACTTCTAACTATCATTTTTTATCTTTTATTCATACCACCATGTTCGGAGATCTCAATCGTGCAGAAATCATTGGCAATATTACCAGTGACCTACAAGTAAAATATATCGGCAATGGCAGTGCGGTCACCAGCTTTGGTATCGCCACCAACCGCAGATACAAAAGTCCGACTTCAGAAGAATGGAAAGAAGAAACTACTTTTCATAATATTGTGGTATGGGGTAAACAAGCTGAAGGTCTTGCTGAAAGAGCACATAAAGGAACACGTATCTACATTTCAGGACGTCTACAGACTCGTTCCTGGGATGATGCTGAAGGCAAAAAGAATTACAAAACAGAAATCACAGCTGAACAATTGATATTACTTGATCGCTATGAGCGTGGTCCTAGCGCAGGCGGATCATCCGGTGCTGAAGGTGGTTTCACTAAGTCCAATGCACCAACCAATAAAATTGCCAGCACTGAAGTAAATGAAACTAAGCCTACAAAAGCCAAAGCCAAGAAAGATGATACTGTGATTGATCCAGATGATTTACCATTCTGAAGTAATCGCTATTCGGTGAACGGTGTTCGGTGATCGGAGTAAAATAAAAAAATAGCTAGAAACTGGAAAGAGGAATCTAGGGAATAGAATTGCGTCCTGAAACAAGTTCAGGATCGAAACTCGAATCTCCTTGTCTACCAGCTACTAGATACCAGATATTTTTTTTTACTTGATACGTGATACTTGATACATGATACTTGATACTTGATACTTCTGTTATAATTTTCTTTTACCTTTTCAATCATGCGCTACAGTCAACTCTATACCAAGACCAACAAAGCTGCGAAAGAATTTGATTCTTTGAATGCTACGCTTTTAATCAAAGCTGGCTATATTCATCAATTAATGGCTGGAGTTTATACTTTTTTACCACTCGGTTTAAGAGTTTTAACTAAAATTGAAAATATCATTCGTGAAGAAATGGATCAAATTGGTACGGAAATTCTCATGCCAGCTTTATCTCCCAAGAAAAACTGGGAAATTACCGGACGAATCGAAACTGTCGATGTACTTTTCAAAGTAAGTGGTGCCAATCTACCTTCACAACAGAAAAACTCTGCCGAATATATTTTAAATTGTACTCAGGAAGATATTGTCACTCCTGTCGCCCAACAATTCATTCAAAGCTATAAAGACTTACCAGCTGCGTTCTACCAGATCCAGAATAAATTCCGTAATGAACCTCGTGCCAAATCAGGCCTGATGCGCGGTCGGGAATTCCGGATGAAGGATCTCTATAGTTTCCATGCCAGTGAAGCTGATTTACAAGATTACTATCATAATAAAGCTAAGCCAGCTTATGTCAAAGTTTTCAAACGACTCGGATTAGGCAAAGATACTTTTATCACACTCGCCTCTGGCGGTGATTTTACCAAAGACTTTTCCCACGAATTTCAAACCCGCTGTGAAAGTGGTGAAGATTTAGTTTTCCATGATACTGTTAACGACATTTATTACAACCGGGAAGTGACTCCCAGCCAAGCTACTGATCCTGGATTGAATGATGAACCAATGCAGGAAATGAAAGAAATTCTTGGTGAAGGAATGATTGGAGTTGCTGATATTGCTCAGTATCTTAACATAACAAAAGAAAGAACCACGAAAACCTTGTTTTTTCATAATGAAAAAGGTGAATTTATCGTAGCTGCTGTACGTGGAGATTATGAAATTGATTTAGGTAAATTAAAAAAAATTACCAGTGCCAAAGAATTGGAATTAAGCACTGAAAGCGAGCTGTTAGACGTACTTCATACCAAACCAGGTTATGTGGGGATTGTAAATTTACCTGAAAATCTTACAGTGATAATTGACGAATCCTGTGATCACCGAAAAAATTTCGAATGCGGTGCCAATAAAATAAATTACCATTCCACTAATGTAAACTGGGATAGAGATCTCCCAAAACCGGAAAAGTTTTATGACATAAAAGTAGCGAAAAAAGGCGATCTCCATCCTGATACCCATCAACCATATGAGGTTTTCAAAGCTTCGGAAGTGGGAAATATTTTTCCTTTAAATACTAAATATTCCAAAGCATTTGGCTTCGAATATACTGATGAAAAAGGCCAACGCCAGGATGTCTATATGGGATCATATGGAATCGGTAGCTCTAGATTAATGGGTGTCTTAGTGGAAAAATTTCATGATGAAAATGGTATCATCTGGCCAGAAGCAGTAGCCCCTTTTCAAGTGCATCTAATTGGACTAAATCTAGATGACCCAGCCATCAAAGCCAAAATAGAAAGTATTTACCTGGAACTTACTACGAAAAATATCGAAGTATTATTTGATGATCGTGTCGATGCTTCTACTGGTAATAAATTAGCAGATGCCGATTTAATCGGTATTCCTTACCGGGTAATTATCTCACGAAAAACCGGCGAACAGCTGGAAGTAAAACGACGAGATAGTAAAGAGATTAAAATGATGAGCAGTGAAGAGTTGATTAAAAAATTCCAGCCATAAGCTGATAAAAGAAAAGAATTTATGAATCTAGAGAATAGAATTGCGTCCTGAAACTAGTTCAGGAACAAAACTCGCATCTCCTTGTCTACTAGATACTAGCTACCAGATATTTTTCTACTTGCTACTTTCTTTTAATTTCAATCTTTATATCCTACTGGTGCTTCCCATGGTTGCCGGTCGATATCTTCAGATTCATAAAATTCAATTGGATGGGGTAAAGAAGCTCCAGGGATATCTACCTGTAAATCATTAATATTGATATGTTTATCTTTAGCATAATCCTGTAATGCCTGATCCAGATTGTCCACAAATGCTATACCCGGCTTCAACGTTACCTCATACTTACCTGTTTCCTGATTTTTGGTAATTTGATATTTATCATATGATTTAACTTGTGGTGTAGTCACAAAAGAATAAATTAAAAAAAATGCTGCCAAAATAGCAATTACTAATCCCAAGTAAAAAGTCCGTGGAATTCTAGGCATTTGGAAATTTTTTAGATATGTTTTAAAAACCATAATAAAATTTTAATTACAATTTAATTTCATCGCTTTAGCTTCGTTAAAGTATCGTACAACACTATCGCAGTATCCACTACTACAATCTCCCTGATATGGATATGCTGCTGCTTTAATTACATCATCTGTCCAGTTTTCCGGTTTGATATATTTACCATTATTTGCTCTTAACCCGGCAAAGTCAGAGAGCATTACTGATGTAGCACATAGAGCATCACTGACCCGAGCACGGCTGAAGTCTGGATTTTTGGATAAAACAGCACCCTTTTCCCGATTTATTTTGGACTCTTGGGTTTGATTACGATACTCCTGAGTAATACCCAGATCACTAAGACATTTATTAATCAAAGCAGTTGCATCTGAAGGCATCGATGCTGGATAGCTATTTGCTACAACAATATCAAAAGTTGTGACATTAAACTGCGTGACACCACGAACATCATGATCCGGGTCATAATTAGAATCAACTCCCAGAGCAAGATTATTGGGATTACCATCACAAAGAGGATAACTAGTATTATACCAGCCAAATTCTGTATCAATCTTATTACCATCTTTATTTGGATCATCTTCAATTTTACCATTTTTATTTAAATCATAATCATAATGCGACATATTACATCTTAAACCTGATTCCTGCTTTGTTATGGCATATAATGCTTCCCAGGGAATCTTTGGACCATAATTATCACTATTAATCGTATTCACGACTTTCGCCATCAGACATTGATAATTTTTCTCACTACCAGTAATAGGCGGTGTCGGTACTATCGATCCACCTCCAGGCGTAGGAGTCACATTGGGACCACCTGTGACCCCAGGAGTAGAAGTGACATTACCCGCGACTGGCGAACAAATAGGCAAATTAAATTTATTTCTCACTGTTCCTAAGATACCTTGGTTGGAAGCATCTGCAGGCGGTGTAATGGCAACAGTAGCCTGTAAAGTCGAAATTTTATTCGGTTTAATATTCTTTCTCGAACGTAACACTACATCTGTCGGATCATCAGTACAATCCTTTTGATAAGCAGCATTAGCACAATGATTAATTTCAAAATGTAAATGGATTCCAGTGGAATTACCAGTTGTTCCCATTTCACCAATTTTGGTACTTGCAAAAACTTGAGCATTGGCAGCTACAGCAATGGAAGCCAAATGTGCATAGCGGGTATAAAAAGTTTTCCCTTTGGAATCAGTATGTTTAACAATTACCTGATTACCATAACCTGTATCACTTTTACTAATTTGAAAAACTACTCCAGATCCAGCAGCATAAACAGTTTGTTGAATTCCCATATCAATTCCATTATGAAAATATCCCAGATAAGCATAATAACAAGTATGTTCACCATTTGGTAAATCTGGTGGTGGTGAAGTTGTATTGGAGCATAATCCTTGAGTGCCAAATGTTTGAATACATTTTTTAGCCAAGGCTGATCCATCATTGTATGTGGGACCGTAACACTGAGTGACCAAAACATTATTTAATGGTGAAACTAAATCCTTAAGATCGACACTGCCTCCACCACCGCCTCCTCCAGGTGAAGTCGGTTCGACAGATGTGGTCGGCGATATTGAACCTGTGGGAGTGGGCGTCGTACCAGTATTACCTCCGATCACACCCGCCATACCATTACCGCCTGGCGGGATACATTCCTCTAGACCTAAACCCATATCACCCAAAAAATTAGTCATCGGATCCACAACTGAAGAATTAGTATAAATATAATCCTGATTTGGTTCATTGAGATCAATAGTTTTAGTATCTTTGGGAATTAAAATATATGCTAAATTTTTATTAGTCAAAGCTTCACGCCAGTTATAATCACCAAGACCCAAAATAGTTGATGTAGCAGGTACACCAGTAATGGCAATACCACCATCGACGACAGACTTAGCAGTATCTACTGCAAATAATTCATTCCAATTATAAGCGATCCGTTCATTACCACGAGGAATTTGACCAACAAAGGGAATAAAATAGGTAAGACATACTCTTTGCGCCCGATCATTATTCCGATTTTTGGCTAAATTAAAGCCACCAGAGTACATGGGATTGTATACAGTGGGATCAATCTGAACAAATTTCGCCAGATAATTTACCGGATTATCAATATTAAGATTCTTTATCTGATTAGCCTTGTCACTATTAAATCCTGTGGTATCTTGAGGATTAAATATATTATCTTGAGCTTCATTTACTTGCCTACCAAGAAATTCTTTTTCAAGATCAGTACGAAGATTTTCTGCATCATTTAACATCATATTTGGATCCTGCAAGTTATATACGCTGAAGCAAGTATTTAAACGTATTCCTACATCTTCGCGTACAACTCCTATTCCATCTGGATTCATAAAGCTATTTTCTTCCATTTGCACATTTACCAAATATTTATTTAAGCCCTTTACTGTTAAGTTATTCCAAACATTATCACGATTCCATTCCACTTTTGGATCACCTTTGATATCTGTAATATCCTGGCCAATATTGCGACATTGTTTGTATAGTTCAATTACTTTATCACCGCAGGTAAAATCTTTATTACATAATGAAATGGGAATATTTTTCTGACAATCATAATCAGCAAAATTATTTTTTAAAGGAGTTTGACGAATTCTCAAATCAATATTGGCTTCATCAAAAGTAAAATAACCATATCCTGTTACATTTAAAGTACATTGAGCTCCAGTAATTTTACCTGTAGTATTACCTTTATCAATCAATTCTTTATCACAAAGATCATTTTTGGAAATCTCAAAATTTCCAGCATCAATTATCTGTTCACAAATTCCTTTTTGATCAGCATAGGTAAAATTGACTGCATCAGAAATGTTTACTTTACTAATCGGCGAATATTTCATATTGGTACACATCTTCTGCGTTAATGCTAATTCATTTGTAGTTTGTGGATCCGTAGTAATAGTCCCTCTAGTAATAAATGCTTTTATTGCCAAAAACAAGGCTGAAAACCAATTATCATCCTGAGGATCTTTAGTATAACCAGTCGTATCAGTTTCTTTACCAACTAAATCAGGAGATAATATCGCCAGATGACTACCATCTTTACGATACCAGCTCCCGCTAGCCATAGCCCCACCAAGTAAAGGCACTTTTGCCTGAAATATGTGACTTTTATCATCAGTGAGCCAGACTGTACCAGGTGTGATATTGGTAAAATTAACTGTAAAATCAGGATTGGAAGTACTACTAGTAACTCCTGGACTTGGTGTCACTGGATTTGCTGATGATGGGCCACTAGATGAAATATTGAGAAAAGCATTTTTTACAACACTATTTTTGTAATTATTTTCCGTTGTTTCTTTTTCTGAAGAAAAATAGCCTAATAATGGAAAATCTTTCACACAACCAGTCCAATTATAACCGGCAATATAATTATCATTATTACTACATTGATAGTTTGGATTTTTATTATCGCTACATTTGATAAACTGTAAATTGGTTTCTACTTTGGTAGTATCTCCATCTTCCCATTGCCCGGCTACCTGATTTTGGTTGGCATCAGTACCGTAAGTTTGCTCAATATTAGTAGCAGTAAAATCTACTGTACTTCGTTTTAACTGTGTGACTTCACAAGAATAACCGTTTCGTTGAGGTAGGTCACTCATATATGTCATACCCTCAAGATCACCATCTTTTTTACTTGCAGAAATTGTCAGGGTTGGTTCAATAACTGGAGTGGTAGGTAGTACCAAAGTCACGTTTGGAAGCAGTGTTGGTAAAAGTTTATTAATTAGTCCTGGATCGGTAGGTAATGGAGTTTCATCCACTACTTTTGCTAGATTGGAATTTAAATTATTCTGAGCCATTTGATCTAATTGTGAAAAAACTTCAGCTGGAGTTTCTGGATCAAGACTGGCTTGTGTCTCAGGATTTTGAACTGTGGAACTTAAGTGAGTTCGTTCCTCAACAATTTGATAACTGGCAAAAGATACAGCCAATACCAATAAAAATAATACTGTAGGAAGTACAGTGCCAATTTTGGCCCTTATCAATTTTAAAGAATGGCTAAATTCATTCATACCAATATTTTATAGAAGAATTATCAGCTTGTGAAGTATAAAAGAAGGGAAAATAGTAGACTACCAACTACAGACTACTAATTTGATACTTGATACTTGATACATGATACTTGATACTTGATACTTATTTCATCTTCGTAATCATTAGAGACGACGACGTCTCCCCTATATCGGAATAATTTATTTTTCATTTTTTTTATTTTTTTCCTCCTTGCGAAATATTTCAAAAGATCAGATAATTTAACAATCATTACTCATAGTTTATTATGAAAAATCCTTTTAATATTGATGATTATGGTAGTTCCAATGAATTTCAATGGACACATGAATACTTAATCAAAATTTTAACTACTGGCAAGAAACCAATTTTAACTAGCCTTTATCTGAAAAATGCTTTTCGAAATATTCGACGCGAAGATTTCATCCCTCAGGGTCACAAAGCCAAAGCTTACCAGGATATGGATATCGATATTGGCCATGGAGAAACAATGGATAAACCAACTGTGATTGCACAAATGCTCGAATTACTTAAACCAAAAATCGGTGGTACCTTTCTCGATATTGGGACTGGATCTGGCTGGGTCACTGCACTACTTGCTTATGCAGCTGGTAAAGAAGGTAAGGTCTATAGTATTGAAAGATTACAATTGATGGTCGATATTGCCAGGAGTAATCTCAAACAATATCCCAATATCACCAATGCAGTAATCCTTTTTGGCGATGGTAGTAAAGGGTTGGCTGCATATGCACCATATAATGGAATTCATGTCTCAGCTGCTTTTGAGAAAATTCCTGAAATCCTGATTAATCAATTAAAAATTGGTGGAAAACTGGTCGCCCCTACTTTGGAAAATGATATTCGTCTTATTGAACGGGAAAGTGAAAGTGCCTTTAAAGAAACAATCCATAAAGGATACTTTTTCAAAAGAATTTCTGAAGGAGTGGTTTGAAACTTTTTATCATGCATGCTATACTATTTAGCAGTCAGACATACCGACTGCTAATAATTTTTTAATATAAAACCCATGTCTAGCTTCAATCCATTTGATCCTTTGGGAAAAAATGATGATCCTTTTAACAATTTTTCTAGCTATAAAGGTCCTTCAGAACGAATTGACATTACTGAACTTTTCTCTGAGCGAACCAAAGCTGCCTTGCAAAGGGCTGCAAAAATAGTAGTAGCCAAGAAACAAAAAAATATTGATAGTGAACATTTGCTTTATGCACTTGTTAATGATGGTGAAGAATTAATTTCAAATATTTTAAAAGAACTGGATATCAAAGGCGAAGATCTTAAAACATATATCGAAAATCAACTAAGTGAAGCTAACTATGAAACCACTCAAATCGGTTTGACACCACGAGCAAAACAGATAATTCAACTGGCATTTCAGGAAGCACAAGAACTGCGTCACAATTATATTGGCACTGAACATATTCTACTCGGAATTATCAGAGAAACCGAAGGTCTGGGAGCACAAATTCTCCGTAAATATGCCATTTCACATACCAAAGCCAGACAAGCAGTCATCAAAATTGTCGGTGAAGGTGATAAAGAAGGGACTAAATTTAAAACACAATCCACTACTCCTGAACTGGATAAATATTCCAAAGACTTGACTGATCTAGCAATACAAGGAAAAATTGATCCGGTAGTAGGCCGTTCTGATGAAATTACTAGAATCATTGAAATTCTCTCCCGCCGTAAAAAAAATAATCCGGTTTTAATTGGTGAGCCTGGTGTGGGAAAAACTGCTATTGTGGAAGGACTGGCAGCTAGAATCACTTCTGGTAATGTACCGGATATTTTAAAAAGTAAAAAAGTAAAGTCACTTGATCTTGGTCTTCTGGTCGCAGGTTCAAAGTTTCGTGGTGAATTTGAAGAAAGAGCAAAAAAACTAATAACTGAACTGGAAAAAACACAAAGAGAAATTATTCTATTTATCGATGAATTGCATACCATAGTCGGATCTGGCTCGCATGAAGGAGAAATGGATTTAGCCAATATGATCAAGCCTGCCTTGGCAAGAGGTGAAATGCAAGTTATCGGGGCTACTACCTTAAATGAGTATAAAAAATACATTGAAAAAGATGCTGCTCTAGAACGCCGATTTCAACCTATCTTAGTGGAAGAACCAAATGTAGATCAAACTATTGAAATTCTTAGAGGGATTCGTGACCGGTATGAAGCACATCACCGTATCAAGATTAGCGATGAAGCCTTGGTTTCTGCAGCTGAATTAAGTGATCGCTACATCAAAGATCGATTTTTACCGGATAAAGCCATAGATGTGATCGATGAAGCTGCGAGCAAGGTCAGGCTACGTGTCACTGCTGAGCCGGAAGAGTTACGACAAATGAAATTAAAAATAAAAAAACTGGAAACAGAAAGAGAATCATTGACACGAGCCAACAAACTCAAAGAAGCTGCAGAATTAAAAATGGCTATTGAAAAGTTAAAAGAAAATATTAAACCACTGGAAGATGACTGGCAAAGAAAGCTAGGTACTGGTTCACCAGAAGTACTTTTTTCTGATATTTCTGAAGTAATTTCCCAAATTACTGGTGTGCCAGTAACTGATTTAAATCAAGAGGAAAAAGAACAACTCATCCATCTGGAAGAAAAATTGCATGAAAGAATTGTCGGTCAGGAAGAAGCAATTAAATTGGTATCAGAAGCAGTACGACGTGCTAGAGTGGGTTTGAAAAATCCCAATAAACCAATTGCCACTTTTATGTTTCTAGGACCTACTGGTGTGGGTAAAACTGAACTGGCTAAAGCTTTGAGTGAAAAAATATTTGGTGATGAAGATGCAATGATCCGGCTTGATATGAGTGAGTATATGGAGCGTCATGCCGTTTCCAAACTAATTGGATCACCACCTGGCTATGTCGGCTTTGAAGAAGGCGGCCAACTCACTGAAAGAGTTCGTAGACATCCATTTTCAGTAATTTTGCTTGATGAAATTGAAAAAGCACATCCAGATGTTTTTAACATCCTTTTGCAAATTTTCGACGATGGGCGATTAACTGACAGTAAAGGCAGACTGGTTGATTTTAAAAATACAATAATAATTGCTACTAGTAATCTTGGCTCTACAATGATGCTTGAATTACTTAATCCAAATAATCAAGACATCGAAAATACCAATGAATTACCGGTATTTAATGATACTAAAAATATCAAAATGAAAAAGAAGATTTTAAAAAAACAAAGTCCTCCAGACTGGAAAGTGATCAAAGATAGGTTAAACCAGGTGTTAAAAAATAATTTCCGTCCAGAATTTATCAATCGCATTGATGAAATAATTATTTTTAAAGCATTGATTCCTGAGGAGCTGGTACAAATTGTAAAATTATCGATTGCCCGAACAGCCCAGCTGCTAAAAGCACAAAAAATGTCTTTAATCTTAACTGATAAGGCTATTCAAGAATTAGCTCGACTGGGATATGATCCACAGTTTGGTGCCAGACCAGTTAGAAGAATTATTCAAAGAAGAATTGAAAATTCGCTTTCTAATAAAATTCTTACCGGTGAGTACAAAGAAGGTGATACAATTAAAATAGATTTTCAAGACGATTTTATATTTAGTAAATGAAGATATTTGAAGTTACGACTTTCTTTCATCCAGTAGTTGGTGGTGTAGAAACACATGTAGATAATTTAGCCAGAGAAATCCAAAATGCTGGGCATGAAGTGACTGTGCTTTGTTCTGACTCAGGTAAAAGTGGACCACGAATAAAAGATAAGATTGATTCTATCTCAGGTATCCCAATCAGAAGATTTTTCAATTTTTTTAGTCTCAGTTATTTTCATAAATTCTATCCTGGATTGTTTTTTTATTTACTACGAAATGATTGGGACATCGTTCATGTTCATGGTTTTCGTAAAATTGAAACATATTTTGCTTTATTTGCAGCCAAAATTAAAAAAAAGAAAATTATTCTTACCACACACAACCCTTTTCCTACTACCAGCAGATCAAGAAGGATGAAACTTTTTGTGAAACTACACGATCTCACCTTTGGTAAATTATTTACCAGATATCTGGATAAAATAATTATTTTAGTTAATTCAGAAAAAAAAATTTTAATTAAAAATTTTCATGTCTCTGCTAAACAAATCGTTCTAATTCCCAATGGAATTTCCAAAGAATTTTTTATTGCTGGAAATAAAGAAAAATTTTTTAAAGACTGGAACATTAATAAACAAAAGTTTTCACATCTGATCGCAGCTGTAGGTAGAATTAGCTTTACAAAAGGATTTCAATATCTGAACCAGGCGATTCAAGAACATTCTGAAATTTTATTTGTTTTTGCAGGAGGAGATGATGGTTATTTAAAATATTTAAAACAAAAATTTTCTACCTTTAATAATGTTTTTTTTACAGAACGATATTTACCACAAGATAAACTAATCGATCTTTATGCTGCTAGCGATCTATTTGTTTTCCCCAGCATTCATGAACCCTTTGGCATTGTACTACTAGAAGCTCTAGCAGCAGGTATACCAGTGATTTGTAGTAATCAGGGTGGACCCAAAGAATTTATTCCTGATAATTTAGTTGAATTTATTAAGCCGGAAGTAGAGGCTAACTGGTCTAATTCTATTACCAAATTATTATCAAACCAAACTAAATTACATAAAGTGAGCAAATCAGGAAAAGTTTTTGCTTCACAATTTTTATGGGAGAAAGTAGGCATTCAAATTATTCAACAATATTCAAAATTATTACATATAAAATGATAACAACAAAAACAATAAAAATTATTCCCTTAGGTGGAGTAGAAGAAATCGGAATTAATTGTACGGCGATCGAATATGATCAACAAATCATTGTCATTGATGTTGGTTTAGGTTTTCCACTTAGTGATCAATATGGAGTAGATTTCATTATTCCCAATATTGATTATCTTAAAAAAAATAAAACTAAAATCGAAGGTATTATCATTACACATGGTCATCTGGATCATATTGGCGGGCTTCCCTATGTCCTTGCTGATCTTGACTTTCCACAAGTATATGCCTCCCGGATTGCGATTGAATTAATTTCCCAAAAGCTTCAGGAATTTGAATTACTTGATAAAGTTCATTTAAATGAAGTAAATGGCGATTCGATTTTGGCATCAGGTGATTTTCAGGTACAATTTTTTAAAGTAAATCATAGTATCCCGGAAGCTATGGGTGTCATCATCAAAACGCCATTAGGAAATCTTGTCCATACCGGCGATTTTAAATTTGATAATACACCGGTAAATGAACCGGTAGCTGACTATAATCGGATTGCCGCGATCGGACAGGAAGGCGTACTGGCTTTACTTTCTGATTCTACAAATTCTTTTAAAAAAGGAATGTCCAAGTCAGAAAGTGTAATCGCCAGTTCTTTGGAAGAAGTGATCAAAGATGCTAAAGGGAGAGTGATTGTAGCGACATTTGCCTCTTTACTTACACGAATCCAGCAATTAATCAAGATTGCAGAAAAATATCAACGAAAAGTTTTAATTGAAGGTCGCAGTATGGATAATTCCGTGAAAATCGCCCGCAAGCTGGGATATATCAAAGTCAATCAAGAGTTATTTCTCAACCCGAAAAATAAAATTGTCTTACCTGATAATAAAGTAATGATTTTAGCCACCGGCTCACAAGGCGAAGATATGGCTGCCCTTGCCAGGATGACTCGTGGAGAACACCGTAGCATCAAAATTCAAAAAGGTGATACTGTAATTCTCTCAGCCTCGATTATCCCCGGGAATGACATGCTAGTACAATTTTTAGTTGATGAAATTTCTCAAAAAGGGGCGAAATTATATTATGCAGCTGATGATATGAATCTACATTCCAGTGGCCATGGTTTTCAGGAAGATCAAAAAATGATGATCAATTTTACCAAACCAAAGTATTTTATTCCTGTTCATGGTTACCAGTCTTTCCTATACAAACACGCTGAAACAGCAGAAAGTTTAGGAATTCCGGAAAAAAATATTATTATCCCCAGACGTGGTCAAATCATCGAATATGATGGAAAAGAGTTTAAAAAGGGTGCGTTGCTCGCTGTGCCACCAATACTTGTTGCAGGTAATACTGTAGGAGAAGTAGGCAGTGTGGTGATGAATGACCGACATCAGCTGGCAAATTATGGAGTGATTTCAATTATTGTCAATATTATTCCCAAAAGCGATCAATTTGCTGCAGAAATCAAAATAATTTCCCGAGGATTTGTATATGAAAAACAAGATACGGCAATTAATGAACAACTAGAAAAAAAGATTTATGAATTACTCAAAAATAATAAACCTCTGCTCACAAACAATCTGGAAATAAAATTAAAAGAAATTATTTTTAACAACATTCGCCGTTTTATTTTTCAAAAAACTCAAAGCGAACCATTACTGTTAATTCAAATCAATAAAATTAAGCTTTGAAATGAGTAAACAGGTGCAAAATTTAATGTATTCATTTCTTCCAAGATATCATTAAGTGGTTTGGCAAATTCTGCACCAATTGATTCTGCCAAGGGAATACCAAACTGTTTTAATTCTGCAAGCCAGCGAGGAATTTTTAAATAAGCCGGATGATTTGCAGCAATATTACCCCAGTCATATGCGTTATCTATAAAATCTATCACTTTCAGAATTTTCAAATCACGCGGTTTCTCAAGAAATTCTTTAAACTTTAATTTTTTTGCTGAAAATTTCTCCACAGGTGTCTCCTCTGGTTCATGAATTCTAGTAAGCTCAGCTGTATATTGCATTACCTGATCACTAAAATACTGGGAAATTTCCGCAAGTGTCACCTGAGTATCTTCGACAGTATCATGAAGCAAAAGCGCCTGAACCATGATTGGATTAGAAATCTGAAAATATTTTATTAAAATCAAAGCCATTCTCAAAGGATGTAATATGTATGGCTGACCACTATGGCGAATTTGTTGCACAGCACCATGAGCTGCTTTAGCAAAAAGATAAGTTTTCCAAATTAATTGCTGATCAGGATACTGGACAATGGTTTTAGAAAACAAAGCTTCCAATTCCATTAAATCTAATTGAAATAATTTATGGAGATTCATTACTCAAGATTACTCAACGGACTTTTATAAACACGGGCTCGAATAATATTATCCCATTCGGCAAACTCATCATTTTTCTTACCAGCTGCTTTTTTGAGAATTTTTTGAAAAATTCGTACATTTGTAGAAGTGGCATCGATGGAATGTACAATAGCTGCTTCAATAGTAGCTGGTACTACTGGACTTCCATATTCGAGCAGACCATGATGTGCCAAAATAATATGTCTAAGATTAAGTAGATGCTCTTCATCCAATATTCCTCGGGCATTTTCCAAAACAAATTCATAACTCTTCATCAGATGTCCAATTAGATAACCTTCTTTTGTTCTTTGAACCACAGCCCCATTCACTTTCAGCTCAAGTAACTTGCCAATATCATGAAGAATTATCCCAGCAGATACCAGATCATAATTTGCTTCCGGATAATAAGTTTTCAGAGGCTCGCAAAGATCAAGCATTTCAACAATATGTTCGAGTAACCCGCCACGGAATGAATGATGCACGTACTCAGCTGCCGGTGCCACTTTAAGATTTTGTGCCACTGTTTCATCTGCAAAAACTTTTGCTAAAAATTCTTGTATTTGTACATCTGTAATCGCTTTCACATATGTTTGCATTTTGTCCCAAAGTTCATCCAAATTGAATCTACTCGCTTCCATATACTCATCAAGTTGTACTTCATCCACTGAATTTACAGCTGAAATATTGAGCTGTAATGTCCCTTTAAACTCTTCTACTCCAGCATTGATAATTACTACTCTGCCTGACTGTAAAGCTTTTTTTTCCACATTAGAAATATTATCTGACCAGATTTGTCCAGGAATGCTGCCAGTTTTATCCAGAAGAGTCACCCGGTAATATGGCTTCTTATCTTTTGTTTCCGCTAATTTTACTTCCCCGACAGCAAATGTTTCGCCACTTATTTGCATCCCCCGGGATAAGTCTTTGACATAGAGTGATTTCATTGATTGAAAAGATAATAAATAAAAAAAAAGTATCACGTATCACGTATCACGTATCACGTATCACGTATCACGTATCACGTATCACG
>JBAXHO010000027.1:0-23516 GCA_037138855.1 bacterium
AAAATTTAAGCAGACGTTCTTAGAAAATGATCTTAACAAACGGGGTACTTGACAATGGTGAAGTAGATGCAGATGGATATTTGCTAGACAAAGATGGTAAACCAACAGCATTTCTCCCTAGTCAAAATATTAATGCAGGGTATGGATTAGTAGCAAGAAATGCTTTAACAAGGCATGAACAACCGCCAACAGTAGAAACGATAGCACAAGGTACAGCATATCCCCCATTAACAAGAGAATTAGCTTTGCAAGATGTTACTATGCCAGATAGGGAAGCAGTAGTTCAAAAAGCAGATGCATTAAGACAAAGTGACCCAGCGTTTGCAAGAGAATTTGAAGCAGAAAGTCTAAGATTTTTAAGAGAAGCTGATGGTGAATGGTTTAATAGAGAATTCAATGGTGAAGTAGATGCAGATGGATATTTGCTAGACAAAGATGGTAAACCAACAGCATTTCTCCCTAGTCAAAATATTAATGCAGGGTATGGATTAGTAGCAAGAAATGCTTTAACAAGATATGTAAAGTCAAAATAACTTACAACTATTATATAAATATCATTATGTATGTAGTTCATGTACCTATCGCCTTATATAGTTGAAAAACTAAACACGACACTAAAAGGATTCTGTAAGTATATTTTTTAAAACACTAATAACACTATCTGATATGGATTTTGTATCTAAACATAATACTAGGCAGAAAACTTTTTATGTTTTATATTTATAAATTTCTAAAAATAATTTGAAGAATATGCTGATATAGAATATATCAGATTCACTTGGTGGCAAGCGAAGGTTTTTTAATTATCTTACGTTTTTGAGGGCTTTTTCTTTTAGCAGGTTTCCTATTAATTTCTTTATAAAAGTCGAGTCCGCTATCAGTAATTACAAGTTGAATTCTCTTGGGGTCGTATGGTTCTATAACTTTACAAGATTGTTTAGATAACTCTTGTAGCAGAGCGTAAAGGTCAAGTAGTTGGGAGTTTTCATTATTCATTCTAAATCATTAAACTAGACTAATTATAGTACACAATTCAATGGTAGCATAGGTTTAATATTTTCGAAATCTTTTAAATTACTTATTACTTCCTGTATACTTTTAATATTAGTAATGAAGCTTTTCGATAGTTCGAGTAGATTCGGCAAGTTTCGACATTTCTTAATGAACGAAGTGAATTTAGAAATGCTCGAGAATGCAATAACATTAGATTCTGTTTTACAGAATCTTTTTATTGCCTCCGATTTACTTAAAACTCTCCAAATTCTTAAATTCTTAAATTCCAATATTCTTCTATTCTTAAATTCTTAGATTCGTAAATCCCCTTATTTCTTCCAGATTTCAGATTTCAGTTTAAAGATTCCATATTTCAGATTTCAATTTTCTTTCACTGCTACTCGGCGGAGCCACAAACCGGAAATTATTAATAATCCTCCTAAAATTAAGTAGGGATTAGGCGTCTGCCAGATAGCAGTATGTGGCAAAGCTGTTGGTTTCGGAAACGTGGGCTTGGGCTTTTCCCAAGGAGTATTAGTCGGTAATGGTGTATTGGATGGTGTCGGTGATGGTGGTAAAGTACCAGTTGGTGTCGGCGTCGGCGTCCTGGTTGGAGTAGGGGTTGGAGTTCTGGTGGGTGTAGGTGTAGGAGTCCGGGTAGGAGTAGGAGTGGGTGTATTAGTTGGAGTATTTGTAGGTGTAGGCGTCGGTGGTGCTACAATCAAAGTCCCTTTACAATTCGGACATGAGGCTTGGGAAACGATACCACAAACCCCACCGGGATTACCGGTACATGCATCCCCTGCATTATCAGTAATTTTTGCAAAATAAGTATAACTCCCCGGACTGGTAGGCGCTTTTACCGTCAATTCATATTTTCCACTTACTGTATTCAAAACCCCAACACCAAGTGTTGTCCAGGTAGTAGCCGTACACCAATCTGTCCCTTTAGCTGCATTATAAAAAAATTCTACTTTGGCAACAGCGGAATCATCAGTCGCCCCACATTTAATTGTAATATCCTGTCCAGGAGCTGGAGCACTAGGTACAATTTCAAAAGTACTACATTCTGGAAACATATTACCGGTGACCCGAAACATAAAATCGTTAAAATCAAAATCACTTCTTGTAGCTGCAGGTTCATCCGCCCAGCATTGTGTATCCAGTTCCTTAAAACCAGGATTCGCAACCGGTAAATGACTTGTACTCATATGCGAATAACTCGAACAAGTAGTACAGGAATTCGTATTGGAATTCAAACCATAACATGTACCACACTCATTGTTCTCCGGAGTCATCCAGCCTAGAGCATAGATACTATTCGCATACTGCACCCGCATATTCAATGTGGTTTGTGTCGTAGGAAAATATGTATCAATCGTACTGCAGGTCTGACCATCTGCACACACAGATGAACGAACCCCATTAACTTCAAGATAAGAATTAGTATTGGGGCTTGAGGGTGGATAAAACTTAACCTGCAAGTGCCTAATCGGAATAGTATTTTGCAGCTGCCCGGCAGCAGAATAACTCGGGCAATAATCTGGTGCAGAACCACCAGGCGCGATATTGCATAATATATCTTTTAACGGATTATTATTTGTCACATTACCACATTTCAAAATGCTTAATGTGCCTGCAGTAGCAGCTGATGAATCTTCCGGCTGAATATTTTGACGCTGCTGTAAATAATTACCAACAAAAATCGCACTGACTCCAACAGCGAAGGTTACTAGCGTGAGAATAATTATAATAAAATTCTTTTTTTTACGCATTTTCTGTAAATCAGTAGTTAGAAAACTGTAGACAGTAGACAGTAAATTTTCAAGTAGTTAAAAGTTCTTAGATTATTTATTAAATTGTAATAATAATCCCTGAGTACAAACTACTGGCTACAGACTACTAATTATTATTCTTCTTTAATTTTATTGAGCATCTTGGCAGTATATTTTTTCCTAATTTCATGATCATATTCACTTTGATAATCTTTATTGAATCCGGCTAAAACATTCTTACCGCCAAGCATCCAGAAAAGCTTGCCGGCATATTGATGTACTCCAGCAGCAAACATAAAGTATCCAGCGACAATCATCGCTACCGCAATAATAATGCGATCTATCTGATCAGTGATTAGAGCAGTTTTGGGCAGACAATTAATCTTAATTGTTTTTAAAGAAGAACCAATATTGTTTTCTTTTTCAGCTAATATTACTTCATTACTAAAATCTCCAAAAGCAGTACTTGGCAATTTGAGCTCAAAAGTCAAAATCAATGTTTCATTTACATTTACAGCCGGTAAGCCCGTCCAGGTGATTTTCTTAAGAGCAGAATTAAATATCCCACCATGCGAAATTGTCGATGTAATTATATATTCCGGTAAAAATTTACTGTCTAGATAAATATCTCCTGATAAATTTACAATACCACTAGTACGATTAGTTAACTTTATCGAATATTTTACATTAGCTTCATTTTTCGTGGTATTACAGGTATTAATATTATCTTGAGTAATCAAAACCGCATTTTGTACACCACTTGTTGTGACATTTCCTGGACTGGTAGGCTGATTGGTATTGTTCGCACTAGTAATACGCGGTGTCGCTGTAATACCTGGTGGTAAAGTCGCTGAAGGAATGGCTGTGATACCGCCACCGGAAGTAGTTGTCACCTGACTTGTAGGTCTTCCACTGGAAATCACGATTGTGGCCAATAGATGTCCTGGATTTGGAGTCGCTGTAGGAGCAATTATCAAATTTTGACATTCACATACAGAATCTTCAATACAAACAGCTTCTTTATTAAAATTACATTGATCATCAGTACTAAAACCAAATTCACACTGACAAGTATTTTGACCAGGATCCACTGCCTGACCAATACAACTAAGTTTAAAACTAGTAAAAACCGCTGTTGTGGACTGAGTACCAGGTGCTATCGACTTGACATTTAATTGTAATTTGCCATTTATCTCAGCGGTCAACTGTTCATCGAAAACTGTAATAAAACCAATATTTTTTTCTATCAAAATCCCTTTGACTTGTGTACCATTTTTTTCCAGAACCAATTGAAGATCTACAGTTTCTGGCCTCAGTTGAATTTCCGGCATTACCCGATCATTAACAAAACCAGTAATTTTTTCAACCTTTTCATTATTTACATATTCAATCTTCCTTGCCAAACCAAAAACCACCTGATTATCCTTATCCACATACTCTAATGCTGCAGAAGATCCAGGCCCGGCCACCTGTGATAACTCGAGAGGTAAAACTACTACTACTTCTGCATGAAAACTACCTTCAAAAAGTTCTTTTGATTGAATTCCAGAATTATTTTGCGCTGTTTCATCGATATTATCTACTTCCATTTTAATTGTGGAATTACTAATCGTTGTACGAGAACTTGTAGCACTGGATTGAATATATTGCCATTTGGCAGAATTTAAAGTAGCTGAACTAAACTCATCGATAAAACCACCTGATGCACAATTAGTAACTTCCTCCTGAGCACCACTAGCAGTAGGACTGATCACAGGCTGCTCCCGTAAACGATATCCGATATACACTGCACTCAATCCCAGAACGATTGTGATAAAAAACAAACTCCAGATTATTAATTTCTTCTTTTCCTGCATTTCAACTCAAACTAAGAAATATTTGAATAAATTATCTTTAAAAGCATAATTAAATATACACCAAATAATAAAAGAAGCATACTGAGGACACTTTGTATCCAACTATTATATCGATAATATTTGGGATTTTTCCAGAAATGAAATTCTAATGGTTTTGCAATGCCCGGTTTGGCTTTCATACTTTGTAAAACAAACCAGAGCAATTCTAACCAAAATAAAATCAATACCATTTGATTAAATTTTGTTAAACAAAAGAAAACCACAAACGTGATCAAATTTATCAAAAAAATTGTACCGGCAACAGGTACTTTTTGAAAATATAAATATCTTTGACGGAAATTAAAACCAATAAAGAGAACGAATAAAATAAAAGTGAAAAATCCATAACTATTTAATATCATTGAAATAGTACTCAAAATGCTACCCTGTAGTCCGGCTCCAATCCAAAACGCCTTTAGACTAGGCAGATTTGCTAAATGAAAATTTGACAATAAACTACTAAACGAATTTTGATAAACAAGCCAAACTAAAATAATTAAATAAACTAATCCCGCGTTTATCATAAAAAAAACTAAGCTATTTCGCTTATAAAATTTGGACATGCTAAGCTTACGTTGCCAAACTAAACGAAAATCATTACTAAAATTTTTCATAACTTTGAGAATCCTGTGAATATTTAATAGCTTCCAGATAATGATTATTATTCCCAATATAATGGAAATCAATGCAGCATAATGATTGTCCCAATTAAATATCAATAATATTATTTCACAAAATAAAATTCCAAATTTAAATTTGGAACTTGGTTTATTAAATATCAAAAATAAAATTGTCGGAAAAATCATCCAAATAATGATTTTCCAATCACTCAAAAATTCGAAATTAATTAAATAATCACAAAACATTCCTGAGAAAAAAGAAAATGGAAGTATCAATAAATGCCATGGTTTCAGCACTTTGGTAAGATATCCGGCAACTCCAAGGAAGTAAAGCAAACAAAAAGCAATGATACTTACACCAGAGAATGCTTTAAAATCCCGTCCACCAAAAATATTGTAACTGGTCTCATGAGCTACTGTAGTTAAAAATAATGAACTTGTAACAAAGGTAGTGAATAATAATAAAATCAAATCAAAGGGAACTACTGGTAAGAAATTATCTCTGACTAAAATACTTCTTGATAAATGTAAGGCAAAATGCCAAATAACAAAAAAATATAAATAAATCAATGTTGCTTGTTCCTGATTCTTTCCCCCAAAAACTGGTAAAACAAAAAATGAGGCAAAAAATACCATCCAGCTTATTTTCTGAAGCAGGGATAAGACACGAAATATTTTCCAATTAATGCTTTTATACTTCTGATCTGATTCGTTGCTCTGAAATTTTAAACTAATTTTGGGTCCAATATTGATCTGGAAAATTTTGTTCATAATTACGAAAAATTAATAATATGAAAATTATTTTGGATTTAAGTGGTACAAAAATGTTTGCACCCTACAATCTGCCATTGACCAAATCACATTTCGCTTGCAAATCTTTGATCGTTTATTTATTTGGATTTACTTGATAAATTCTCGTATTATAATCATTCTCATATACTTTATCTGCTACAAGAGGAATTAGAGATTCATTGAGATTTGGATAAAGTTCACGCTCTTTTTGCCCGATTACAATATATTTTATATCATATCGGTTAATCAATTCCAAAACAACATTGATATCTGTAGTAGTAAACAAAGCATCAATCCCGCTGTAATAAACTTTATTATCCGAGGAAGTAACCCCATTTTTTCGATCATATGGCAACTGGGAAGAGCCACGCCACTGCCACTCATGATTGGGCCAGCCAAGTACAGTAGGCAAACCGGTAAAAGTAGAATATCTGGCAGCAAATGTATAAGCATCTCCCACTGCCTCAGCAATTACTGGTTGCCCTGACACATTTTCATTGAGCCAGTTAATCGCACCAAAATCGCCAACTTTATCTCCATCCTTTTGAATAAACGCCATGCCATTCATAGTCCAATTGGCATCACCTGACTTCAAAGGATAAAAATCAATTACTGCTTTATGAATATAAATCGCTGATCCAATAAAAAGTAAAAAAGTAATTAAGATAATTGGGACATTAATAGCAATAGTCCGATTGAGCTTTTTTAAATTCGGATGCTGTAAAATATTACCAATCATCCAAGTGCAGGCGATTCCCCAAATGACCCAAGCATGATAATAAAATTTAAAGATTGTATTTGTCCGGAAATAAGGTGCATTGGAAGCATGAAAAATATCTTTGAGAAAAAAGAATTCCACACCTAAAACCAAGCCGACTGAAAGAATCACCATAATATTTAATAATGCCCGATCACTATTTGCCTTGGTAGCTTTTAAAGTTCTACTAATCAAATATCCTAGTGTGATAAACAAAAACATCCCCCACATCAAAAGCCATTGCGGAAAATCTTCATAAAGCTTTCCCATAAAGTACATCTTGATTGGAGATGTAGTGCTAGTTACATTACGTTTTTTATAAAATTCAGACCAGTAAACCGGATCTGTAACATTACCTTTTGCTACATTTTGGACCTGATACATAATACTTTCACCTTTTTCAATTTTTTCATA
Organism: bacterium; assembly: GCA_037138855.1. GTDB lineage: Bacteria > Patescibacteriota > Dojkabacteria > B142 > OLB20 > JBAXHO01. Next base: position 7,247 of record JBAXHO010000027.1, read on the forward strand.
AGCATATGCAGGCACAAAACCTAAATATTTATTGATCCCACTACCAGTACCTACCACAGGAGCATGAAACTGAACCAAATATGCAATCATAAAAAGTAACCCTGGTAAGATCAACATTGCCTGATGGGTCAGAAAAAATACAATTTTCTGTTTAATATTTAGCTTTTGTTGCCAGGACTGAACTAGATGTATTAATAAGAAAAAAACATTGATGGTAATAAAATCCCAGCTGTTGATACCATAAAGCACCCATACAAAGATCGAAGCCAAGCCAGTTAAAACCAATTTCTTTTTGGAAAGATGTTTGAGATTATAAAGGGCAATACCTATCGCAATAGCAATAATAAAAAAGGGGAAACCTAAATAATGCCCATGCACATCACCTAACACAATACTATATGCCGGGAACTCATCAATGGCGAAAGGAATAATCCTGGTAGCGTCCGGAAAAAAATAACTATAAGTGACTTGTCCTGAGACATTATTAAGATGTGGATAAAAAATATTAACCCCGCCGTGAAATAATTTATCAAGAAGATAAAAAAGGTAATGCACATTACCACCATAACAGATCCAGAATGATCCTAGCCCAGCCAATATGTATCTGATTACAGCATTTGCTTTTTTTAATAATTCGCTCAGAATTGAAAAAAGGGAGATAAAAGCATGTGAGGTAATGGTCACTAATGCGTAATTGTAAACGTAAGCAATGGCAATCCCACTTAACTTACCCACAAACGCAAAAAGATAATGTCCGAGATAATAATAATTGATAGTACTTCCACCACTAAACCAGGGATCCAGAGGTGGAAAATACTGACTACGAAAAATTGAATTCATAAAAGCAGTATTCATCATTTTTTCAGTACCCTCTGCTCTGGCATTAAAACCACGAATATATGTCCAAATCAGCAAATTAATTAAAAAAATTGCTTCCTCAAAGACAATCAAAAGGATCACTTTTTTGTAGTCGGCAAAATTTTTATAAATCCAATATATGCTAGCTATTAAAGCTGCCAGAAAAACAAAAATAATCCAAACCCGGGTAAAAGGTACAATTTTGAGAGAAGCAAGCAACCAAACTGGCATAGCAATACAAAATAAACCTAGTAGTTTGGCCATACCATAACCACGATCCCGCCACTGATGAAAAAACAGGTTGGCAATTGGCAAACCAATGATACCAAACAACAAAAACATCAAGTACCAGGTGAGAAAGATTTTGATTTCCATAGCTCAGATTAATAGGTAATAGTTAAAGAAAAGTATAATGTATCAAGTATAAAGTATAAAGTAGAGGAATTAGTAGCTGGTAGCTAAAAAGTATCAAGTAGCTAATTCTTAACGTTACACTAAAAGTATTAAAGAGCCTAAACGTCATTCCGGAAGTTAGCAATTCTTAGCAATAGCTTAGAATTGCTTGCTGTCCGGAATCTAACGATATACTACTTAGTATTTTTGATTCGATTCCAGATTCCTGATTTCAGTTTTCAATCTTCCCTGCCAGCTCCTTGCCCTGTCTCACCGCATAATTCATACCTCTATCATGTGGATACACTTGAGAAAAATTGGTAAAATATAAACCGGGAATATTAGTTTCGTATTTAGGAATCTGATAATCCACATTTACTATATGTTGTGCAAAAGATGTGCTAGCAAAATATACTTCCTCGATCCATGTTTCGTCAAATGCCGGATTGATTTTCTGAAGATATGGCAGATAAATCTTGAGAAGCTCATTCTGGCTAGCGCTAAACAGTTTGTTTTCCGGACTTAAATATTTTGCGATGTACAAAATATGTTTTTTCTCATATTTATCCGGATTGATAAAATTGGTATGCTCGATCACAGCTAAAAAAGGCAATTCGCTATTCATTACACTGAGCCAGTAATAAGGCATGAACTGATCTTTGATAACCAGTGTCAAGCATATTGCACCAAGATATTTTATTTGTGATATTTCTTTTTTTATTTCTGCGTTTACTCCCTGAAAAAGCTTTATAAATAATGGACCCGGCAAAGTACTTATTACCTGATCAAACTCCAATTCTCTTTTTTTATTGTCCTGAGCCTTAAAAATTACTTTATGTTTTTGTAAATTTTTATTAAATTCATAGGACTGCAAGTCATACTTGAGAAATAGCTTGACACCATTCGATTTCAATTTCTCAATCAATGTATCAATAAGCAGCTGGAAACTACCATCCAGGTATCCCAATTCTTCCTTCGCCAGCATATTGGGTCTGGAGCTCGACCTGTCAAAGATCCTGGCCCAAAGCCAACCCATTGAAACTTTTTCTGCATCAGATGCAAATTTACCTCGTAGTAAAGGCTCCCAAATGGTCTGAGTAACTTTCTTTCCAAAATATTTCTTAGACCAATCAAGTGCAGAATATTTCTCTACATTTTGTAATTTAGCAAACTTCTGAAGATATAAAGATACTAGACCCAAGCGCACTCTATCAAAAATGTTTAATAAGCGAAATTTCAATATATCTAACGATGTTGAAAAACTATATAGATTTTTGTCATCCCAAACGCCGGAAGTAGCCGGATACCAATTCAATTTATCACTTAGACCTAATTCTTGGATCAAATCCTGAATATCATTATCGCTTCTAAAAATATGATGGTAATATTTCTCCAAATAATTATTTCCGATTTTGAAACCTCCTGCTAATCCACCAAAAGTAGACTGCTGTTCAAAAACAGCAATCTCTTTATTTTGTTTGGATAATTCCAGTGCCAAAGTGAGCCCCAATAGTCCTCCACCCAAGATCATAATTTTGGGTTTGATTTTCATAAAAAATTCGATTCAAAGTAACTGAAATTATACATGAAAAAGAATTAAAACAAAAAGCTTATACAACCAAAGCAATCTATTGCGGAAAATAAATATTATTCTAGCAAATTTTGACCAGTTTTCACCAGCAACAGGAGTGAAATGCACTTCAAGGGATTCTTTTTCTCACTTGGATAATTATCATTCCGCCGTTATAATGGCGGAATAATTTTGATAAGATTCAATCATGGGAAAATTAGCGTAAAATATTCTCATAAATTTATATTTTTTGTTTTTCAATATGTTAGTGCATGACAAATATTTCCCTGATTGACAGATTTTAAATTTAAACATATATTTTATTATGAAGATTAAAACAAAATGCCAAAAACAAAATTTTCAATTTATTCAATTTATAAAATTCAACCATTATGAATAAAAAAACATTACAAAAGCAGGATCCTGAGATATACCAGATCCTAAAACTGGAAGAAAACAAACAACAGGACAAATTATCTATGATCCCGTCCGAGAACTTTGCTTCCAAAGCTGTACGTGAAGCTGTTGGCTCAGTATTCATGAACAAATATTCAGAAGGTTATCCTCATAAACGCTATTATGAAGGCAATTATTTTATTGACGAATTAGAAGAACTGGCGATCAAACGTGCTAAAAAACTTTTTAAATTACCAGCTGATTGGGAAGTAAATGTCCAGGCTCTTTCTGGAAGTCCAGCTAATCTTGCAGTCTATTTAGGACTTTTAAAACCAGGCGACAAAATTATGGGAATGTATTTGCCTGATGGTGGACACCTGACACACGGCTGGTCATACGAACCAGATACCAAAGCTGCTGATAATAATTTCAAATATCTAGGCGGTAAAAGAAAAGTAAATATTTCTTCGAAAATTTTTAATGCCATTCAATATAAAACCGATCCCCAAACTAAGCAATTTAATTATGCTGAAGTAGAAAAAATTGCTTTGGCTGAAAAACCAAAGCTGATTATCACTGGTGGTACTGCCTATCCCAGAGAAATTGACTATGTCCGAATGAAGCAAATTGCCAATAAAGTAGGAGCTTATTATCTAGCTGATATTGCTCATGAAGCTGGGCTAGTCGCTGCAGGAGTCAACAAATCTCCAGTTGGTATCGCTGACGTCGTCACCATGACCACTCACAAAACTTTACGCTGCAACCGTGGAGCAATCATACTTGCCAGAGCTGAGCTGATGAAAAAAATTAACCGGGCAATATTCCCTGGCATTCAAGGTGGACCGCATAATCATAGCATTGCCGGAATCGCTGTCGGGCTCAAAGAAGCTATGCAGCCTGACTTTAAGAAATATGCCAAGCAAGTTGTACTTAATGCTCAAACTTTAGCAGCAGCTCTTACCAAATTGGATTTCAATATCGTCACCGGTGGCACTGATAAACATTTAATTTTAATTGATCTTAGTAACAAAGGAGTATTTGGCAAGAAATATGCTAGGGCCCTAGACTATGCTGGCATAATTGCTAATATGAATACCATGCCTCAGGAAAAGCGACCACCAGCAGATCCTTCAGCACTTAGGCTGGGTACCCCCTGGATAACAACTAGAGGAATGAAAGTAAAAGAGATGAAAGCGATTGCAGTATGGATGAATGCAGTGATGGAAATAGTTAAAAGTAAACAGGATATGGATTTTGCACAGTTTGAAATATTTATCAGCCAAAATAAAAAGATCAAAGCAATTGCTCAGGAAGTAAAAAAACTTTGTACTAAATTCCCTTTAGATATCTAAATCATGAGAAATAATAACAGTTTACTTGGGTTTGCAAATTTATCTTGTGCTCTTTTACTCTGGCTTTTTACCTGCTGCAGTCTAAGTTTAGTAGCTATTATGATAGCTAGCATCATTAGCGCAGGAAATACCAATGATATCACTTCCGCAACAGTTGCTTTCCTGGTTCTCGGAATACTATTTTTAATAAGCGCGGTTTTACTTACTATTAATACATTTTATTTATTGAGCAGAAGAAATAGCTGGTAGCAAGTAGCAATAAAAATTGTAAATGAACTATTACTAGTATCAAGTTTGATTCGTAGACTGTAGGTTGTAGACGGTAGACAGGAAAATCAAATTATGTAATCCAGACTACTTGATCCTTGATCCTTGATCCCTGATACTTGATACTTGATACTTTTTCACATTCCGTGCTTGCGTCGTTGTAGCCAATTAGAGCTACTTTCCGGCATGCGGGCGCGCAGGTCAAGAAAATTTTCCGGACCATATTTCGGAGAGGTGACCCGCCAAATTTGGACTAAAACAAGATAAATCAAAAATAATAAAAAAAATTCAATAATAAAAATAAAACGTGAAAATTTCCACTGCTTACGCATGTCTTTGTTGCCATTATCTTCCAGCCAAATCTCATACATCATGGGCATCATCCAAAATCCCAACCCAAGACCAAATAATGAACCGGTTATCATGCGAAGTAAATTGGTACTGAGATAAAATGGCTCACTACTGGTAAAACCAAGCATGGTAGCAATGGTCTGGATACCACCATCAAGGGCAATCGGAATCGTAAAAGCAATTACCCAATAAATGGAAAGTTTTGGAGCTTTAATAAATTTGACAGTAATTGCTGTAGTGAGAATCGCTCCCCAAATAAAAGTATCCCTCGTACACCAGGCAAACTGATAATCATGAAAATGAATACTTCGCCAGTCAAACTGATGACAAAAAACTGAATAAATCGTATAAATGACTTTGGCTGGCCAAATCCAACCAATATTTGCAAAAACCGGTGCCAAGATTGGTGCAATATTTAGAATAATTAAAAATACTAGAAACAGATTATAAAAATTCTTTTCAAAAAATTTAGCGACTTTTTTCATAAACTCGAAAATCCTTAAAATTAAATTGTAGTCTGGTTTCACCATTCCAAAAATTGCCTTCGAGTGTACCGACAAAATCAAACTTTTGATTCAAATCTAGATCACTAAAACGTAATGCCTGATTAAAAGCAATACATTCTAGTGTATCACTACCGTCAAAAATCTCAAACTTCACATGGTTATGCTCTTTACCGATAAATTTCAAAGACCTGATTTGTACAGCATCAATTTGTAATAAAGGCTTTTTATTTCCAAAGCCAAAAGGTTCAAATTTTTTGAGCTCTGCTAAAGTATCAAGTGACCATTCTGATGCAGGTAAATGATATTCAATTTCCAGTTCCGGAATCAAATCTTCATGTGTCAACATCTTATCAGCCAATTGTTCTAACCCGAGTTGGAATTGATCAAGCTGTTCGACAGATACCAGAAATCCAGCTGCCAGTTTATGACCACCAAATTTTTCAAGATTGCCGGCAAATTGAGCAATAGCTTCTGTAATATGAAAATTTTTGATACTACGAGCAGAGCCTTTGACCTTGCCATTACTAAGAGAACCAATTAATACCGGACGATGATATTTTTCTGATAATTTCCCAGCAGCTAGTCCTACAATTCCTTCTGGCCAATCTGCACCATAAAGAAATAATAGCTTTTTCATTTCCGGCTGTCCTGTAATTTGCTCCTCTGCTTGGATTACGAGATCAGTGGTTATTTTCTGGCGGTAAGTATTTAATTCATCCAATCGTTTTACAATTTTATCTGCCTGTTCACTTTGATTAGTAGTAAGCAGCCGAACTCCTTCAATCGCATGCTCTATTCGTCCTCCAGCATTGAGTCGCGGGCCGATCAAAAATCCCAGATGATAAGCTTCAATTTGCCCTGGATCAAGATTCAAATAACGCATTAATGCCTGTAATCCAAGATTTTTTGTAAATTTAAATTGTTTTAACCCAAAAGTTAAAATTACCCGATTCTCCTCGATCAAAGGCATGACATCACAAGTAGTTGCCAGTGCTACCAGGTCAAGATAATGCTCCACAGCTAATGGATTTTGAATTAACCCACGCTGCCAAGCCAATTCAGCAATCACTTGTACCAGTTTCCAAGCCACATTAGCGCCACAAATCTGAGTAAATTTCAGATCAGGACTCAAACCAGGATGCACCAAGGCAAGTGCATCAGGTAACTCGGCCTCAGGCAATGTATGATGATCAGTAATAATAAACTGCAAACCCAGTTCCTGATATTTTTTCACTAATTGATAATCTCGGATGCCACAATCGACAGTAATTACTAAATTTCCTTTTTGTTTCAATATCTCCTGAAGACCGATATCATTCAAACCATAACCTTCATCGAAACGATCCGGAATATAAGGTAAAACCTGTGCCTTTAATTCCCGGTAAAGAAAATCAAAAACAATAGCAGTAGAAGTCACACCATCGACATCATAATCACCATAAATAAAAATTTTCTGCTTTTCGGCAATTGCCTTTAAAATTATTTCAGCTGCTTTGTCTGTATCATGTAATGCAATAGGTGCTGGTAAATCATCTAAGCTTGGATTTAAAAATTGTTCAGCTGCTTTACCAGTTCTGATTTCCCGCTGGATTAATAATCGGCGCAACAAAGTGGAATACTTCTGTAAGGGAGCAAAATCTGGCAAATCTTGATCAGTGATATTAGTCCATTTCATATTTTTTTATAATAATCTTACCGTAAATTTAGAAAAAGAACATTGTAATCCAATACAAAATTTGGAATTAAATTGATTTTCCTACTAGATTTGCCGGGATAGGAGTAGCCACATCATTATCATCAGCATTTAAATATTTTCGGAAACGCCAAATAATAAAAACAATTGCAGAAATTATCCCCACTACCAAGGCAATCTTCCAAAACCAGTTCAAAGAAATTTTGCCATATTTTTCAAAATTATAACCGCTATCCAAAGGTAAAATTTCCATCAGTTTATTAAACTTCACTGTGGTCGCAGCTGAACTTAAATAATTGCGTTCTGCCAGAAAAGCATTTACTTTAACGCTTATCTCTGCTTCTCTTGTAAAATCGGCCTGATCAGGCAATTCTGTACCAGGTATCGGAGTAAAGGTCTTTTTGAAAGTAGTCAATTGACCTGCGGTCACTGTGATATAGTCTTTTATGCCTCCTACCGGAACCAATAAATTAGTCGGATATTTCCATTCCACTCCTACTTTACTAGAATTTATTATTGAATCGACAGTCAAAATAATCTCAAAACTTTTCGCCGGATATGTTTGTCTGCTATGAGAAAGATGTAAGATTAAACCTTGATCTGTACTATTTTGCGATATCGTGGGAACAGGTGTATTGGTCACAGCTGAAACGCTTAAAACTCTAACCATGCTAATACCAATAATTGTTAGTGCAAGAACAATAATTTTTTGGAAAGTGGACATGTTAATAATTTCAAAAATTGAATTATTTTATCTTAACATTTATCAGAAAAAGCGTATATGGAAAAGAAAAGGTAGCTGGCAGCAAATCCTACTTACAAATTAATATTCGAGATTCGACATTCGAATTTCTCCCTCCCTACCTCCCCAGCAACTCTTTGAGCAATTTATCAACCAGCACTGGATCAGCCTTACCCTTAGTGCGGCCCATCACTTGACCAATGAGCGCTTTGATCGCATTGGGATTTTTATCCAGATTGGCAATAATTTTTGCACTGGAGGCAACCACCTGCTGACAAATTGACTTTAATTCTACCTCATCCAATTGCTGATCTAAGCCCTTCGCCTTGATGATTTCCTCCAGAGATTTACCACTGGTAAACATTTCTGGAATCACCTGATGTTTCGCTGCACTTCTAGGTAATTTACCTTGAATAATCATTGCTGCTAACTTCGCTAAATCATTTGGTGTGAACTTGAGATCAGTCAATTTCATTTTTTCAGCTTTCAACAAGCCAAAAACATCACTGATCAGAAGTTTGGCAAATTCTTTACGGGACTCATTATCAGATAATTCCACTAAACCTCTCTCGAACCAGAAGGCTGTCTTTTTCGATTGGATGAGTGTTTCTGCCGTATCTGGCTCAAAACCAAATTTACCCATAAAGCGATTCTTTTTCTCATGTGGTAATTCAATAATGGTTTTGGCAATTATCGCTACTTCCTCAGGACTGAATTCCATGGGTGGAATATCCGGCTCAGGAAAATAACGGTAATCATCAGCACCTTCTTTGACTCTCTGACTGTAAGTTGCTCCGGTTAAATCACGGATGCCCCGGGTCTCTTGAGCTGGGCGTTCTCCTTTTTCGAGAAGCGCACTCTGACGCTCAAACTCAAAACCAATTACCTTTTCCAGCACTGAAATTGAACTGATATTCTTCACTTCCACTTTGTAATTTGGTAAACCTCTCTCACCAACTTTACGAAGTGACATATTTAATTCATAACGCATTTGCCCTTTTTCCATATCAGCATCGGAAATATCGAGATAACGGACAATTTGGCGTAATCTTTTAGAAAATTTCAATACTTCCTCAACACTTGTAAAATCAGGCTCTGTCACCAATTCAATCAAAGGTACACCAGATTTATTGTAATCCAATAAGGTAAATTCTCCTTCGTGCATTGATTTTCCGGTATCTTCTTCCATATGGACACGTGTCACTCTGATCCTTCTAGCATCACCAGCAATATCGAGCTCTAGATAGCCTTGAAAGGCGACTGGTTGATCGTACTGTGAAATCTGGTATCCTTTAGGTAAATCTGGGTAAAAATAGTGTTTACGGTCGAATTTACTCTCCTTAGCAATACTACATTTCATTGCCAAGCCAAGTTTGATGCACATTTCCAATGCTTTTTTATTGGGTACGGGCAAAGCTCCTGGTAAACCAAGACAGACTGGGCAAGTATGGGTATTTGGTGCTTTTCCAAAATATTCACTGGAACAGCGGCAAAACATTTTCGTTTGAGTTTTTGGCTGCAAATGTACTTCCAGCCCAATTATCGGTTCGTAGTTCATGATTTTTTAAATAATTTTAGATAATCCCAATTAGCGAGAACCTGATTCAAATGAGAAATTCTATGTCGTGGTGTAGCAAGTAATTCCAAAGCCATAGCCATTTTGGGACCACGCCAATCCTGTAAATATTGAGTAAGCACATAACGTTTCAGTAGCTCACGTGCCTCGTCCAATGATCCAGTTAATTCAATATTTAAATCTGCCAACTCATCAAGATCCAGACATAATTTTTGATCCTGATCAAAAATTGCCCAGTCCGAAACCACACCTTCTGGAATATCAAGCTCAGGTTTCAATGCTAATAGTTCAGCAAGTAATAATTTCTTGTTTGTAATTTGCTCAATTACCGGATTCATTAATTGACGCCAATTTCTAGCTTTACCACTGATGATTAAAAGTTGAAAAAATTCACTGAACAGCTTCAAATCACCAGCAATTTCAGGTAGTGATTGCTGCTCAATACTTGCTTGCACAATGGCAAAGGCTACTTTATCCTTCTCCTGATAAAGTGGATAAAAATATTCCTGATTTTTTTGCTTAAATATTTTGTTCATATTGATAGCCAAAATTAAATAAGACTTCTTCTTTAAAATGTGGTGCAATCAATTGCATCCCCACTGGTAAATGCTCTTTACTAAAGCCGGCATTGACAGTAAGACCAGGTAAGCCAGTTGGATTCAAAGTTACAGTAAAGACATCAGCCAACCACATTTGTAAAGGATCGGCAGTATTATCACCAATTTTGAAAGGTAACATTGGCATTGTCGGTGATAAAATCACATCCACTTCTGTTAAAGCCCGCAGAAAATCTTCTTTTAATAATGCACGTACTTTTTGGGCTTTTTTGTAATACTGATCCTGGTATCCAGCACTAAGTGCATAAGTTCCCACCATGATTCTTCGTTTTTCTTCAGCACCAAATCCTGTCCCACGACTCTGCATCATCACATCTTTCCAGGTCTCAGCTGGTACCTGATGTCCGAATCTGATCCCGCTATAACGTGCCAGGTTGGAACTGGCTTCACTAGGAGCGATCACATAATAAGCAGCAATGGCATATTCAGTAAGTGGTAAAGAAATCTTTTTTACCTGACAACCTAATTTTTCAAATCTGGCAACTGCCTGCATGATCACTTCTTTTACCTCTGCTTCCAAACCTTCACCAAAATATTCTTTCGGTAAGCCAATAGTTTTTCCTTTTAAAGGCTTGGCTAAGCTTTCCTGATAATTAGGAACTGCAAAATCAGAGGAAGTGGCATCCAATTCATCTTTACCAGCGATAATCTGCATTATCAGAGCTGCATCTTCTACTGTTTTAGCGATCGGACCTACAGTATCAAATGAAGAAGCATAAGCAATGGCACCATAGCGAGAAACTCTTCCGTAAGTAGGTTTCAATCCAGCCAAACCACAAAATGCAGCTGGACAACGAATTGAGCCACCAGTATCTTCAGCAATTGCAAACAAACCACCGCCATAAGCTACAGCCGCTCCAGCACCACCAGAAGATCCACCAGGAACTCTAGATGTATCCAAAGGATTTTTCGTGACCTGGTATCCGGAATTTTCCGTCGAAGTACCAAAGCCAAAAGGATCACAATTAGTTTTTCCAACCAATACTGCATCAGCAGCTAGTAATTTTTCATAAACTGTAGCATTGTAGGGAGAAATATAACCCTCAAGCACCTTAGAACCAGCTGTAGCTTGCACCCCTTTGGTATTGTAAACATCTTTCATACTAAATGGGATTCCGGCTAAAGCCCCTAATTTCTCTCCTTTTATTCTTTTAGCATCAACTGCTTTAGCTTGGGCTCTAGCAATATCAGCTGTCACAGTAATAAAGGCTTGAATTTCCGGCTCCATTTCCTTGATCCGTGCCAAGACTGCTTCAGTTAATTCTAAAGCTGAAATTTCTTGACTATTAAGCATTGCTAATGCTTCTTTGACTGTTAGTGCAAATAATTTTTTAGTGTTTTTCATTGATCACGCGATTAATTAAGATATAACCGTTTTTATTTTTCGTCTGGGAAACAGCATCAGTCTGAGAAAGTGAAACTCCAGGTACATCATCCTTGAAAACATTTTTAGTATCTACCTGGGATTTGAAAACAGCAGCACCGGTTTCCACCGAATTCACCGTAGCGACATATTCCAAAATTGCGGTTAATTGTGTAGCAAATTTTTCTTTTTCTCCTGCAGTCAATTGAATTTTAGCAAGTTCTGCCAACTTCTCAATTTCTGCTGTGGTAAGTTTTGGTTGTGACATGTTAGGAATAATGTAGCTCGTAGCTAGTAGCTCGTAGTTGGAAATAAAGATAGAAGTTAATAGTTACAAGTTCGAAGATAAAAGTTAAAAGATAAGAGAAAGAATATAAGAATTTAAGAATCTAGGAATCTAGGAAAACGAAGTTCGAATGACGAATCTCGAATCTCTTTATCTACCAGATACTAGATACCAGCTATTTTTTTTACGTGATACATGATACTTGATACATAATACTTATTTCATTTTCGCAATCATTGAAGACGACGACGTCTCCCCTATACGATATTCAACCAATCACAATCCGAAGTTCACTAAGCTTTCCAATCACCTGCCAGGCTTCGCTCTCTAGCTTCGATCCTGGAAACGTGATTCCTCTACCTGTCGCACGAAACATCTCTAGATCATTTTCACCATCGCCGATACAAATACATTTCTCAAGCGGGAAATGTAAATCTTCACAAATCCCTTGTAATAATTTTAATTTAATTTCTGCTTCAGAGCCAGCAATTGTCTGGATTTCTTGCAAATAATCATTTTTATCAAAATGTAACCGATTGGCTGCAGCCCAGTGAGTGATTTTTAATTCTTGAGCGATATGTTCAATCAGTAAATCCATCGCTCCAGAAATCAAAATTACCTCAAATCCATTTTGTTGAAAATAACTGACAATTTCCCGTGCTCCAGTTAAATATTGATATTGTAATACCACTGCCAAAATTTTTTCTTTACTGGCTTTGCCTGATTTTATATACCTTTCAGCTAATTGCCGTTGCCAGTCTTGATAGGATAATTTTTTCTGCTGATACAAACTAAATAACGCTTGATCTTCTTCAAGAGTCATCCCCATTGCCAAATTCAAATTCAACCAGGAATTCTCCTGAATCAAAGTTTGATTGAGATCAAAGCAAATAAGTTGTTTCGGGGTCAGCATGATATTTAAAGCTTGAGCAATAAGAATTGTGAAGAACCTTCTTACATCTTTTTCTGTCCAGTTAACTCATTTTTTTTTAAAAACTGGTCGGACAGGATTCGAACCTGTAACCCCCTAGTTAACAGCTAGGCGCACTGCCGATTGTGCTACCGACCAAAAAAAAATCTCCCTCTCTGGAGACTTGTGTTTGATCAATTTAACCAAAAAAGTCTCCTTAGGAGATATTATTTTGATTATTATTATTTGAGTTCGAATTGATCATGTTTGTATTAAACCATAGAAACAGAAATAATGTCAATGAAAAAAGTGGTTGATAGCTAATAGCTCGTAGCTTTTCTTTATGCGCGGTAATGCTTATATTTTCACAATTGATCACTCTATTTTTTCAAAAAAGGCACATCTAAAAGTTCTGCCATGTTTGTAAGATAATAGTCAGCCAGAAGTTGGACCTTTTCTCGCACAATTACCCCACCAAATCCGACAAAATAATCTACCACATTCTTTGTCTCGGCATCACTCATGCTATCGCCAATCATCACCAATTTTTCCTCAGGATACTTATTTCTCACGGCTGTAATAATTTCTGATTTACCAGTACTGCTCGCTAGCGGTTGTTCTGCTGCAAAGCCAAGATAATTGCCGGCTTTATCGTGTTGTGCCTGATTGGCAAAAACAAAGTCACGCGAGATTGCCAAGCGATCAGCCAAAGGTAAAACAGCATCGAGAAAATTCCCGGTCACAATCCCAAGCTGATGACCTTGCTGCTTTAATTCAGAAATTACTGCTGTGAGTCCGGAAACAAGATTTTTTTGGTATTCTACAGCTAAAAGCTTGAAATCAGCTTTTGTCGGAGCAATTAAATTAATCTTATAAGCAAAAATCTCCTCCAGCAAAGCTTCACCGTTCATTGACTTTGTGGTCAAAGCCTTAACTTCCTGCCCCACACCATTTCTCTCAGCCAGCCAGTCTAGACCTTCGAAGGTGACAAGTGTCGAATCCACGTCAAAAAAGATTATCATGGTTCTTGAGTTTGAGAAATAAGCTCTTCTGGCAAAGGCACAACTGAGATCTTCACATTGGCACCCTTCACTCTGCCATGTGATTGGAGTTTAGAACCAAAAGCATATAAAAACTTATTCTGGTTAACGCTATATTGTGATTGTGGTTGCAAAACATGTAACTTATTTTGTGTAGAACCACTGACATCTACCGTGAGGTAATTGGACTCCTGGACAAGCAAGGCAGCAATTTTAGCATTGGCAATCTTGGTAATAAAATCATGGTCCTTTTCAATTCTCTCTTGTAAAACAGCATTCTTTGCTAATTCCTTTGCTGAATAAAATAAATCCCGCTCCCATTCCACATCTAAATTATATTTTTCTTTAAACTTTACTAACTCCTGTTTGTTCTGCAGACGAGTAAAATCATAATCAACTTCAGCCAAAAATTTCATTAGCATTACTGCTGTAACCCGGTTATTACCATCAAGAATGCCAAGTATAGGTTTCTTGGCATCAGGAGCTTGCATGTAAGAAACTGTGATTGGAGTAGTTACAACTGCTTGATATTCTTCATAATCATCCAACAGTTCCTGTAAGGTAGATTTTTCGCCTTCTTGTACTTCCCCGGCAACTCGTTTAGGATTTGCCATCTCGCCTCGAGGTAAAGTAGTGATATCCACATGCATAATTGGTAATTCATGGACTGAATCTACCAAGAGCGAAGTAATTTCATCGTTTGCTACAGCGGGAAGCGCCAAAAACGAAGACTCCAGTGCCAATTGTGCTACAAGAACTTTGAGCTGAGCAGGATCGAGATTATTCAAATTATCACCAAACTCAATTTTTAGCGAAGCCAATAACTCAGTAAATTTCGCAGCTTGTAAATCCAAATTAAAATCTACAATAGTAAGTGGATCTTTCAACCTCCCATAAAGACTTAAGAAACTTTTTACATTAGCTGTGTTTCCCCCCGCAATTTCATTACTAATTTGTGTCACTGCTTGTTCCCAAAGTTTAATACTTTGCTGCTGCATTACTTCACTTGTTTTGTATTGAGCAGGTTTAACTACAAATGCCCCCGGAATATCACCTCCATTATCTACATCCTTTTGAGAACTGGAAATTCCGATCAAACTATGTAACTCCTGAGCTGCAATTAATTTCAGTGTTTCATAATTCTTACCCCTTTCTTCAAGCAAATTAGAACCTTCGGGAATCTTATCTGCTAAAAAATTCTGAAAAGAAACCGGTAATGCTCTTTCCTGAAAATGATTTAGGACAAATTGAAGCGCTTGATATTCCGTTTCCGGATCTTGATAATTTTGCCAAACTGATTCCGGAAAGCCGAAATGCTGGATCAACTCAGCATTGGGGAAATGAACTCGTGGTCGTTCAAGAGCATCTGGAGTATTCCAATTTAAAGTAAACCACTTAATACGTTCGAGTGCACTGGCTTGTAAAGCCGCTCGTAGATCAGGTTCAACTAAATTCTGTGCTTCTCTTCTTTGAAAAGAATCCGGAGATTTAATAGTGCCAAATTCTTTACCAAATTCTGGTACACCATGATCGCTAGTACCATTTGTGTCTAGTGAATAAATCGTTACTTCCATAATATTTCTCATAAAAAAAACCTCCCAATTTGGGAGGCTATAAGTTAATTGCAATTACTAAACAATCACTACCTCCCCAAATTAGGGTTGGAAATAATCATAGTAATAATAAAGGTATTTTGCATTAATGTGTTAAAACGATGAAGGGTATATTAGGGCAATATTATAAAATTGTCAAGCTTGAAAACTTAAGAAAATTACCAAAATGAAACTTTAATTCATATCAATCAACTGCCGGCACTGCTCTTTCAGAAAACCAGCCTGATACCAGAATTTATGAGGGGATATCGCAATGAAACCAGTAATATCAGTTAAATCAATAATCCGCGATACCGGATAAGTTTCTTTCATCGTCAGACCAAAAACAATCCCGGCAATTTTCGCATATGACATGGCTGCCAGGCACATGATACAAGGTTCTGTAGTGCAGTATGCTACACATTCCGGCAACTTTTTATTAGCAGCTTTCTCACCAGCCTGACGAATTGCCAAAATTTCTGCATGGGCTGTAGCATCATGATTCTCATGTTGCAGATTATATGTTTCTGCCAGAACGTGATCATTTTTTACAATCACCACACCACAACCGGTGGTTTCCTTGGAATGCTTAGCAGCGGCAATCGCCTGGAGCATGAATTTTTCTTGTGGTAACATAATTATTAACGGATTAACAAATTAAAAAATTAACGGATTAACGAGTTAACGAAATAATAGATTAACTGATTAACTGATTAACTGATTAACTGATTAACTGATTAACTGATTAACTGATTAAC
>JBAXHO010000028.1:0-23185 GCA_037138855.1 bacterium
GATACATGATACATGATACATGATACATGATACATGATACATGATACATGATACACAGCACGGGTTGCAGATCTGCAACCCCTCCATATAGCTAT
Organism: bacterium; assembly: GCA_037138855.1. GTDB lineage: Bacteria > Patescibacteriota > Dojkabacteria > B142 > OLB20 > JBAXHO01. Next base: position 96 of record JBAXHO010000028.1, read on the forward strand.
GAGCTACTTCCTCCTCCACCACTTCCCTATCTCAAACCAGCTAAGACTTAGGACAGTTATTAGAAAACATAACCCTACATCCTGGAAAGAAATTTTATCAAAGTAGAAGAGTTTTCGTAAAAATGGAAATGATAATATGAATGTGAGAAAAAGAAGCGTCAAGCCTATTGTCCAATACATTGATTTATTTTTTCTTTTGAGAATATTTATAAAGCCAATGGTGCGGGATTGATTGATCACTATCAAAATTACATTGCTAAAAATCATGGTGACAAAGGTCACTGTTCGAGTTTTTGCTTCTGAAAAATCATAATGTAAAGCCAGTAAATAAGTGATCAAAACAGCAGCTAAGACACTTAAACCCTGGAATAAACTAATAATAAAATTCTTTTTATTAAATAGATGTACTGAAAGATTACGAGGGGGACGATTCATTATGTCTTTATCTGCTCTTTCTGCTTCGAAAACAGTGGAGCAAGCTGGATCAATAATTAATTCCAGAAAGGCAATATGGGCTGGAAGTAAAATAATGGGTAATTGAAAGATAACTGGGAAAATTGCAGCGCCAGCGATAGGTAAATGAACGGAAAAAATGTAGGCAACAGCTTTTTGTAAGTTATCGAAAATTCTCCGACCTAATTTGATCGCTTCCACTATTGAAGAAAAATTATCATCAAGTAAAACCAAATCAGAAGTTTCCCGAGCGACATCTGTTCCTCTTTGCCCCATGGCAATTCCGATGTGAGCTGCTTTTAAGGCTGGTGAATCATTGACGCCATCACCAGTCATCGCGACAATTTCTTTGTTGGCGATCAAGGCATTGACAATTAATAATTTTTGCTCGGGAATGACCCGGGCAAAAATATTGGTATCTTTGATACGTTCTTGTAGCTCTTTTTTCGATAAGTTATTTAAATCAGCACCAGTTAAATAATTCTCTACATTCTTGATACCAGCTTGACGGGCAATACACTGGGCGGTTCCGGGATAATCTCCAGTAATCATTTTGACTTGAATACCTGCCTGATAACATTCTGAAACAGCTTTTGCTACTGAAGGCCTGATGGGATCTTGAAAACAAATTAAACCTAAAAACTTTAGTTGTAGTATCTTAGCTGAATCTGGAATCTGCCTCTCTGAAGAAAGTTCAGCTTGTGCCACTCCTAAGATTCTTAAACCTTCGCCAGATAATTTATCAATAATTTTTTCCAAAATTTTAATATCTGGCATTGCGCATTGTTTGAAAATAGCTTCTGGTGAACCTTTGGCAGCTACAATGATTTTATCTGATTGTGAATCTTTCCAAAGATGAGTCATCATCACATGATCTTTGGTAAGTGGATATTCCTTTATTAATGAATAATGATTTCTCAGATCATCTTTTGTGAGAAATTTTTCTGCTTCCTGATTGATTTCAATTTCCAGCGGGTCAGCTGTTTCTGGAAGACTAGCTAGAGTAGAATATTGTAATAGCGTATGAAAAGAAACAGGTAATGAAGCAGCTTTACCATGTTCTAAAAGTTCTGCTTTGGCGTCGACGAGCATGGATAATTGCATTTGGTTTAAAGTAAGAGTACCGGTCTTGTCGACACAAAGTACAGTAGCAGCTCCCAAAGTTTCTATCGCCTGATTTTTTCTGGCCAATACTTTTTTCTTGGAAAGACGCCAGGCACCAAGAGTCATAAATACTGTTAAAACTACAGGAAATTCTTCGGGTAACATGGCCATCGAGAGAGTCAGACCAGAGAGCATGCCATGAAGCCAGTCTCCTCTAGTCAATCCATAAACTAAAACAATTATTATACATAAACCCAATCCGATTACGGAAAATATGGTGATAATGCGATTAATCTCTTTTTTTAATAAAGTGTCAGTCTCCTCGATTTCCTGTAAAGATTTTCCAATTTTTCCAATTTGTGTATCCAGAGCGATACTTAAAACTTGTGCTGTCGCTCTTCCAGCTGTGACCAAAGTGCCAGAATATAGATAGGGTAAATTTTCACCTCCTGGTTGTACCACATCAGATTTACCATCCCAGATAGTTTTGGTCACTGGTAATGATTCTCCAGTTAAAATGGATTCATTCACATTAAAATTGGTGGTTTCTAAAATGGCACAATCTGCAGATACGCGATCACCTTCTGCTAGCAAAATAATATCATCAACAACGATTTCTCTACTGGAAATTTTAATTTTTTCGCCATTACGAATCACTAAAACACGAGGGCTAGTAAGCTTCTTGAGTTCGTTTAATGCTTTTTCAGTTTTACGTTCTTGATATAGCGTGATTCCAATTACTACCAGAACAAAAAAAAGCAACATTAAGGCGTCTTTAATCTCTCCCAAAAAAAGATATAATATTGCAGATCCAATGAGTAGCAAAAACATTGGCTCTTTTATCACATCAAAGAGCGATATTAAAAACGTCCGATTTTGTTGTGAAGGAAGCTCATTAAAACCATATTTAATAATTCTTTCACTAGCTTCAGCTGATGAAAGTCCAGAATAGTGTGTCATAGTTAGGATGAAAAAAAAGTATCAAGTAGTAAGTAGCGATAAATATCTGGTATCTAGTATCTGGTAGCTAAACATTACGTGTCTATTGTTAAATGAATTACTACTAATGTCAAATTGCCAATACGTTATTCCGGAAGTTATCCCGATATAGGGGAGACATCGATGTCTTCCCTATACTTAAAAAATCAACTGTCCGGAATTTAACGATATACCACGTAATAACTTTCCAATTCCAAATTATTTCCCCACATCAATAACACTCAAAACTATTTGTCATCGCTCTATTTTATCTGATTTTCAGGGGAATCTCCAATTAAAATTTGGATGTTTTTAATAAAAATCATTATTGATTATTTTTTTTTTATTAAATTCCAGATGGTATTTCTATTTAATCCACATCACCACGATAATGATGATTATCAATAAGACTGGACAGAATACTATCAACAATAGATTGTTTTTTTTCTCTAAGGCTGTCAATATTATTGTGGCTCCAGCGATACTCCCTTTTACTGATTTTCCTTGCAGTTCAGCTGAGATTTCCATATCAGCGGTGAGTTTTTTCTCAATGTAAATTTTACCATTTTTATCGGTTACATACTCCTGGCCATTGATTGTCACAGATGTATTTTTTAAAATATTTCCTTTTTTATCTGTGACTAATATCTCATACAATTCTGTCTTTATGAGATCATTTCCTGTTTGTGGCAGTTCATCAACCTTGTTATTTATCGTTTCTTCAATTATTGGTTCAGATGATATTTCTACAGGTTCTGCTATTACAGGGAAATTCTCTTTACCTATTAATAATTTCAGCGTTTTTTCATTCGACATATTACCTGCTTTATCTACTGCATAATATTTTAATAAAATTTCTTCTCGAGGCAGTTTGGGAATGGTGATTTCATAGTTACCATTTTGATCTGCGGTAGTTGTGTAGTCATTGCTTTCATATTTATAATGCACTGTAGAAATAGCTTCTGTCTCTCCTTTTATCCTCGGTGTTTGGGAAGTAAAGTAATAGAATAGGTAATCCTTCACTGGTACGCTCGTTATGAGTCCTAAATCTTTGATATTTATTGGCGGGGCAATTGTATCCAAAATAATATCATCAGAGGTAATTTCAGAAATATTTCCAGCAGCATCTTTAAATTTAACAAAGACAGTCGATACGCCATCAATATTATTAATTGTCCATGGTATAGTTGTACTGAATGTTTCCCATGTGCCATTTGTAAATGTATTTTCATTGGAGATCATTATTTGTGAAACGGGACTAAATTCATCCTGAGCATTTACAGTTAATTCTACTTCAACTTTGTTTGTGTATTCTGCTTCACTGTTAATCGCCACAGAACCAGTCGGTTTTGAAATATCATAGGTAATATTCTTTTCAAACACATCACTTTCATAGTTTGCGAAGTCACGCATCTTGACAAAGTAAGTAGTCATTCCTTCGACGGAATCTAGCGTGATATCTTTGGTTGTGGCAAAACTTTCCCATACTGCTCCTGCAAAGTTTGAGTCCTTCGAGATCATCATGTCTTTCGCATCGTCGGCTGCCAAAGTGATTGTATGATCTAGAGTTGTAACATACGATGTTAGGGTAACAGATGTATTTTGGGGACCGAGCGGGTAGCCGAGAATTCGATTATTAGTAGTATCCGCTACATATAAGAATTTATCACTTGTTACCATTGAATACGGACTTCCTAAAGACTTATTGGAAAGTCCTCCATTATTAGATACCCTCTCAGTAAAAGAAGGCTGCCCGATTACAACATCTGCCGGCTGATTATCGACGGTGGGGATTGAATTCCAAATCAAAACACGATAGTTGTAATAATCGGCGACGAATAACCTAATACCGTCAGAATAAATTTGTACTGGTTCATAAAATCTACTCGCACTAATTCCTCCGGTATTTGCTCCCCCCGATGTGAAATTTGACTGTCCTAGAACAACACTTGCCTCCATATAGGTGGAAATCGGATAATTATATATGAGTATTCGTTTGTTTATACAATCAGAAACCAAAAGTTTCCTAGTTGCGATATCTTCACCAATTATTTTGATACCCCGAGGATATATCATCGACTTTGCATTTAGACCGCCATAATTGTAACTGTTACTTGTTAAAGTACCTTGTCCAATTACCGCGAATGCGGCTAAAGAATCATTCGGAGCTACTGAACTGATATTCGTTAGGTCATAAGCCATCACTCGGTTATTCCAAGTATCTGTCACGAAAAGAATATTGTCTTTTGTCGCCATAGTCTGTGGCCTTTGCAGAGATTTCGCATTCACACCACCATTATTTGGAGTATTAGAAGCCATATTCGGCTGACCAATTACATAGTCAGCACTGCCATTATTTCCCTCAGGAATTGAGTTAAATATCAAAACCCGATTATTTGCATAATCACCAATAAATAATCTCCCATTATCTACAAATGTACTGTTTGGTGCATTCAAAGTCTGTGCGCTAATTCCGCCTGTATTGACTGCACTTGCATACATATCAGGCTGACCGATTACTCTATCCGCAGCCTGATTGCTTGTTGTTGGAGCCGAATTAAACACAAGAATTCTGCTATTACTCATATCTGTTATTAGCAGTTTATTATTATAGATTGAGAAATCTACCGGTGTAGATATGGACCTAGCATCAGCCACTGCTGCGTAAGCCAAATTGTTATTCATATTTGGCTGCCCAATTACGCTGTCCGCGGGCTGAAAGTTTGTGGTCGGGATATTGTTGTATATTAAAACACGATGATTCACATAATCTGTGATAAAAAGCTTGTTCCCCTCCGTAGTTATTCCTTCAGGATTATATAGGGTGCGAGCCGTTGTCAGCCCACTATCATTATTGGCAGTATTACTTGTAAAATTAGGTTGACCAATAACTATATCAGCATATTGATGGTTAGTTGTCGGTATTGAATTGTAAATTAATACTCTGTTATTTGAAGTATCAGCGATCATCAACCTATCACCGTCAGTATAAACTGCTTGAGGGTAAGACAGTGTCCTTCCTGTTACAGTTGTAGATCCATTATTATTATTATAAGTACCGGTAGTCATGGTTGGCTGTCCGATTACCACATCTGCAGCCTGACCACTACTGGTAGGGATAGTGTTGAAAATTAATACTCTATTGTTCATATAATCTGCAATAAACATCCTGGTTTTATCAGTAGGCGTATCAACTGGAGAATTGGGATCGATAAAAAATGTTACATCCATTGGATAATATAGCGAACTTGCAGATATTGCACCGCCACTATTAGCAGAATTATTGGACATCAGAGTTTGACCGATTACTACATCTGCTCCAGCAGCATTGGAGTCACTCATCGGACTAACAGTGGGGATAGAGTTATACAGCAGTATTCTATGATTAAAAATGTCTGCTATAGCCAGCTTCTTCCCATCACTATGCAATCCATAGACACCATTTATAGACTTGTTACTAACTCCACCATTATTGGATAATGATGATGTCATATCTGGCTGCCCGATGACAATGGTTGCATTAGGGTTGTTTTGAGTCAGGTTTCCATTGAAGATTAATATTCGGTTATTGCTGTTATCACCTACAAATGTTTGTACGACTTGAGTATCTTGATTTTTTGCGATAGAGATAGCTCTTGGACTATACAGTGCACTTGAGGTGACATTTCTTCTAGTTGTATTATATAGATCACTCTGACCAATAACTAAAGTCGGTGGAGAATAATTATCCAGAGTATCGTATCGGAGTATTCTATGTGAATAATAATCTACCACATATAATTTACCATCATAAAAAGTTACGTCAGAGGGGTAATATAAACCATTTTTTATACTTCCTCGATTTGCTAAATTGTTGTAGCCATCAAACGCATCTTGACCAAATAAAATTGTCGCTGGTGAATTTGTCTGACTCAATGCAAAAACCTTTGGTACTGGGAGTGTCTTCGTTAGAAGTATAAAAACAAAACAAAAACCAATTAATAATCTAATAGTTTGTATCCAGTGTTTTAATATTTGATTTATTTTATCATTAATCATAAAAACTCAAATTTTATCGTTAAAAAACAACAATTTATTACGATATTTTAGTAATTTTGGGTGGAGAATGCAAAGGGGGATTATGAATTATGAATGATAAAAAAATGCCCTTATTTTGCTCAAAAAAAGAGCTCCCGCAAACGGGAGCTCTTAATGACAATCTTATGTGGCTTTATTGCTTCTCATTTTTTCTTTGTCTCAAGAGTAGTAACATAATTACTGCAATTAAGATGATGAGTGGAATAATACATAACCACCAGTTGAAACCTTTAGTGTTTTGGATGCTGAAATTCACATCTTTCTTCTCTGAATCAGCAATCTTGATATTTTTGGTGTCATCACCAAGCACTTTGGTATTGCTGGGGAGATCTTTTTTGTTAATCTCGACGACATAACTACCAGGACATACTGTGGCTTCCCAGTAACCATTTTTATCAGTTTTTACAGTAATGATTGTTTCAAAACCATCCACTGCTTTGACTTTGATTGTTACTTCGACATTTTCAATTCCTTTTTCATCAGCGTCTTTCTTTTCATTTTTATTGGCATCCAAATATACATATCCGGAGACAACCTGTTTTTCATCATCCTTACAGGTGATACCGAGCACAGCTCCAGTTGGAGTTGGACTTGGAATCTCTGAAGTAGTTGGTGTTACTGTCGTTGTAGTTTCTTCAATTACTGGTCTTGGAGAAACTGTTACAGTAATTGTAGAACTAGCTGTATCACCATCGACGTCAGTTACTGTCACTGTACAAGTATATGTACCAGCAGTATTTGGCAATGTGGCTGTCAGATTGATTCCGCTACAAGCACCACTCCATTGATAGGCCAGTGGAGCATTACCACCAGTACCATCAGCTGTCAAAGTAACAGTTGTACCAACATAAACATGAGTACCAGGATTTGGATTGATCGTTACACCTGGAACTAGATTATTAACAGTGACATTGACTGTAGCTGTTGTACAGTTACCTTCTCCACTAATAATTGAATATGTATCATCATAGTTTTTGTAGAACCATTCTGGATATTCAGTATCATGATCTTCTGTACCCTCACATACTTTCAGAGTAACTGGATAAACTCCAGAAACTGGATAAGTATGATCGGCGATCGCTACTGCACCTGGAATACCAAATGCTGTCAAAGGAGCAAATCCTGCGCCATCACCATAATCGATGTAACTTAACCAGTTACTATCATCTGGATAGTTTGGTGTGGAAACAATTGCTGTTTTAGCAACGCTAGTTACAGCAGCACTGACACCACTTTTACCTGCTTCAAATTTTGGTAATGATTTGGCAACTTCTTTCCAGTTAGCTTTAGTAATATTTCCAAATGTTTTTGCAGATACGCTGCCAACTTTTGCATTCAAACCTGTAGTTCCTGCATAAAATCGTGAATTAATCATATAACTAGGATCGGTAAAGCTACCGTTGAAAGATGCTGTCTGACCTTCATTAATGGTTTGATTACTATTTAGCGTTACTCCAGGAGCAACATTATTGATAGTAAATGTAAAGAAAGGACAATCTGTGGCAAAGCCTTCACTATCTGAGCAAGCACTATTTCCTACACTATCAAGCAAAAAGTAACGCACTTCATAATTTCCTTCTGGTAAAACTGAAGTATCTACTGGAAATTTAGGATTGGCAACATCAGGTGCACCATATAGGTAATTAAAGATTTCCTGGTAAGTGACATCTTTTAATCCTGAGATATATACTCCATCAACCCAGAATGGTGTTGGATTACCATTGTAAAATACTGCAAATTCAAACAAACCTAATTCATAATTATCATGGATTCCTTTGGTTCCAAATGAACTCAGGATACCAGCATCGAAGTAACTACCTTCATCAAAGCTGATATCACTTACTGGATCAGCTGTAGGAGCAACATTATCCTGGTAATTGCCAAATCTCACGCCGACTTTATGTTCACCGGCATCCAGGTATGTATCGAAACATACTGGTGCTTCACCGGAGGTAGTACTAAAGACACCCCAGGCATTGAGATTAACATAATATTTATCATATTCCGGTCTTGTTTGAATCCACTTATTAGCAGTTTCATCCTTTTCACAAATCTTGTATTCACCTGGTAACAAGTTGGTAAAGCGGTATTGACCTTGTCCGACATTTCCTGAAGTATAATCAGAATTAGTATTGGAATTGGCATTACCAGTGGTCATGCTGTCGATAGCATTCCAGCCACCATCTCCATTGCTAACATAAAGATTGATTTGCCAGTCATTGATGAATTGTTCGCCACTTGTAAATTTGTGATCAATATTAGCATCACTAAATTTACGTCCCTGGATGAAACCAAGTTCGGTATTTCCGAAGTTAGCGGTAAATGTCGCACCTGATGCTTTGACTGTGATCAAGTGACAAGTATTTACTACAGGATCAGGATAGCTTTGTACCCAGCCTGCTTGAGCAATTTCACAAACCGGGTAAGTTCCCTGAGGAATCCCAGTAAATTCGTAATAGCCATTTTGATCAGTTGTTTGGGTATCATCAATAAATCCATCATTATTGAGATCAATAGTGATATCCCAGCCAGAAAGTTTAGTTTCATTAGTGTAATCCAGGTGATCATAGTTGGTATCACTGAATTTCACACCACTAATCACTGCCTGTTTGAAGTTGAGGAAGTGTTCACCAGTTTCATTGGAGCCTGATGTGACTACGACGTCACGACAGAATGTACCATTGTTATCTGGACTGGCAGTACCACTATTTGGTAATACCTGACTCCAGCCAGTTTGCATTTCTTCACAAACCTGGTATGTACCGGGAGCTAAGTCTTTGAAACGGTAAGCTACTACACCACTATTTAAGGTGTGAGTCAATTGTTCTGAAACTAATCCTCCATTCTGGAATAATTTAATATTCCATCCTGTGATTTCAGTATCTGGTCCACCAATTTTGCCATTACCATTGACATCTTCAAATTTCCGACCTTGGATTGCACCGTAGCGGTAATTTAAAAAGTCAACTTCATAAGAACCTCCTGAAGTTGGAGTAAATACGGTATTACCGATTACATTAGATCGTGTCCAGCCTGCGGCTATAGTTTCGTTAACTGTATATTGTTGAGCAGTTAAGCCTTTGAATACACAAGTGCCTAGGCCATCAGTTCCTGTAAAGCAGGAAGTATTGAAGGTTAGATTAATTTCTGTACCATTGTGTAAAACATCATTAGCATCAATAAATCCATCACCATTCATATCTTCATACTTTTTCACAGTCAAGGTTGCATATTTAAAGTTACCGAAATCTTGGTTAGTAACATCAATACCTGCATCTAGTTTTACCTGATAACACTTGATACCATTTAGTTGATTGACATAATTGGCTGCTGCAGGAACTGTTTGCAGATAATCTGGATTGGCTGCTTCACAAACATAATAAGTACCGGATAAGAGATTGGTAAACTTATAGTTACCACGGTTATTAATACCATTTTTTGTTTGTTGTACGCTTTGTAAGGTCCAGACACCATTTGGTTGTTCTGCATAAAGTTCGATACTGTAGTTACCAATTGGTTTATCATTAGGATCGTTTAGTACGCCATTGGCTTCATAATCTTCGATTTTTTTACCGGCAATTGAACCTAGTTCACTGTTTCCAAAATTTATTCCAGTAATTTCTTGATTTGAAGTAGCAATTGTCAGGTCATAACAAGCCTGTCCAAATGTTTGTAACCAGCCTGGTTTCTGATCTTCACAAATGCGATAATTACCAGGTAATAAGTTTTTAAATTCATATTTACCTGTAGCATCTGTCTTTTCTTTAGTTTCACCAGCATCTAGAGTATTATTACCATTTTGGTCAATAAAGATGGTCCAATTAGGAATACCTTTTTCATCAGGTTGATCCCATGTACCATCATGATCTTCATCACTGAATTTGTAACCGCTGATACTTCCTTTTTGGAAGTTACCAAAAGTAAGAGCAGTGAATGCTTGATCAGGAATTGTGATCGCTACTTGCCAGCAAACGCCTCCTTCTGTAGCAACATTTGGAGAAAGATTAGCAACTGCTAAAGCTCCAGAAGCGCTAGCGCCTGAGAGTGGTCCGGTTTGGATCCAGGCATTTTTGGCAGTTTCACAAACATAATATGAGCCAAAAATTAAACCTGTAAATTGATATTCACCGGCACCATTACCCATATTTGCTGTAACAGTTGAAGCTTTGAATTGCCAGTTACGATCATAAAGATTAATTGTCCAGTTATTCTTGCCTTTTTCAGAAACGTCAAGCGTACTATTATTATTAAAGTCCTCATATTTGTAACCTTGAATCGAACCGACATTTTCAACTTTGACTACAATAGAATCTGAACCTTGATTAGTTGCTTTGTCTAGTGCTTCTAATTTAATTGTGTAAGTTGCATTAGGAACAGTTGTAGTATCCCAGTTATAAAGGAAATTAACTAACGCTGCACTATCAGGTGTGACGATCGGGCCAACTACTACAGCGCTAGTAGCATTGTCAGTAATCGTAAAAGTATAGTTTAATAGATTAGCATCAGCTATTGTCGCAATAATAGGTGTCGTACCTTTGATAGTAGATCCAGTTAAAGGAGCTGTAATGTCGACGACTGGATTGATCCGGTCAATTGTGATTTGACAGCTGGAAGCGAAGTCATTACCTGTTACCCAGGCTGATGCATTGCCTAGCTTATCAACTGCTCTTACCTGCCAGCCATAAGTACCGTCTGTGGGGACAAACCAGTTGCTATCAAAAATGCTGGAAGTAAATTGGAAATCTGCTCCAGGAGCACCGCCGATATTGTAAGAACGGTAATCATAATGATCGAAACCTACTCCGGCGTCGCTAGAATCATTCCAGTCAGCAATTAAATAATTAGTATTAATGTAACTACCACAAGCTACTGGAGCAAGTGTAGTACTAGGATCGACACGTGGAATAATTACTAATCCGGTAGGATCCGAAGGAGCTGTAGTATCAATTGTCAAAGGAGCAAGTGTCAGTACATTACTTACATTACTTGCAGCATCTGTGACTGAGATTGTACAGTTATATGTGCCATCAGCTAATAGATTAAAGGTGATTGGGTTATCACCTACGATTGCACTAGCAGCGCCAGTACAGCCTCCTGTGTAATTAATCGTACCGGCTTCGGTAGAATTAAAGACATAATCTGGAGTGTTATCCGTAGTTGGATTTGGCGTCACTGCTGTTACTTCTTTTAATACTGGAGCGATACTGTCGACAGTAATAATAAAAGGTTTAGCAGGGTCATTACTCCATTCTGTATAACTGCCAAGATTATCAATACCTCTTACCCGGATGTAATATGTACCGTCAGATGTGCCATTTGCATTATTGGTTGGTATTGGAAGAGTAGTATTATAAATCATTGATGTATAATTAGGATCAGTGAAGACCTGATATTGATAGTGATATGGCTGATTTGGAGTGCTTGCAGGAATCGCATTCCAATCTACATGAGTTAAGTTTGCGCTAGAAATGGTAATATAATTAGCTGGATAGCTAATTACAATAGGAATATCATAGTAAGCAATTACTTGGATTTGATCTACTCTAGTTATAGAAGTACTTCCTCCGCCTGTTTTAGAAACAGCGAAAGCAACACCAAAATTGGAGTTCTGGATATCACTTAAACTTAATGATGGGATTCCCCATTTGTCAGTTGAGCCTCCATAGCTTGCCCATGAGTCAGAGCTTGCAAATGGTTGAAAATATGCTTTATTTTCTCCTTGAATAGTACCATTAACAATTAAACTTACAACAACATCTTGTACGTTAATCGGAGGACTTGATGTTTTTCTTTCAATCGAAACCTCAATTCCTTTAAAGATTGCATTACTCGGAATATTTGCTAAATTGGCAAAATTTGTTGCGGTTAAATAGTGCGAAGTATCTGAAATCGCAGCTAAGTCAACACGAGCATATTGATCATCTGAATTATAAATCCGATTAGTATTTATCCAATTAGTATTTCCTATACCATTATTGTCTGATGCTGTGCTAGGATTGACAGTAACGAATAAAGTGAAATGATTTAATCCATTAACTGTAACATAATTACTATTTGAGTTAGCTTCATTGACGCTTAAATAATTACTACCATCTTCACTATAAACCATTTCAGCATCAGATTTGCCGTAAGAAGGAAAAGTCATATTATAAGTAAATTCTCCGTCTACGAGGTTGGTGACACGTACATCATATGCAATATTGGAAAGGGCGTTTAATTCGGTAACCTGATCTGCAGTTAAAGTAACCTGTTCGATGATTAATTTGCCTGATTTAGTTTCTCCGTTAACTTTTGGTAAATTGGTAAAAGTAATTGAAAGATTAGAATTCTGAGGAGCGGTATATTTGATGTTTTCCTCAACATTATTATTAGTAATTGCTTCTCCACTAGTACTATTATATTTCCATGTTGCAACTGTAATTGGAGTAGTTGGCTCTGGTATAGTAGTTACGGTAACTTCAGGAATTGTAGTTGGAGCAGTAGTAACTTCCAAGGTAGATTCTACAGTGGGAGTTGCTGTCGCTGTAGCTTCTACGATAGTTTCAGTAGGAGCTGGAGTGCTAGTAACTGTACTGGTCGGCTCAGGTGAAGCCGTCTCAGTTGGCGTCGGAGCCGGGCTCGCCTCTTGCGCTTTGACAGGTAAAAGTATCGCAATATTCTGTAAAAGTAAAATTGCGATAAGAAAACTGGGGACAAACTTCTGGGAGAAGTTACGGATATGCTTGATATACATCGTGTATAGGAAGGATGAAATAAAATTAGCTAATTTTTGGAGCAGATATTTGTATTATATTACAAATTTGTCTGCATTTCAACTAGTTAATACGGTGTATCGGGAAAATAGTAACAAAAATTGTTAAATAATTATAGGTTATAATAACAAGATTCTTGTTATTGCGCCGATTAAATACAAAGAGCCAGTGATTACTTTTAAACCAGATTTAGCTTGTAATTCTTTTAAAGCCAGCGCCTGATTTTGTATTGCAATACAATTTTTATAATTGCTTTTTTGGCAAAATTCAACTAGTTTTGTTGCAGACCATGAGCCATGATTATTTTCCTGACCCAAACTGAATTCTGTAAAGATGATACTTTTGGCAAGTGGAAATATTTTTAATAGTATTTTCTGATAGTCTTTACCATTTTTAATAGCGACGAGAAAATGATATTGCTCTTTACTATAGTTTTGTAATGTCCGCACCAGGGCTGACATTTTTTGAGGATTATGAGCACCATCGCAGATAATTTTGCCGTTAGAAGTTGTTTGGATTTCAAAGCGACCAGGAAAATGAATTTGTCTTAATTGCTTTAAAATTATCCTGGAATTTAAATTTAAGTGATCTCGGGATTTTAAATAATCCAAAACTGATAATGCTAATAAGATATTTTCTGCCTGATGTTTGCCTACCATATTTGTAGTGATATCCGAAATTTCAAGAATGGGTTGTTTTAATTGAAAAGAAGAAAGATCATTTTGAATGTTGATTTTATTGATATTTGAAGGATCGATAAATTGGATTTTGGCATGAAAAATTTTTGCAGAATGAATTAATACCTGATTGACAGTGGGATTTTGTTTCAAAGTGAAGACCTGGCTTGCAGAATTGATAATGCCAGCTTTGTGTTTGGTAATTTTAGCTAAGGTATTACCGAGAATTTGCGTATGGTCTTTGCCAATTTTGGTGATCACGGAAATTTTGTTTTTGTTTTTAATAACATTAGTACCATCGAGAAGACCTCCTAATCCAGTTTCGATAATTGCGTAATCCACTTTTTGATCAGAAAAATATTGGAACGCCATAGCGAGTAGCATTTCAAAATAACTGGGATGACCAAATGGTCCTTGAGCAGTCTTGTTGATTGCTGGAGTAATTTTTTGAAAAATTTTAATAAATTCTTTTTCGGAAATAAATTGATTGTTTAATTGAATGCGTTCCCGAATTTCCCAAAGATGGGGAGAAATTGTTAAACCGGTGTGATAGCCATTTGCCATGAGTAAGCTCGAAATAATGGTAGCTGTAGAACCTTTACCAGATGTACCGGCAATGTGAATAGTTTGATAGGTTTCCTGCGGATTGTCTAAATTTGCCATTAATAATTGCATGCGTTTTAATCCAGCTTTACCAGGGAAAAGTTGGCCACCAGTAGCGATATTAGCTTCAAGAAAGTGAATAATTTTTGGGAAGGATAATGGTGGTTGAATGGTCATAATATGATGAATAAAGGAATCTAAGAATCTAAGAATCTAGGAATCTAGTTAGTCGAATTTCGAGAAATTAAAAAATTGAAAAATAGAGAATTAAAAATTTTTGTATACTTATTGATCATTTTACATCATTTAATTGTCTTGCGACAACAATACTGCTCTTCCATTGTCAACGGGGTTGATTATTGTTATGCTGAAAGTAATTTATTATTTATCGCATTATGCCAAAAAAACAATTAGCGCTCAGTATCAGTTTGATTTTTCTTTTTCTATGTATTTTGTGTTTGATTGCAACTGGTTTGATATATTGGTTTTTAAAACAACCTGGTTCTGCTACCGATACGATCAATAATCAGGAGTTTAAAATGCAACAATTTAAATCAGAAGCGGATTTTCAGAAATATCTTGCCACAAATTTGAATACTAATCTGAATAATTATGGCTTTGCCGGGGCTTCTCTTTTACCGGCACAAATGAACTTAAGTAAAACAATGGAAGCAACTTCTGGTAGTACACCAACTAGTGATACGACAGAGCGTTATTCTGATACCTATGTCCAGGTGGCCGGTGTGGATGAGCCAGATTCAGTTAAAACTGATGGCACTAATATTTTTGTGTCTAGTGAGCAATTTGTGAAATTAATGCAAACAACCAAGATTGGCATTAGTAACGATAGCTATTTGCAGAATTTTCAGGGTGAAACTAATATTTTTTCAGCTTTGCCAGCAGAACGCTTAGCTCAGATTGCCAGTATCAATACCGCTGGGAATTTACTCCTTGCCGGTAATACCTTATTGGTAGAAACTGGCAATAGTTTGCAGGCATATGATGTCAGTAAGGCTTCTTTACCCAAAGCTTCTTGGCAATTAGAGCTAGATCCCAGTACGTCAATTGTCGATGCCAGAAGAATAGCAGAATCACTTTATCTGATTGTACAGACCAATAATATTAATAGTAATTTTGCGAAATGTGCCATTCCTCTAGCAAAAAATCTGGAGATTCGTTGCACAGATCTTTATTATCCTACAGTTTCGAGTGAAAATATTGCGACGTATTCAGTTTTAAAGCTTAACTATCAGACCGGGGCTATCGAGGACAAACTTTCATTTTTGGGTGGTAGCGGTACGACGACAATTTATTTAAATTCAGAAAATCTTTTTATTGCTTATGGCATTTATCCAGATAATACCCAATTAACCTATGATTTTTTAACAAGTGGTAATGGTTTGTATCCAGCTGAAGTGGTAGCGCAAATTAAAAAAGTCAATGGTTATGATTTAAGCAAAGAAGCGAAATCCTTAGAATTCCAGACAATTTTGAATAATTATCAAAACACTTTGACTGCAGAAGCAAAAGAAATTTTATTGGAAAATACGACGACAGCAGCAACTCAGTTTTTTGATAATCATAAACGGGAATTTTCAGCAACCGGGATTGTCAAAGTAAAATTAGCCGGATTACAGCAAGTGGCTGTTGGTAAAGTACCAGGCAGTTTATTAAATCAATTTAGTTTGGATGAAAGTAATAATTATCTGAGAGTGGCGACTTCTTCAAGTAATTGGTTAGGTAACGGGGAAACTTTTAATGATTTATATGTGCTCAATCAGGATCTAAAGCAGGTCGGTGCAATTCTCGATTATGGTCTGGGAGAAAAGATATTTGGGGTGCGCTTTATGGGTGATCAAGCTTATGTGGTTACCTTTAAACAAATTGATCCTTTTTATGTAATGGATTTATCAAATCCCAAAAATCCTCAGAAAGTTGGTGAACTAAAGATTCCTGGCTATTCTTCCTTTTTACACCAAATTAATAAAAATCTGGTACTTGGTGTCGGACAGGAAGATAGCAAAGTAAAAGTAGCTCTTTATGATGTAAGCGATCCTGCCAGCCCGCGAGAATTGGATAAAGTGATCATTTCTGAATTTTGGACAGCAATCCAGCAAAGTCATCATGCATTTTTAATTGATCCTGAAAATCAGGTTTTTGTAATTCCTACAGGCAGTTCGGCATACATTTATTCCTATCAGGGAAATAAATTAACTTTGAAGAAACTGGTTCCGGAAATTAATGCTCAAAGATCGCTCTATATCAATAATTCAATATATATTATTGCCACAAATGAAATTAAAGTGGTGGATGAAAAGAGTTGGGAAATTGTGAAGCGGTTGAGTTTTTAGGGAAAAGAAACTGAGGAATTTTGCATTTAAAAAATTATAGAATTATGTCTTGGGGTTTTAGTAAAATTCGTTTGTTTGGTTTTGTGATTTTATCGGTCATGGTAGTTTTGGCAGGTGCATTTATTGCCAAAAGTGCTTTGACATTAGTTTCTGAATATAATTCCCGGCCGGAGACACTTGGTACTACTGATACTGCTGTTTTGGTGGTAAATCAATTTTGCGGTAATAATCATCTTGATATCGGCGAACATTGTGATGGCTCAGCTCTAGCTGGTAAGACTTGTTGGGATTTTGGTTTTCCTGCTGGCAATCTCAGTTGTCATGCTGATTGTACTTTTAATTATAGCAATTGTTATGCAATTGCTCCGAGTCTGACGCCAACATTGTCGGCTACTATTATTTATACTAGTCTTATTCCCTCTCCTACTTCAGTTACTGATATTCTTTATTTACCTACCGAAGCAGTCACTAGTATTCGACCAACAGCATCTCTGATAGTAAAGAAAACGCCCTTTCCTTCTGGAAAATTACCATTACCACAAACGGGAGAAGCAGAATCATTATCTTTTTCTGATTGGTTAATGACTCCTGCTGCTGCTTATTGTGGTTTGTCAATTTCAGGATTTTCGCTAACATTGGGAGGAATTATATTTTGGCGGAGGAAACGGCATGCGGTGTCCGGTGATCGGAATTCGGATGATACAATGTAGTATATCGGTAGATTCCGGACAGCAAGATTTTCTAAGCTTAGGCTAAGAAAATCTAACTTCCGGAATGACATGTTGGCAACTTGACATTAGTAGTATTTCGTTTTAATTTTTTTTCCAGTTTCCAGTTTCCAGTTTCCAGTTTCCAGTTTCCAGTTTCCAGTTTCCAATTAATTTTTCCTTGCCAATTTTGATGTTGATGCGGTATATTAATCTTTGGGCTTACCTGAAATTACAAATAATACGATGATTACCGTCAAAAACATTTCTAAACAATTCTCTGAAACTCCTGCACTTGATGAGGTTTCCTTTTCAGTCAATACTGGCGAAATCGCTGGTTTTCTTGGGCCGAATGGTGCTGGTAAAACTACGACGATGCGGATCATGACTGGGTTTCTTGAGGCTGATGCTGGCGAAGTACTTTATGAAGATAAAGCGCTGCACAGTGATTTTGTGAATATTATTAAACAGGTCGGCTATTTACCGGAGAATAATCCTTTATATGGTGAAATGCGCGTTGATGAATTTCTCTTATTTGCTGCAAAATTAAAAGGCAATGTCCGGATTGATAGTTTACAAAAAATTGTCAAAGCTACTGGACTAACAGAGCGTTTAAATGAAAATATTGCCAATCTTTCCAAAGGATATCGACAGCGGGTGGGACTCGCCAAAGCCTTAATTGGTGATGTCCGCTACTTGATTTTAGATGAACCAACCACTGGGCTTGATCCAATTCAAAAAGAAGAAATTATTAGTTTGATAAAAAAAATTGCTAAAAATAAGACAATTTTGTTTAGTTCCCATATTTTAAGTGAAGTTTCAGATATTGCCGATAAAGTAGTCATTATTAATAAAGGTAAAATTGCTGCTTCTGGTACTGGTAAAGACTTGATGTCAAAGCATTTGAAGCACGCTATTGTCAAAGTAAAGACAAATGCTCCTTTGAAAGAAATGAAAATCCAGTTGCAAAAAAACAAGAATATTTCAGAGCTTGAAAGTAATAATAATGGCAAGGGATTTAATTTAATATCTGTCAGTTGTGTAGATCCGGAATTAGCTTCTCGGGAAATTTTTCGTACCGTTGTCAAAAATAAATGGGAGCTGACTGAACTTTATACAGAAAAACAAAGTATGGAATCTTTATTTAAGGAAATTACTAAATGAAAAACTATCAAGCTAATGCAAGAAATATTTTGATTCTGATGCTCAAGGAGTTGAAGGATGCCTTTACTTCACCGGTGGCTTACATTGTAATCAGTTTTTTTACAATTGTAGTGGGTATCGCTTTTGCCAAAGATATTTTTGTCACTTCACAAGCAGATATGCGCAGTGTTTTTAATACTGCTTCTTTGGTTTTAGTAATTGTAGTGCCAGCAATCACGATGCGCAGCTTCGCCGAGGAACGCCAAAGTGGTACTTACGAAATTCTTTCTACTTTACCTTTATCTAGCTTACAAATTCTTTTAGCCAAATTTTTTGCTAATTTATTCTTATGTCTAGTTATTATCTTGGCTACATTACCAATCCCAATTATCTTAAATGTGATTGGACAACCAAATAATGGTTTGATAGTGGCCGGATATTTAGGATTATTTATTTTATCAGCCAGTTATGTCGCTCTAGGACAATTTATTTCCATCAATAGTACCAGTCAGGTAGCAGCATTTCTGCTTACAGTGACTTTGATCGCGATACTTTACGTCATTGGGATGGATGCCTTTTTACAACTGTTGCCTCAGGGAATGCGTAGTTTCTTTAATGCTTTGTCGTTGAAATCACATTTTGATGGGATCGCTAAAGGAGTCATTGATACCCGTGATATTCTTTATTATTTTTCAATTCTTCTTTTAATGTTTTATTTCACTTTTAAAAGTATTTTACGGATTAAGAAAAAAGGGTTATGAAATTTAAATTAAAAAAACCAACTCTGCCTAAAGTTACTTTCGTTAATTCTGTTAATAAGGCGAAAAGTATTTCCTGGAAATTATCCTCATTTACATTAGTGAGAATTTTAGTTTTGATCTTGGTATTATTTGGAATCAATATTTTATCCCAAAGGTTTTTTTATCGGATTGATCTGACTGAGAATAAAAGTTATAGTTTGGATAAAGAGACGAAATCCTTACTCGGTAAATTGGATGATAAAGTAAAACTTGATGTATATATGTCCAGCAATATGCCTAGTGAATTTCTTCCGATCAGACAGAATATTGTTGATTTGTTAAATGAGTATGACCGTTTTGGTAAAGGAAAAATTACTCTGGATATCAAAGATCCCAATAAAGATAGTTTTAAAACTGATGCAGCAGCAGCAGGACTATATGAAAAACCTTTTCTTTCCAGAACTGCTGATAAAACTGAAGTTGCTCAAGGTTATTTTGGTATTGCTTTGACTTACAAAGAAACGAAGGATGCGATCGTTTTTATTAATGAAAATACTATTGAATATGATTTAACTTCGAAGATCAATAAACTTGTTAACACTGATTTACCGACAGTGGGATTTTTGACTGGTCATAGTGAAAAATCCCTGGATACTGATATTACTCAAATTGGCGGTTATTTAAAAACACAATATAAAGTAGTCAGTGTCGATTTTTCTGCCGGTCAGCCACTTGATGCCAGTACCGTTAAAGCATTAGTAATTGTTGATCCGCAAACAGAATTTTCGGATCGTGATCTTTTCGAACTGGATCAGTATTTGATGCAGGGTGGTAAAGTTTTGGTACTGGGTGAAAGCTATACCAATAATCTTACTAGTTATACTCTTACTAAAAACGTCACTACCAAGTTAAATACTTTTTTACAACGTTATGGCTTAGAGGAAACTGCCAATGTTCTGATGGATGAGTCATTTACACCTGTCAATGGTATGATCACATATCCATATTGGGTATTAGCCCAAACTGATAATATCAATCATCAGATTCCTGTACTAGCAGATTTGACTGCTGCGACTTTCTTCTGGACTAGCTCCGTGCGCGAATTTGAGTTGGGCAGTAATCAAAAGTTTACTAAATTAATTCAAACTACGAATTATGCCTGGGATTTATCTGACGATACAGTCAATATTTATCCCCAGAACTTCACTGTTTCCAAGGATCGTAAACAATACACCATTGCCGGTATGGTAGATGGCAGTTTTACAAGTTTCTATCAAGGTAAGGATATTCCCGCCTTGAAAACTCCAAGTGAAGATAAGCGTCCCAAAGATTTTCCACGTTATGATCAGTCAGATAAAGCAAAAATTATTCTGGTTGGTGATAGTGATTTCATTACTGATAGTTTTTATACTGGTAATGAACAGAATCCAGTTCTTTTTATTAATCTGATCGATTGGTTATCCGGTAATGATGCCCTACTTGGTCTGCGCAGCAAAAGTATCGTCACCAGACCGATTACTCCCCAATCCAGTGCAGCCAAGCTTGCGATCCGGGCAGTAGTGACCGCCTTGGTACCACTATCAGTTATTGCGATCGGTTTCGGATACAATCTTTATCGCAGAAAGAAAGTATCAAGTATCAAGTAGCAGGTAAAAAAGTAAAAAATATCTAGTAGCTGGTATCTAGTAAAAAATTATGAATTATGAATTATAGATACTAATTACAAAGTTGCAATTGGTAATATTCTATTTTTATAATTCTTCTAGATTCCTAGATTCCTAGATTCCTAGATTCCTAGATTCCTAGATTCCTAGATTCCTAACTCTTAACTTCTAACTTTTAACTTTTAACTTTTTTCTCGTAATTTCGCTTCTCTTCATCACGTTATAACTTAGTTCTACTTTTTACTATTCCCAAAATGAACAATCAGGAACAGGTGCAAAAAATTGAAGCAATTGTCAATAAAAAGCCCAAACGAGGTAAGTTAAAAATTTTTCTATTTTTATTATTGCTAGTATTTATTTGTTGTTTTCTGGTTAGTTTAACTGGTGCTTTCTTATGGTATGGTGGACATGCGCAAGGTGTATTGTGTAAAACTGTCAAAGCTGATTCGACAATTTGGAATAAATTAAATTGTAAAAATGCTGATGTCCAAACTTCCACTCAAGGTGAGGGGAATTATCAATATAATATTCTTGATAATAAAGGAGAAATTGTCGTCAGTGATACTGAAAAAGTTGTCGTGAATGTAGTAGATCAGGCTAGTCCTGCTGTAGTTGGCATTGGCATCAAAGGTAATTCGACAGCGGCTGATCAAATTATCGGTTCCGGGTTTGTGATTACTGCGAACGGTCTCATTATTACCAATCAGCATGTGGTTTCCAATATGGTCGATGCCAATTATTATGTCGCTATTCCTAATGTTAAAGAAACTATTCCTGTAGAAAAAATCTACCGGGATGAAGTTAATGACATTGCAATTGTGAAAATTAATAAAGATAAATTAGCGACTGTACCGCTAGGTGATTCAGATAATTTGAAAGTGGGCCAAACTGTCATTGCCATTGGTAATCCGCTAGGCGATTTGTCTAGTACTGTAACAGTCGGTAGCATTAGTGGTCTAAATCGTGATGTCAACGTCGGTGTCGATTATGCTTTTAGTACCCGGACTTTTTCCGATGTAATTCAGACTGATGCCGCGATTAATCCCGGTAATTCTGGCGGACCATTACTTAATTCCCGTGGTGAAGTAATTGGCATCAATTTTGCGACTATTTCCGGAGCAGAAAACCTTTCTTTTGCTCTACCCATCAATCGTGTCAAAAGTAGAATTGCTGAATTAAATAAATATGGCGATTTCAGAATTCCATTTATGGGTATTGAGTATAATCGCAGATTAGTTTTCTTCAATAATGAATCGACAATTGGTGATCAAATTACCAAGGTAATCGCAGCCTCACCCGCCGAAAAAGCTGGACTAAGAGTGGGCGATATCGTCATCCAATTCAATGACAAATCTCTGCAGGACTATGCCCTCCTCGATCTGATCCAGAAGTCCAATATTGGTGATACTGTCTCGCTCGCAATTCTCAGAAATGGTGAGAATCAAACGATCAAAGTGACAATTGGGGCGAGGAGTGATTATAAGTAGAGGGGGATATACTTTTTAAATAATAGTTTGTTGAAAAATAATGCTTAACATGTTAATATTGCCCTATAGTTATATAATTAATGAGTCATGAAAATGAGATTCCAAGAGATCAGGCTGGAAATTTAGCACAAAATCTGCTCGCAAACGGATTAAGAATGATATTTTTCACGGGTGGATTAGCAGGAGTATTCGAAGTTGTAAGAAATAGTAATATAATATTTACTGCATTAACTTCTAAGTGTGCCAATAATCCTGGATGTGTTGAATATGTAAATGAAGCAATTAAGAAAAGCGTTTTATTAGGGATAATGGTAATTTCGCGTTGCTAATTTCGCTGAAAAGGTAATAGTGATG
>JBAXHO010000029.1:0-22884 GCA_037138855.1 bacterium
TCGCATGTCGCATGTCGCATGTCGCATGTCGCATGTCGCATGTCGCATGTCGCATGTCGCATAAAAAATTATAATTTAAGGGAGAGTATTGTCAAGAAAATTGATATTTGCTTCTTTCCAAAATGCAATATGCGAAATGCGAACTACGTTTCCTTATGCTATTTAGTCATAATTTTCTCCACCAATCCAGGGTAGTCGTTTTGGGGAGAATTAATGGCTTCAGATATGGGATAAATTTCTAGTTTAGCATTTAATTCAGATCTGAGAATTGTTTGTAAAAATTTTGGATCATCATTTTTCAGCCACTCAGCTTCT
The DNA here is from genome assembly GCA_037138855.1 of bacterium. Lineage (GTDB taxonomy): Bacteria > Patescibacteriota > Dojkabacteria > B142 > OLB20 > JBAXHO01. The sequence goes on from JBAXHO010000029.1 coordinate 316, forward strand.
TCATCAGTATCAAGAATCACTGGCATCCTGTCATGGATCTTGCTAATTGCAGTATTTGCAGGTTTCGTAATGATAGTAAATGTTTGTAAATCAACCCCTTCATGCGCCTTCCAGCTTTCATAAAGTCCGGCAAAAGAGAAATATTTAGCAGTAACCAGTTTGATATTAAATGGAGTTTTCAGATCAGCAGTTTTTTGCCATTCATAGAAATTGCTCGCCGGAATCAAGGCACGTCTCGCTTTAAAAGCTGCACGATAAGCAGGTTTTTCCGAAATCGTTTCCGCCCGGGCATTAATCATTTTATAACCAATCTTTTCGTCTTTAGCCCAAAAGGGAACGAGGCCCCAGCGCATGAGTTTGACAGAGTTCAGTGCCAGATGATCGGCACCGGAAGTTCGTAACTCGTAACTCGTAACTCGCTGACCTTTCTCGAGTTTCGAGTTCCGAGTTCCGAGTTCCGATTATCATCTCTTACAATCACCGGTGCCAGCTGACCAGGAGCAATATTGTAACGTGACGCAAAATCATACAAAATATTTCCAATATTAAATCTCGGATAAAAATCATCATCAAATTCTAACCCAAAGCGTCCGCACACGGTTGAAATAATTATAAATTATGAATTATGAATGATGAATGCTTTGTTTTTACCATCCGCCTCCACCAACAGACAGCTAAAGCAATCTGTTGTGGAGTAGCTTTTCGTTAAATTATAATTTATCACTTATAATTTATAATTTTTCATAGTATACTACGTATACCATGCAGTATACATTCAATTATCATCCAAAATCAAAAATTTTCGCTCTTGTTGATTGTAACAATTTTTATGCGTCTTGTGAACGGGTCTTTCAACCACGACTGCAGGGCAAACCCATCGTTGTGCTTTCGAACAATGACGGCTGTATCGTCGCCCGCTCTGAAGAAGTGAAAAAGCTTGGCATACCTATGGGCGTTCCGATTTTCAAAATGCGCGACCTCGTCAAATTACATAATATCAAAGTTTTTTCTTCTAACTATGTCCTATACGGCGACATTTCACAACGAATTATCCAAGTATTACGGCTATTTTCAGAAGCAATTGAAGTTTATTCCATTGATGAATCTTTTCTGGAATTATCTAATTTACCAGTAAATAATTGGCAAGAATTGGGCTGGCAAATCCGGAAAACAATTCTACAATGGATTGGAGTTCCGGTCAGTATTGGCATCGCCCCGACCAAAACTCTAGCCAAAGCTGGCGCTAAATTGGCGAAAAAAAATCCGGAATTTCAAGGCGTCCTTGATTTTACTAAGCTCACTGAGGCAGATACTAATCAACTTCTGGCGAGACTTCCTGTCAATGATGTTTGGGGTGTCGGCAGACAGCATACAAAGTATTTAAATAACCGCAATGTCACTACAGCTCTTGACCTCAAACGTTTTGACAATCGCTTTATCAAAACACAAATGACTGTCCAAGGACAACGGACTATTTTAGAATTGAATGGCATTAGTTGTTTACCATTAAATCATGCTCCTTCTGCCAAAAAGAATATTGCCAGCACGCGTTCTTTTTCCCATGATGTCACTGCCCTGATCAACTTACAGGAAGCCGTCACATCCTACTGTGAACAAGCCTGTATCAAACTACGCCGGCAGCACAGTGTCGCTCATTATGTGCTAATTTTTATTCTCACTAATCGCCATAAAACAAATACTCCCCAATATTCAAATTCTACTATTGTTAAAATCCCTTATCCCAGTAGCTTTACCCCACTCGTCACCAAAGCCGCCCTGCATGGTTTACAGCATATTTTTAAACCCCATTATGCTTACAAAAAAGCCGGCGTCATGCTGCTTGGTATTGAACCTGATACTCATCTCCAATATGATCTCACTTACCCCAATAAAGAAGTAACACGCCAGCATGAAAAAAAAATTATGCAAACAGTGGACTTGATCAATCATAAAATTGGTCACAATGCTGTGTTCCTGGCATCAAGAGGGGTAGAACGAAAATGGTCCATGCGTTCAGAATCAAAATCTCGAAGGTTTACAACCAATTGGGGGGAATTACCAGTAATTAAAATATGAAAAACAAATCCCTAACTTCAACTTCAAATTCCAGATTCCGGATTCCGGATTCCGGATTCCATTTTTTCACCATTTATTTATCAGTTTTGGTTTTCTGATAAAATGCCTTTTTACTAATATCTCGTATCTTTACCATTTTTGCCAAAACTTTCTGATAAAATGCTGGCTTTTTTACATCATGAATTGGTACGATCTTGAGATGACCTTTCTGATAGAAGGCAATTTTCTTAGCATCATGAGGTTTAGTTTGATTTAATTTGGCTTCCTGTTGCTCATAGAATGCTTTTTTCTTGACATCCCGAGCTACTGTCGCATGAAGCGTATCAAGATAAATTGTCATTTGTGCCATTTTGCCGTTACTAACCTTCACTTTAAGATACTGAGCACCACTTCTTTCTGTAATTAAGTCTTTTTTATGTTGCCTCACTGCAGGAAATTTATAACCATCAGCAGCAACGCTAATCAAATATTCAGCATTTTTGGCATCAAAACGGAACCGTCCTTGTTCATCTGTCATGATCACATCTAATTGGCGTTCTTCTTCAATACTGAATAATCTTACAAATGCTCCCTGAATCCTTTGTCCTTTACTAGTTTGCACCACTCCCCATTCCTGTTTTTTACGGGTTAAAAAATAATAAATAATTAATTCCACTGCATAAAATGCAACCACTACAAAATTAAATGTAATTGGATTTAAAGCTGTTATCGAGATTGAAAAAAGCAAGCCGGCAATTAAAATAATTTGATTTAATTGATGTAATTTATATTGCAACTTTTCTTTCCAGGTTTTTTTGACAACTAAATCATTACTACTCTCAGTAGCCCTTCTAATTAAAGCAACGTTTTCGCCAACTGAACCCTCTTTATCAGAATAATTAAAAGTATGCTGATAAGTATTGTAACCAGGATGATCAATAATTATGGTATATTTGCCATAATCAATTAAAAAGCCAAACTTTCCATCAAGATCAGTCACTTTCTCACGTAACATTTTCTCGCCTAAATATAATTTTACTGAAGCAAATAAAATTGGTTTTTGAGTTAATTTATCATAGACAATACCCCAGGACTTGCTTTTTTTACGATCTTTCAGCCAGGGAATCGCATAGAGATTGGTAAAAATAAATCCAGCTTCTGGCAGTAACATAATCACCTTCACCACATTCGCAAGAATTACTGCTGCTTTTCCAGTTTCAGGGAGAGTTGTTAAACATTGATCAACTTCAAACTTACATTGATTATTGCAAGACAATTTGCCGGACTCAAAACCAGTGAAATCCTTACATGACTTACCATCATTAGAACCATCACATTGTTCTCCTGGTTCGATAATACCATTGCCACATTTAGGACCGCTGGAACATAACGTAGTATCTAGGTTACATTGTTCATTACAAGTCAATGTACCAGTATCAAAACCTAATGATTGACAAGTATATTGATCCATTTCTATGCCATCACATTGTTCACCGGAATCAATAATTCCATTTCCACAACTCAAGGGTTGAGTAGGAACTGGAGTCAAGATTAGTCCTTGAGTAGGTGTAATCGAGCTTACTACTGGAGAAATTGTGCCTGTTACTTCAGGGTTAATTGTCACAATTGGTGTCTCACCTGGAGCCTGAGTATTTACTGGAGTAGGTGTCACTGTGACAGTTGGATAAAGTTCAATCTGACAGGCATCATTACAAAAGCCTCCGACAATTACATTTCCATCACATTGTTCACCAGATTCCAATAAGTTATTACCACATACAGGTGACTTACTACAATTCGTAGTCTCTACTTGACAAGAATTATTACAACTTAAGAAACCACCATCAAAATTATCAAAATTGTTGCAAGTTAGAATACCTAAATCCAAACCATCACATTGTTCACTATTCCCTGGCTCGAGAATACCATTACCACACTGATAATTGGAACAACCTGTATATGTACAAGAATTGGTACAAGATAATGTCCCGGTATCATATCCTAAACTATTACAACTTGCACCTTTCAAATCTGTCCCATCACATTGTTCCATTCCTGAAGCATTATTATCACCACAGGATACTGTTGCCATAGCGAAATCAGTAGCATCACCATTACTGCCAAAATCAATCCAGCCAGAAGCTACACCACTCCCATCAATCACCCGGCCTCGCCACTTGTATTGACCGCCAAATACTAATTGATCAGAAGAAATTCCCAGTACATTTGATTTTGATTTACTATTTGTATCCTCAGCAGTAACTGTATTTTCCACTAATACTTCCAAATTTACCGGTGTACCACCACCTGACCAGGCTACTGTTTGACCTGTCTGAAGATTGGTAACATTAAAAACAGAATTATCACCAGCGATCACAATCTCCACTTGTGGTGTCAATGTATCACTTGCATCAGGATCAGAAACATTAAATTTGAATTTTACTGCTTTCTCATTTATGACTTGTCCAACTGAAATTGTGTCATCATTTTTCTTATGCTGATTTTCACTTTGAATAGTCGGTACACCAAATTGTCCAAATACTCCGGTACCTCCAGCTTGATAACCTGTACCTTCATTTTTAGATACTGTTCCTAAATTATTAATAGTACTCCGATATCCAAAAACAATTATTCCTCCTCCTCCTCCTCCTCCAACTTGATTGGTTCCATCACTTCCTCCGTTACCGCCTTTAGCTTCCAGAATACCTGTAGAACTAATGTTTACTTCACTTCCTTCCAGATAAATACTACCACCAGCACCTCCTCCAGCACCTGGACTTGCGGCTGCACCATTAGTAGCATTCATCTGAATTTTACCATTTATATTCACAGTGCCATCGCTAATCACGGAAAATGCTCCGCCTCCAGTACCGCCCAAGGCTCCTGTGGCACCAAGACCGCCTCCACTTCCCAGACCTACTGGTTTAACAGCAGAATCATAAACTAATCCACCAGCAGTAGGATTTGTCTGAATAATCCCATCTGGTCCACCTACTCCTCCAGCTCCTCCGTGTGCACCTCCACCTCCACCGGATGAACCTGTTCCATCCAACCCTTTTCCTGAACCATTTTGACTGGAAAATCCTTGCGCATTTCCATCTAAAAATGACGTCTGTCCTAAAAAGAAGCTATCTGAGACATTTATCACTGAACCCCGATTTTTTGTACTATTATCATTTATTATTGAAGCTACATAATCATTTGAACCATAAGCTTGAATAATTTCTAATTGAGATAACTCTTTATTGAATATTGCCACCTCATCAATCCCACCAGAGTTTTGAAGCCCAAGAATAGGATTATTTCCAATGCCACTTATTGCACCAGTTTCTATTGTATTTGCTGTGCCAACGAGTTGAAAATTTACATAAAACTTAGTTGTTGTACCAGAAGCTACTGCTGTAATGTGATGCCAACCAGTAAGTGAATTTACATTGTAACCAGTAGAATAAAATGCATTATTAAATATTCCTAAATAGCCTGAGGAATCAACAACTATATGAGCATGAGTATTCTCATTCGATCGTATGATAGATCTCCAGCCCTGTGAAGTTACAGGCAATGGAAATTCCTTCCAAAATGCAATAGTATAACTGGATGGTAATGTAACTGAATTAAAACTCAAATAATTCGAACCTGCAGTTGAGCTACGTGCCTTTCCGAATCTTCCATCGATTATTGTTGTACCAACTGAAGTTGCATTATGTCCAAGACCTGTGCTATCGCATGCATCTTTTGCATCATCTGAGCAAGTCCCATTTTCAGTTTCATCCATATGCCATAAAGCAAGCATGTCCGCTGATACTTCTGGCTGTTTATATTTTTCACCCACAAAATTACGAGGAAAAATAGTTGTATCACCTTTTATTCTTATCTTTGCACCTTTATCAATATACAATTCTCTAAAATTATAATCTTTTGCTTCAAGATCAGGACCATATGAAATTATATAATTCCCCAGATACCCATAAGAATTGTTAAATATAAACATACTTCCTTGCCCAGCTACATCTGTTTCTTTTTGTTCTACATAAATAGTACCTGGCCCAGCGCCATGATTATAGAAATCCCCTGAAGCAGAACTGCCATATGCTTGCACCTTGGGATAGGTTACTTTGATTTGATTGAGAATATTACTCTGATCTGTCTTGTAATATATAGCAACTCTACCACCAGATCCGGCCCAATAACGGTTACCTGATGCACCATTTGCAGTAATGAGACCAGAACCTATCAAAATATCAGTATCCAGATAAACACTACCCCCAGATCCACCGCCCCAACCACAACCGCTACCATTTGCAGTGATATCTCCATCTACTGTCAAAGTATTACTTACAGTAAGTTTCAAAGCCCCTCCACCAGTTGCACAATCCTTTGCACCACTACCAAGATCTATTGGTTGTAAATAACTACCATAAGGTGCTCCACCTGCGCCATAACCACCATAGCTTGCGCCCCAAGCATTACCTTTACCTCTTTCAGCAGTATAACCCGAAGCATCTAGATTGATTTTTCCGCCTGTTTGAAGATTTAAATTTGATACATCAAGATATAACCCATAATCATTGTCCCAATTTGTATCACCACTATCATAAGAAACTTCTGTCAAAAGCCCTTTTGGGCTAATCGTCACATCTCCAAAAATATAAGGCGTTGAATTATTGTAATTCCATGTATTGGCATATAGTTTGAGTCCACCATTTTTTTCGCCACCTATGGTGAGAGTTGATTGAGAATTATCACTTCCGAAATTCAATCTTCCTTTTGATACTAATGTATAGCCATTGATTTCAAAAATACTAGGCGCTGATAACGTGCCTTCAATTGCTAAATTCGATAAAGTATCATCCCCGATCACTCCAGCACTTGAAGTTACATTCACAACACTGCCACTGCCCATCACAGTAAGGTGGCCATTCCTCATCAAAGAAATCTGTTCAAAAGTGTACGTATCAGTAGGCAATCCAGCTGCTGGACCTGCAGTATTTCGATTATCAATAAATAATAACCCATTTTTCTGTACTGCAGTATCAAAACTATTCAATTTTTCAATATAAACAGTACCAGCTCCTCCTGGATAAGTCCCGTTATTACCGTCTCCAGTACCACCATAAGCAGTAATTTTCGGTCCTGTAGTCCCCAGTGTAGAAATTAGATCACTACTGTCATTTACATAATAGACAGCGACTCTACCCCCCGACCCAGAATATCCTGCCCAACATCCAAAATTCCAGTTCCCACTCCCTGTACCTCCATTTGACTGCATCGTTCCAGCTCCACTAAGTTGGTTCGTTTTTATTAAAAGACTGCCCCCACTACCAGCCCAGACACCACATCCTCCAGTATTTCCAGCACTTACATCAATAGTTCCATTTAGATTTAATTCATTTGCGATATCAATTTTTATCGCACCACCACCTTTATTGCTATGAGAACCTGAGCTTCCTAAATGAATTGGCAAATACACGCTTCCATATGGGTTTACATTAGATGCTGTCCAACCACCATAGCTACTTAGTCGACCAGGACCTTTTTCATAATATCCCTGAGCTACAGAACTAATTACACCATTTGCAGCAACATTTAGATTTTGTAAATTCAAATAAACTCCACGATCATCATCTCCTTGACCCGAATTATCAGGATAATTTGTATCACCATCATCATAACCCACTAAGGTCATAAGCCCTTTGGCAGTTACGAAAACATCACCAAGATCATAGTTTCCCTGATTTGACCAGTTATTTGCCATAAGTGTCAGTCCTCCATTCAAATTTCCGCCAATTGTTAATGAAGACTGCGTATTATCAGAACCAAAATTGAAAGCTCCGGGTATCACTAAAGTCACACCTTCGATCGTCAAACTGGACGGACCGAAAAATGATCCTTCCACTGTCAGATTTGAAATGGTAGCATCACCTGTCATACCTGTACTATCAGTAATAGTAAGGCTACCTGATTGTCCCATCACAATCAGATGTCCATAACGAGTCAGCACTACTTTACCAAATTGATAACTATCCACTTGCAGCCTTGCTGCTGAACCATTACTATTTGCATTATCTACATATAAGGTGCCTCTTTTTTGAATTGGAGAATAGAAAGATGGCAGTTGTTCTACATAAATTGTGCCTGGACTATATCCAGTCGAGTGTAACGTAGAATTATTAAATACAAATCCAGTATTTGTCACATAATATATGGCACCTCTTCCGCCAGATGACCAACCTACACCATTTAATTGGATATTTCCAACGCCTGATCCACTCAATGCATTTGCTCTGATATATATCGATCCACCAGTAGATACGTAGCCGATACCATTTGAAGTAATTGCACCATCCCAAACAAATGTTTGGTTGGCAATTATTTCCATTGCACCACCTGCTCCGTGTGTTCCATTGCTACAATCGCTTCCTAGACTTCTTGGCTCATACACATTCCCATATACTACTTGTGCATAAGAGCCCCAGCCACTATAGCTTGCCCCTCTTCCAGTATTATTACAGTCACTCACTCCACCTGGTCCAATAATGTAGCCACTACCATCTGCTGTAATGATAGATGCAGCAGCTGAAGTAATATTATTTGCTTCGATTTTTACAATTTTATCATTGATTGAAACCTGCCAAGCATCATTCGTAGGATCATCATAACTTATAGTAGTCACTTTAGCCTTTGAGGTAACATCCAAATCCCCAAAATAATAATGCCCAGCATTCGACCAGTTATTGGCATATAGTGTCAAACCGCCTTTATATACATCCCCAATTGTTACATCAGAAGCACTATTATCACTGCCAAGATAATATGCTCCTTTTAAACCCAAATCTATCCCATCAAGGACGAGTACTCCTGAATCAGGACCGATAAAAGTACCTTCAGTAGTAAGATCAGGAAAAGTATTATCACCATAAATGCTATTATCATCTGAAACAGTAAGCGTACTTCCAGACCCCATTACAGTAAGATGACCATATCTGGTCAGATGAATTTCGTTAAAGTGATAACTATCTGTAATTAGTCCTGCTGAAAGGGCATTGTTTCCATTATTATCAGAAAAAAGTGATCCATCTTTGTGTATATCATTAAGAGTAGTCTGTTCGTTGGTAATTTGTTCAACATAAACAGTACCTGGACCACCTCCGGCTCCGCGAGATTGAATGTGATCGACATTAATTAAAAAATTTTCTGTCGACTGATAATAAATACCTATCCTACCACCACCACCACCATTGTTATATCCATTTGTCGAAATAATTCCGGTATGTGAAATACTATCTGCTAAAACATTTGTCCAGATCAGAATACTACCTCCACTACCGCCACCACCATGCCATGAGGAGTTTGCTCCAGATGAAATTACACCGGAATTAATTAATGAATTATTTACTTTTAAATAGATTGAGCCACCACCTCTTCCTGCCTCACCTCCACCACCACTTCCCAGTAGCTTAGGTAAAAACACATCACCGTTAGGAAGACCATAAGCTCCGGTAGTTCCAGAACCGTATCCGCCATATGCTGCTCCACTACCATATCCATCCCAATTGGCATTTGTTCCAGTACCTTTCCCTGAGTTTGAGCCATATCCAGTTCCATCAGCAGTAATAAGAGCTGTATTTTCTACAGTTAAATCATTTACCCGTAATGTAATTCCATAATCATCTTCACAGCCAGATAAATTTACCGGATTACAAGTATTACTATTTACATAACTATCCAAATATACTATTGCTCCTGCTTTAACTATTAAAGAATCTAAAGCATAATTACCTGCTATACTACCCCAGGCATTTGCTGCCAATCTCAAATCTCCAGTGGAATCAATAGTAATATTCATATTTGAGGTATTATAGCCATCTACGACAGAATAAATTGCACCATAAATATTTACCAACATCTTCTGTATTGTGATCGTATCAGGCAAAGAAATTTTGCCAAATATATTCAAATATGAAGAAGAATCTCCCTGAAACACTTCAGTGCTATCAACTATAAGGTTACTTCCTACGCCCATAACACCTAGATTTCCATAATTGAGTAAATTAATTTCAGAAAAATGATATGTGCCGGAAATAATACCAGCCCACTGTGTATTGGCAATATCACCAACATTATCCACAGTTAATCTGCCTTGATGGCTAGTATCTACCCCTAAATGCTCAAGATAAATCGTGCCGGCACTACCTCTAGCTGTAGTCAGTGAACCGCCAAAGGCTTGTACCTTAGGAGTTCCACTATCAATGCCCACGGTAGAAAGAATTGAACTGGAATCAGTTTCATAATAAATGGCAATTCTACCACCGGATCCTGGTGCCCCATCTGCTGTATATAGTCCATTGCCTCTATATGTATTGCCGCTGTTTGCTTTGATCAAGCCCGCTCCAGAAAGAGTCTCAGTATCTACTAGGATACTACCTCCAGCACCGGTACTAATACCATTGGCGCTAGCAGCAGCCACACTGGCAGAAATTTCTCCATTGATATTTAATGTGCCACCAGTACCACTCACAGCTTGAACTACAATTTTAATTGCACCTGCACCGGCAGTATTGGCACCACTTCCAAGCGTAATAGGCTCGAAAACATCACCATAAGGCTGTTTCGGGCTACCATACCCCCAACCTCCATGTGTGGCACCTTTATTATCCCAATAAGTTCCACCATATCCGCCAGGACCAATCCCTGGTAAATACCCTTTATCATCTGAAGAAACCCGTGCACTAGCTTCAATATCAAGATTTCTTACTAACCAGTTTACGCCTAAACCAAGAGAAGACTCGCTACGTAATTCAACTGTAGCTGAACTATCAACAATAATAGAAACATTACTACAATTAATTACACCACCATTTGCGGAGCTAGCTTGAAAAATCCAGGGACTGGCAGCAACTGTAAGATGAATTATGCTATCTACATTGGGTAAACCAAAACAATTACCATATTCATTTACCACATTTATAATACCGGAATAGCCTGTCTTACTTCCATCAGTGACTTTCAGTTTAATGGCTTCTGCAGTCGAATACTGAATATTGCTAAGTGTAATTATTCCAGACTGAAGTGTGGCAGTACTTGGAGTCAAAGTTCCATTACCATTACTACATGTAGTTGGACAACCTGTTTGTGCCAAAACTGCTAATAAACTAATATTGTTGTTGGCAGATGTCACAGTATTTTCATACAAATCCTTAGCAGTAATTACAACCTCTGGTGAAAAATCAGTATTAACTAAGGCTACCGAAGGTGCCTCGACAACATAATGATCAATTGCTGCTGAAGTAGCACTTGCTTTAAAAAGCATCGGATTATTGATCAGATCGCCTCTCAATGCTTGTACCACATTATTTTCTGTCCCTGAAGTTTCGCCCAAAGTAAGAATTGTTTGTGCCCGACCATATGTCGTTTGATTAGAGAAATCAGAACCAGTCGTCCCGGTTGTTGTAGTTAATACTCCATTGCCAGATGAAACTTGCCAATTCAAAACTGTTGCGGGCATTTTATGACCTACACTATCCTGAATTTCAACAATAAATGGTTGAGAAAGAGCCTGCTTTACTTCTCCAGTTTGATATGTATCAGAGGTGCAGCCACCACTAATACAGATAAATTTATTGGGATTCCCTAGAATAATAAAATCAATTTCATTTTCAGCATTAGCTCCAAAAGAAGCCCACTCGCTTCGAAGACCAGAACCATCACGCACTCTGACACGCCAATGATATTCTTTGGTTTGTAAAAGCGCACTGACAATTACTCTCGCTTCTGCAGCCGTACCAGTATATGCGACACTTGTACCAGTATGAGTTGGTATCCCGGTAAATTCCTGACCAATTTGTCTGATTTCCAATTCTGGTACCAAAGTAGAAGGATTTTCTACATCAGCAACTTTAAAAACAAATTCCATTTGAGTGAAACGGGAACCTTGTCCAGTTTGTAATTGGGTGATCGTTTTAGGATTTAAGGAAGCTACTTCAAATTGTGCAAGATTTGTCGGGATAGCTGGAAAACATGAAGGGCCAATTTTAGAACCAACCTGTCCATTATTCACTCCACCTAGACCAGGTGCAACTGTAACAATACCAGAGAAAGAATTAGTTTCTGTACAAGTCATGGCAATACGTCCACCACCTCCTCCTCCTCCTTTAAGAGTAGATTGACCACCACTTCCTCCATCAGCATGAACCAAACCATTTCCGCTAAAACCCTTTGCTGTAATCCAAATACTACCTCCAGCACCTCCACCTGCACCAGTACTATTCAAAATACTACCATCAGCACCATCTCCATCTAATTCACCATTTAAAATCAAATTACCTGTTAATTCTAACTTCAAAGCACTTCCTCCAGCGCCTCCTGCAACACCATTAGAAGCTGTTCCTCCACCACTTCCCAGTGTTAAAGGTGATAATTCATCTCCATATGCTTGCCCTGGATCGCCGGCATCCTTAGATACACCAGGATCACCACGTCCACCTGCACCTCCATGACCACCTCCACTTCCTCCACAACTTTCTTCTGCACAACTAATTTCACTACTCTTTCCTGATCCGAGATGAAGTAATTGCTCTCCAGCAGAATATCCTTTTCCTTTAAGATCTACTTTACCACCTTGCTCGACAGTAAAATTAGCTGCTTTAATTACAATTCCATGATCATCAGCTATGGAATCATTATTAGTTACTACGCTTGGAATTTCCAAAATACCACCATTTTCGATCACAATATTTAATATAGTACAATCCACTAATCCGTTTTCATCGGCTACAGGAATCACTGGACTATTGGCAGCATTGATTATCGTAGGAATACCACAAGTTTCTTCGGCACGTAGTCTTTTGATATAACGCGAACCAGAATATCCTGTAGCAATGAGGATTAAAAAAATAACAAAAATAATGAAATATTTACTCAAGGATTCTGCCTTGGCTTCTTTCTGCGTCAGTTTAGGCAGCTTATCGATCCAACGATTCAAGTCGATATAAAACCGATTTTTTTTAAGTGGTTTTTCTGAATTAATAGCCAATTCTGGAAATTATTATCACTTATAAGATAACAATTTTTATAAACCACCACAATGAAAATAAAAACAAAAAATAGATTAAATTTGGATATTAGATTTATTATTGAGAATATTGGAAAAATTATAGAGATAATTTGGTATTTATTCTTATTATTTTGAAGTTTTATCAAGTGGTGAGTCGGGCGGGGATCGAACCCGCAACCAATGGCTTAAAAGGCCACTGCTCTACCATTGAGCTACCGACCCACTATTTTATTTTTAAATATCGCTCAGCAACCAATCCCGACTTTTTGGTCGGGACTGCTCTACCATTGAGCTACCGACCCAAAAAATTTAGACTTTTTTTCAAAATCTTATAATTTGAAAAGTCAAATTTTTGGTGCCCTGTACCTTTATGGTACAAGACCCTACCTAAAAAATTGCATTCTCCAGATGGAGAATGCGCTGAATGCGTTTCTCATTATCTAATATTATTCCGATAAAATCAATCCTCCAGTCCTGATTTTCAATTCTTTTGCGGTGTAACCAAATACGGCATGCTTTTACCAGATAACGGCGTTTTCTTTGAGTAATTGTTTCTTCTAGAGTAATATACGCTTCACTTTTTAAGCTTTTCACCTCTATAAATACAATAATTTCTCCAAGCTGGGCAATTATATCAATTTCTCCACCTGGAACAAAATAATTCTGGGCAATTATTTGAAAATTTTTCTTTCGTAGAAAATCCACAGCCATTGCTTCTGTTTTCAATCCTTCAGTTCGTTTGTTGACGTGGTAATTGATATTGATTTAATAATAATTGAATCGGACGATAACTTTTACGATGAATTGACAAGACACCAAGACTTTCTAATGCCAATTGGTGAGCTTTGGTACCATATCCGACATGGTTTTCTAAGCCATATCCAGGATAATCCTGAGCCAGCTTTTTCATTAAAACATCCCTGCTCACTTTTGCAATTATTGATGCAGCAGCTATCGCATAATGTTTAACATCTCCTTGAATTATTTTCATTGTATTGCACCCCAAATTTCGAGAAAATTGACCATCAATTATAAAAAATGTCTTTTCATTATCAAAACGTTGCATAATTTCTAAAATCGCCAATTCAATCACACGAGAAATTCCTAGTTGATCAATCTTATCTGGAGATACAAAAAGTACTTGAGAAGTAGCAGGAAATAATTGCTGAAAAAATTCATCACGCTTTTTAATACTCAGTTTTTTGGAATCAGTAATACCCGGAAGATAATAGGTGGTTTGATCTACTGCATAATAACCAATACTAACCGGACCAGCCCAAGCACCTCGACCTGCTTCATCAATGCCCACAACGGTCGAAAAACCGCGTGCTAATAATTTCAGTTCTAAATGATTATTTGTAATTGGAGATTTAGGATTATTCAGCCTTTGTTTCAATTATTTCAGGTGATTCTTGAGTAGATGCTTCTTTCACTTCTTCTTCAATTGTTTCTGATTCAGGTTCAATTTCTGATTTATCAAATACTTTTTCATTTATTTTCATTGCTCTTTTACCGATACGGCCTCGCATATAATATAATTTTGCGCGACGTACATCGCCTTTTTTATGTACTTCGATACTTTCAATATTTGTACTATTCATCGGAAAAATTTTTTCTACACCGACACCACTACTAATTTTTCTGATTGTAAACATTTGACGTAAACCAGATCCTTTAATAGCCATCACTATTCCTTTAAAAATCTGAATACGATTTTTATCTCCTTCACGGACGATTGTATTTACACTGATGGTATCCCCAACATTAAATTTCTGTACTTTTTTGATAAAAGTTTTTTCGACGATTTTTAATAATTCAGTATTCATAATTTTTATATAGTTCAACGAGAATTGATTTTAACACCTAAGTCTCTACGACTCAAGCCAAATTCGAAAAAATATCTTAATCTAAGTCAATTTTTTGAGAAAGTGCTTTAATTTCACGAAGTTCACGACGAATATCACGCAACATAATCTCCACAGCCCGTAATCTAGATGAAATTTTGTAATCTTTTGGATCTGTTCCCAGGAAAAAAGTAATTGGTTTTTTTAATAAATCAGCCAGCTGTTGCAGTTTAATAATTGGAGGACAAATTCTTCCTGATTCATAACCGGAAATTGTTTTATCAGAAACCCGTAAAGCAACACCAACCTGAAGTTGAGAAAGTTTAGCTTCCTCTCTGGCTGCCTTAATTCTAATTCCTAGTTCTTTCATCATTTTATTTAAAATTTAATTTTTAAATGCCTTTGATATGCTTGACCAACTAAAACCTCTACGTAATAAATAATCCTGGATTTTTTTATTTCTTTGCTTAAGATCAGTAACCCTATTCAATAAACGTTTTTCCTGCCTGGCAATTAATTCCTGTAATAATTTTATTTCCTCATTTTCAGGAAAATTCTCTTGAATCACCTGCTCAATAATCTGCGAATCAATTTTTTTTTGCTGTAATTCTTTTTGCAGTTCAAGACGACTGCGAGTCTTAAACTGACTACGATTTTGTAACCACCACTTTGCAAACTCAAGATCACTAATCAGTTTCTCTTTCTCTAGACGCTCAATCAATTGTTCAATTATTCCGTTATCAATTCCTTTTTTAATCAAGTATTGTTTTACTTCCCAGCTTGAATGTGGTCTTCTACCAATTAATTCAATACACTTAAAATATATAGTCTCTCTCTCTAGCTCTTGTTTAATATTTATTATCTCTTGAGCAGTGAGCTGCTTTCCTTGAAAAATCTTCTCTCTGATAACAATATCTTCTAATACACTAAAACTATACTTGCCGTCAATATCAATTGCGACTTTTTTAAGTAGTGGCAAATATCTCAGTGCTGTAACTTGCATTAATAACTCATCAAATAATAAGCAAATAAGCCACCATTGGACATTTTATCACTGATTATTTTTGCTTCAGGAACAAGAAGATTTAATAATGAAACATTGTACATGGAAAAGGCATTTGATTGATCCTGATATACTACAAAGTTTGGATTGTCCAAATTTGCCAATTCTTTTGATTTATCAGCTGCTTCTTTTAATTCACCCAACTGATCAATTAATCCATTATTCAAAGCCTGTTTACCACTATAAATTCTACCATCAGCTACTTTGATCACCTGCTCTTTACTCATCTTACGGCCATCTGCAACTACAGTGACAAAATTATCATAATAATCATTTGCCAAACTCTGCATAACTTTATAACCTTCACTATTTTCTGACAAATCATTCATAACTTTCAACTTTCCTTCTGTATTGGCAATATTTACTTCTTTCACACCAATCTTTTTGTAAAGCTCCTGCATATCATATGTGCTAAAACGTACTCCAATGCTACCGGTCATAGTCATCTCCGAAGCGACTATCCAGTCTGCAGGAGCTGAAGCATAATATCCACCGGAAGCTGCCTGGCTTTCCATCAAAACTACAACTATTTTATTAGCATTTTTTACCTCAATAATTTTATTATAAATTTTTCTAGTAGCATATACTTCCCCGCCAGGTGAATTGACCCGGATCAAAACAGCTTTGACATTACTATCCTTACGTGCCCGCTCTAATTTATCAATTACCACCGAGGTCATATCAGTAGTTTGAGTATTTAAAATACTGGACGAAGTAGCTGGAGTTTCAGAAATAGTACCAGCCAAATCAATTACTGCTACAGTCTGATCCCTAGCCCCGGAAGGCAAAAGCGTGCTTTCATTGGCTGATAATTGTGTATCGCTGGAAAGTGCTATAACAAAAACTAAACAGCAAGAGATTAAACAAATAATCAAAACTAATAATCCTGCTAAAACAAATACACCTTTTTTAGACATCTTAGTAAAATTAAATTAAAATAGATTTTAATTATACACATGTAAAATTTCTAAGCCAAGCAAAACCAAAACTTATAATTTCTTTTCAATAAAAAACCAACTAACATTTTGGTTTGGATATTGGTTGTTAGCATTTTGCACTGGCTTATTTATTCCAAAATTTATTCATAATAGTCCTGATACCAATCTCACCAAAAATCAATCACAAATAATAAATACGCTCACTGAAACCGGAACCACAATTAATAGCGAGCAATTTCAGATTAATTATGCACTTAGTGATCTACAAAGTTGTGAAAAAATTGATCTAACACAAAATTACTTTTCAGATACTACTAATCCACTTTTAACATTAGTGGATAAAAATTTTGAAGTTACTGAAGATTTTGTCCCTGGAGAAATGATATTACTTACGCAAAATGATGCACCTGTGGTTTATAGCATTTACATTAACAAAGAAATTGAACCAGCTCTGCTGGAATTGATAGCAGCAATGAAAAATGATAATGTGCCAGGTGCTATCAAATCCGGCTGGCGAAGCTTTAGCCAACAACAACGCGTTTATGATATCTGGTCTGATCGAGTCGGTGCTTCCAATGCCGGAGATTATGCTGCACTTCCTGGACATAGTGAACACTATCTCGGCACTGCTATTGATTTCTCAAATTCTACTGGTCAATACCTAGATAATCAGACAAATCAATGGCTCCAGACAAACGCCTATCGTTTTGGCTTTGTCCAATCATATCCGCTTGGTAAAGAAACTATTACAGGCTATAATTATGAGCCCTGGCATTATCGCTATGTGGGAAAGGAGATCGCCATTTCCATCAAAGATCAGGAAATCACTTTAGGAGAATATTTATATGGGATTCACAATATTTGCCGGGGTAAATCATAATTTATCGGAGCTGATGATTGCCCCGTATCTTATTTCATAGTAAAATCAAGCTCAAGTTTAATCATAAAATAATTATGCGCATTGGGATTGATGTTACTTTTTTATTTGATCAATATGCTAATAGAGGAATTGGAAATTATGGTCGTGAACTAACCAAATTACTAGTACAAGATGTGAATCATACCTGGATATTATTTGGTTATGGAAATATTAAAGATAATCTTGATGCTTTAAATATCAAAAAATTGCCTCAAATTGAATTTGTTTCTTTAGGTAAAAAAAGACTTTCCAATATTTTTAATATTTTTTACTTTAAATTTTTTTACCTCAAAAAGATTATCCGGGCCAAACTCGACTTATATTTTGCCCCATACTTTGAACGCGGTCTCCCTATCGGAAAAGTAAAAACAGCTGTCGCAGTCCATGATATTACCCCGATGATTACAAACAGTTACTCACAGAAGGGAGCTATTTTTAACTTTTTCAAAGGCATTTTCTACCAATTTAATGTGAAAAAAGCCAAAAAAGCAGATATTATTTTTACCATTTCTGATTTTACCAAACGCGAATTAATTCATAAGGGTAATTTTGATGAAACTAAAATCAGACGAATTTATCTTGGAGTTCAGGAAAAATTTCGAGCCGATAATATTAGTAAAAGTACCAGAGAAGTAAGACGCGTTTTAGTAATGTACAAAATTACAAAACCATATATTCTCTACTATGGCGGTCTTGAAAATAATAAAAATGTTCCAAATTTACTGCAGGCTTTTAGCAAAATCACAGGTAGATTTCCTGATCTGAAGTTAGTACTAATTGGTAAGGAATTTAAAGTAGGCTGGGACAATAAAGCACATGCCATGACAAAATCTGCTGAAAAAATATTAGAAATGATCGAAGACTGGAAATTAAAACATAAGGTTATATTAACCGGAGAAGTACTAGAACATCATTTACCAATTATCATGAATAATGCATTGATATTTGGTCATCTCTCCAGCTATGAAGGATTTGGGCTGGCAGTACTAGAAGCTCTGGCAGCCGGAACACCAGTACTGGCAGCAAGAAGATCATGCTATCCAGAAGTACTTATTGATGGAGCATCTCTAGTGAATCCTTTCGATGTTGATAAAATTGCTTTGGCCATGCAGGAATTGCTCCAGGATGAAAATAAAACAGCTAAACTAATAAAACGAGGATATATCGTAAGTGATCAGTATTCCTGGGAAAAAACTGCTGCAGCCACAATTTCAGAATTCAATCAAATGACCAAAGAAGTCAAGCCTCTCAAAATTTGCTACGTGAGTCATTATTTTTATCCGATCAAAGGTGGTGCTGAAAATAATTGTCTGGCACTAGCCCGTCAAATGGTGAAAAAGGGTCATCAAGTTACTGTACTTACTACCAATACAAAGGATAAAAAATATCTTAAGATTGAAGAATTTGAAGGAATCAAAATCAAACGTTTTACAAAATTGAATCAGCAATACTACCTGGGATTTAGTCCAGGTCTTTGGTGGGGACTTATGAAAGAAAAAGCTGATGTCATTCATGCTCATGGTTTTGGTTTCATCTGGCAGGATTTTTGTTTACTTTCAAAAAAGATTTTTAGTCGTCGTACCAAATTCATCAATACACCACATGGCCCTTTTATGGCACGACAAAAATACCGGTTTCCTTTAAAAATTTTGCGATTTACTTATTTCCAGATTCAAAAATTTTTCCTTAATAAAGTTTATCATATTGTCATTCAAGTAAACCCTTTGCAATATCCAAAATGGATCAAAAAATATGGTATCCGCGAAGCTAAAATCAAATATCTACCAAATGGAATTGACCCAACCATTTATCATGAAGTGCAATTAGATCCGGGAAAAAATGTGATCAACCTGAAAAGAAAATTTGTGATTAGTTTTATTGGAAGATTTGAAGAATACAAAGGTGCGCAATTTTTGATTCAAGCTTTACCGGAACTATTGAAATTAAAAAGTAATATTTATTTAGTAGTAATCGGCAATAGTGGTAACTACTTAGAAGCGATCCAAGCATTAATTTCTAAATTAAATCTAACAAAAAAGATATCAGTCCTGGTTACTCCGGAAGATAGCCTTAAAGATTATGTATTACAACAATCAGAAATATTTGTGATGCCCAGCGAATGGGAAGCTTTTGGTCTAGGAATGCTTGAGGCGATGGCCAAAAGCAATGCCATCATTACCACTCGTACTGAAGGTGGAGAATTTCTAATAAAAGAAGAGGAAAATGGCTATTTATTTGATTTTGGTGATGTCCCGGAACTCGTTGCTTTAATCAGTAAACTGATTACAAATAAAGCTTTACTGACCCAAATTCAAAAAAATAATCTGGAAAAATCATATAAATTTAACTGGGAAAAAATTGCTTTAGATTATCAACAAATTCTTTTAGAACTTATTAAATAATAGTATGGTAAAGAAATCCAAAACAGATACTTTTTTTGAAAAAATTCCTCCATTCCTTACCTGGACACTGATTACTTTTCCTTTCTGGGGTGGCTTTTTTTTTCCACAATTTACAGCTTATATTGTTATTTTATTAAATGTATTTTTTCTTTATAAATCAATTTCTTTTACCTTTTTTTTCTTACATACATTATTTCATCTTACTAATTCCGAAAAGCTCAATTGGCTCGTAAAGCTTGAAGAACTAGATGATATTGCAGCTGCAAAAAATAACTTGATCTTAAAATTATCAGATACAAAATCATTAACTTATCAACAATCCAAAAAAAGTATTGAATACCAGACAACAACTTCATCATTTAAAAGGCTTCCGGCAATCTTACAAAAAATACTTTTTATCTTTTTAAAAAGAAAAGCAGTTAATTTTTTACAAAATGAATTAACTAAACTTGTAGAGATTTCAAATAAAGGGATAAATACCCACTGGAAAGAAATTCATCATATTGTTATGATTCCACACTGGAAAGAGCCTATGGCTGTACTGCGTGACACACTTCTCAATCTACGCAAAGTTAATTACCCTACCAGTAAAATCAACATAATGCTGGGAGCAGAAGCTCGTGATGAAGAAGGAATGAAAAAATCATTACAATTACAAAAAGAATTTGCTGAATATTTTGAACATATTTGGATTAATAACCATATATTAGCTGAAAATGAAATCATCGGAAAATCATCTAATATGGCTAGTTCCGGGAAAAAAGCCTTTCAAGAAATTTGTAAATTAGGCTGGGATCCCAAAAATGTAATTGTGACCAGCTGTGATGCAGATTCTTTATTGCCCAAAGATTATTTTGCGAACCTTACTTATTTATATGTCACTACCAAAGATTATCTTTACAAATACTACAATGGCGCCATTCTTTTCTATGCCAATATCTGGAAATTACCTGCTTATGCCAGAGTAAAAAATTCAATCGGCAGCCTTTATAATATTGCTAAGTTGGCTCGTTCTGATAAATTCGTCCCCTTTTCTACATATTCTGTATCATTTTGGCTAGTAGATCAAATTGGATATTGGTCGCCCTCGGTAACTCCTGAAGACTACCATTTATTTTTCAAAGGAGTTTTTTTTGCTCCACATAAAGTTTCCACTATTCCAATTTATCAACGAATTTTAGTAGATGCTGCAGAAGGAGAAGGTCACCTGGATACAATCAGAAACACATATTACCAGGAACGACGCTGGTCCTGGGGCATCTCTGATGATGGTTGGATCATTAAACAAATGCTAATTTTATTCCGTAAAGGAAAGCTCACCTGGATCGCCTTTTACAAAGCCAGCCATGTCCTATTTGATCATGTGACTGGAATAGGAATGATAATTGTCCTAGTTTTAGGAGGAAATATCCCTTTACTTATTAACAAGCCTTTCAGCGCTACTGTTCTGGGGGTAAATTTGCCGGGTGTCTCGTCATTTATGATCAGTATCACCATCTGGTTTCTTCTCGTTGTGATCCTAATTGATACCTTAATGATCAAACCAGAATATCCCAAAAAGAAACGCACAATTCTTATGAAATTGATTCAAGCGATCGAATGGATATTCTTTCCAATTACCGGCTATATTTTTGTGGCATTACCTGGAATTGAAGCACATACCAGACTATTATTTGGAAAATATCTGGATTATTATTTAACGAAGAAGAAGTAAAAGAAATATTTGTAGTGTCCAAATACTTTTGGACAGTCGTGATGGAGATAAGTAGCAAGTATCAAGTATCATGTATCAAGTAGAAAAAAGGATAAATAAATCAAAAGATAATAGAAAAGAATCTAGGAATCTAAGAATCTGGAGAAACATCGGAACAGTTATGGCTTAAACATCCAAGATAAATGAAGTTTGATTATTATGAAATACAATTCCTTTTTAAAAATATAAATTTTATAACCAAGAGTAATGATGACATCTGAATCTGATATTAATCTTAGCTATCAACATTGGGAAACACTTTTTAGAAAGAAAGCAGTAGCATCTAGAGAAGCTAATTGGGGCAAAATTGAACCTCCTGAATTTTCACCTGAAATAGCAGCGACAATAATTGCTCATTCTTTGTTTCTGAAATGTCTTCCTGGGCCGATTGAACCTGATTCTATTTTTCAATGGGAAACCTCTACAGCGTTATCAGTTGCTCTAGCTCAATTAGCGATGGGAGAACAACTTAAAAAATATAGAAATATTGGGTTAATGGTAAAAACGCGTTGTTTTTTTTCTAATTTTGCCTTTGATTTTTG
>JBAXHO010000030.1:0-22323 GCA_037138855.1 bacterium
CTTGTAGCTTGTAGCTTGTAGCTTGTAGCTTGTAGCTTGTAGCTTGTAGCTTGTAAATTAATTGTAAATGAAATACTAATAGTGTAGATTAATTATCAAGTTATTCCGGATGCTAGATTTTCTTAGCCTTAGCTTAGAAAATTTTGCTGTCCGGAATCTAATGTTATATTACTTAGTACTCCTAATTCAATCCTGAACTTGTTTCAGGACGCCATTCGCTCATTAATTTCTATTTCCAGATTCCTAGATTCATAGATTCTTTTATTCTTAGATTCTTCCAGCTAATATCTCTTAACTTCTAACTTTTTTCATCTTCTGCTCCAATTTGCAAATTCCAGATTCCAGCTTCCTGATTCCAGATTCCAAATTCCAGTTTCTACCCCAAACTCTTCCTCAGCACCCCAGCTCTCACTACAATTTTCTCCAAATCCGCTTTAGAGCTCGTGGTCATTGCTTTAAAAAATTCGCTGGTCAATTGCTGATGCTCCAGCTCAGCTTCTGTTTCTGGTTTGAACTCCAATTCGAGAATTTTCTCCAGAGCGACCACATCATCATAAATACCTTGCCAAGCTTTTTCCTTTTGGGCAAGCTTCTGTAAGTTTGTTTTATTCAAATACTTGCCAGCACGGATCAAATCAGCCCGGAAATTTTTGAAATACTTAAAGACTATTTTCTGATTTTCAATATTTGCTAAGCCTCTACCAGTCGCAATAAATTCCGGAGGGATACCAAGAGAATAAAGAGCAGCAGTAAATTTAATTGCCCGCGGTAACTTGGTTTCTCCGACCTCCCGCGAATAACCAAAGAGACCGGTATGCTGCACCCGTTCACGGCGATTGGGAATAAATTTCGCTGCTTCATTAACTAATGGAGCGATCCCAATGATAGCATGTTGATAAATCCGCTCAAAAGCAGACATCACTTTTTGAATTTTTAATTTTTCTTCGGCAGTAATAAGTTCTGCTTGAGAATCAGGTAAAATTTCTTCCAACTTGGCAATTGCTGCCTTCGCCTCTTCAAATGAATAATCATAACGAAAAGCACTTTGAATAGTTGTCGTGCGAATTCCCTGATATTCATTGACAAAAGCTTCTACAGTCTCAGGATTGATCCCGCCCCGGAAAGGTAAGGCTGCAGCGCCAATCATCGGATACATCGGGATTCCAGTCTTTACTGCCAGTTGAGCAAATCCGGAAAGGGCAATTTTAATTCCCAAAACAGTCGGTACAATTCCAGCATTAAGTGCCGGATCTGATCTGGCAATATAGGGACGCATGTACTCAGGATAAAAGCCATAGCGCCATTTACACAAATCCAGATAACGCTGTAAAATCTGGTCAGAATTAGCAATGATATCCGCCTGCTCAAACAAAGGAATGATTTCCAAATGCTTCAAAGGACTCTGCACATTAGTAAAATATTTATGACTCAGACTGGCAATTTCCTGATAAGCATCCTGGATATCGATCATTTCTTCTGCTGTTTCCGTCATTGGTAAAATCACTTCAAATAATGGCGTCGCCTCCATCCCAGCTTTCTCGGCCAAGCCCTTGGCAGCATGAATACCCATGAGTGCTCGACCAATTCGGTATTCCACCTCAACTTTGGGATTAGGCAGACGAAAAGTTAAAAATTTATCACGCCCTAATTGGTGCTTGATAAAATACTCGAGATGCTCAGCATAAAGCTTCTCAATCACAGACTCATCGACAAATTTACCTTCCCAGTCCCATTTATATTCTGTCGCCTCAAAATCTTTAAACGATAAGTAACACTCTTCGATTTCATGATTGTTGGCAATATATTCCTGGTCAAGCCAATAGGGCTTACTGGCATGATCGGGATGCTGGGTGACGAGGGTGGCGGGGATTTTGCGCATGGTTAAAATAATAAAAGTTAAAAGTTAATAGATAAAAGATAAGAGTTAAAAGGTAAATGTTGATAATTAAAAATTTAGAATTAAAGATTAAAGTTAGAAAGATTAAAAATTAAAACGAACGCGAACACTATACGTGATTTACCTTGTACCATGAAGGTACAGGGTAATGCAGCTGTAATCTGCCTAAGGCAGAACAGCTGCATTAAAAACTCCCTTTCGGGAGTTTAATTGCAAATTCTTAATAACGAAGCAAATTAAACCCCAAAGGGAGTTCTATCATTATTAATATTAGTTTTGATAAATTTGTATTGCTTCATTAAAACGATATTAATTGAAATTTAGCTAAGCGTCAAGGGGAAAAAAAGTATGGAGGGGTTGCAGATCTGCAACCTCTCTAGGGAGTTCCTTTTCAAATTTCAATTTGCATAATTCTTCCAGTTTTCAGTTTCCAGCTATTAATCCTGTAATCGAGATACTTGTCCCCTGATTTAAATGTGATTTAATTTCAATTTGTAAATGATAAACATCAGCAATTTCTTTTATTATTGCTAACCCTAAACCAAAGCCAGAACTAGTAGATTGGATACGAGGCGAGCGAAAAAAACGTTCTGTCACTAAATTTAATTCTTGCGGAGTCATCCCAATTCCTGTATCAGAAACCTGTATACTGACTAAACCCGCTTGATGCTTTGCAGAAATAATAATCTGTCCCTGATCATGATTATACTTAATTGCATTTTCCAGTAAATTTTTTATAATGATCTGTAAATATACAGTCGAAAATGAAACTGCCATGTTTTTATCAATTTCATTAATCACTGCAAGCTTTTTTTCCTGAATCTGTTTCTCAAAAGGTTCTAACACTCGGATTGCTAAATTAGCTAAATTAATTTTCTCGTATGTTACTTGTTGTGCATCTTCAAGTTTTGCAAGAATCAACAAATTTTCTAAAGCAGCGTTTAAATGTAATAAATTTTCTTTTAATGTGACTAATTCACTTACAGAGACAGCACGTTCGGCCTTCAGATCCTCCGTCATTAAATCCAAGGTCAATACCGCATCAGCCAGGGGATTTCTAAATTCATGGGAGGCATTAGCAATAAAACGTTTTTGTTTATCAATCCCTTGCTCAAGCCGATCCAGCATGGCATTATACGATTGCGTAAGCTGAACTAATTCATCCTTTTCACTGCCCTTGAATTCCAAACGCTGCTTCATTTTACTAGCATCGATTCGCTGCATTGCTGACCAGAGTTTACGAATTGGTTTAAAAGCAGAATTGGTAATAGCAATTCCAATAATCCAACTAGTGAAGATTCCGAGCGGTAATACAACAATCAGTAAAGTCAGATTCAAACTAAATAGCTGATTAATAATATCAATATCACGAGCTAGTTGTACTACTCCGACAGTCTCACCATTGAATTTGACTGGATAACAAAGAATCCGATATGAATGATCCTGAAGGAGTTTGGTATTAAAAAAATATGGTTTTCCAGTTTCCAATACCAGTTTATTTTTTTGATCATATTGAAATTCGTTAATAATATTGTCGTCATCCTTTTCGGAAAGCTGATCACGATAAAACCCAAAAACACCAATTCTTTCCAAATTTTTATTAAAGATTAGCGCTGACATTTGATCATCCCTTAAGTGCAAATCCAAGGAACGAATATTACTTGGCTGTGTATAAATAATCCTCTGTTCTTCATAGGTTAGATAGTTTGTATTGATTTCATTAGCTTCAATTGTCAGAATTTTATCAATTTCATTACTAAACAAAAAATAAGAGAACACAGAAAAAAGTAATTCCAAAAAAAGGATGATTACTAAAGCATATCCACTAAATTGAAGCGCAATTTTTGTCCGAGTAGTTAATCTAAACATAAACGGTAACCGATATTTTTAATAGTTTTAATTAATTTAACTTCAAAATTATCATCAATTTTTTTTCGTAAATGACGAATATAGACATCGACATTATTTGAAAAATAATTAGCATTCTGATCCCAAACATGTTCCAAAATTTCTTCCCGATTCACTACTCGATCAGAATTACGAGCTAAATATTCCAGCAGAGAAAATTCTTTATGCGTTAATTCTATGATCTTTCCAGCTCTTTCCACTTGATGACTTAAAGTATTAATACTAAGATCTGCAATAATAAGCTTTTCTTCCACAAATTCATGCTTACTTCTGCGCAGTAGTGCCTGCACCCGTGCCATCAATTCTGCGATTTCAAATGGTTTGGTAAGATAATCATCAGCACCGGCATTTAATCCAGCAATTTTATCATCAAGCTGACTATTAGCTGTAAGCATTAATATGGCAGCAGTAGATTCCTGAGCTCGGAGTTTTTGACAAATTGTCATACCATCAAGATCTGGCAACATTAAATCTAGAATAATTAAATCATACTCTATTTGCTTGGCTAGCTTAAGACCAACTTCACCAAGATTGGCAACATCAACTGCAAATGTTTTTTGCTCCAGAATTTTAGCAATGTTTGCTGCAAGATGTTTATTATCTTCAATTATTAAAATTCGCATAGAAAGCTATGTATTAAATTTTATATTTTTTCATTGAATTTTCAAGAAATCTTTGGTTATGTTGCGAAAAAAATGTCTGTGTCATATCAGTATTGCAAGTAAAAACATTACCACCGCTATGAGTGTTTCGTAAGGATGTAACATCATATTTCACACCCTGAATGGTGACAATACAGGCATTAGACTTGGTGGTAGTTTTGACCGTTGCTGTCGGAATCAAAGTGCCAATAACTGCTGCAGTACTATTCTGAATTAATATTGGAGTAGCAGTGATTTGATTATCCTGACTAATTATCGGCTGATCACTAGTTTTATTTTTAAATACCAATAATAAACCAAATACAAAAAAGTAATTGATCAAGAGAACAAAAATTATTTTTGATAATTGCTTCATGATTTAAAATTAAATTCTTCAAAAATTATCTGGGGATTTTTAATACCGCTTTGTTTCAATGTCGCTGCCATAGCTAACATCATTGGTGGCGGACCACAGAGATAGAATAAAGTACGAAAAGCATTTTCACCAAGTTGCGCTAAAATTTCTTTAATTTGGATAATTTCTGTAGAAAAATTATATTTAAAATTTGGTAAAACTTTTTGATATTCCAGAATATAATTATGAAATGCTGCATCCTGAACTGTGCGCGCGCCATAATATAAACTGAAAACACGAGTCGAAGCTTGGTCGGCACGTGTTTCCAGCATGGAAAGGAATGGTGTAATTCCAATTCCACCGGCAATCCATACTTCCTGATAATCTTTTTTAATAAAGCTGGCATCAAAAAAGCTCCCAAAAGGACCATATAGTCTTACTGCTACACCAGGTTTTAAATTGAGTAATTTCAAAGTAAAATCACCCAAAGCCTTGATACCTAAACGAATTTCATTTCTGCCAGGATCCGATGCCAAAGAAAACGGATGTGATTCCCCCTTTAAATCTCCTGTTAAAAATTCAGCAAAAATAAATTGCCCGGGACGGAAATCTAATTTCTGATCAAGTGGCTCAAGAATAATTTCTGCGACTAAACCAATTTGATTTATTGCCTTGAGACGATAGCGTCGCGATGCAGCCAAATATTTATAAAGAAATTTCTTGTAAAGAAAAGCCAGTAAAGCAAGCCCCAACCAAACCAAAATCCAAATCCGCAGAGTAAAATCCCTGGAAACATCACTGGAAATAAAAAATACATGTAAAATAGCGATAATCAGTGGGATGCCAATTAAGGCGTGAATATTTCTCCAAATTTGATAAGGCAGTTTGGTATATAACGTAATAAAAATGATAATTATGAAGGCATAGAGTGAAAGAATCCCCCAATTATAACTCCAATTACTACCTAGGATAAATAAACTAAGTGCTGATTGAGGTAAAGCAATTCGGGATAACGCCAGAAAAATGGGATGATTTAAAACTAAAATGAATCCAAGACCACCGACTAAATGATGAATGCGATATAGTTTATCCAAACCACCAAAAACCTTTTCCAAAATTCTCAAACGCATTGCCAGAATAAAATCCCAGGCAATTAAGATAACACCCAATAAACCAGTAATTTGTCCTAAATATTGTTGGTTAAATATCTCGCTAAAACTTTGCAGATTCTTAAGTGGTAACCAAATGAGAATTGTAATAAGCAATGTGATAATAATTGCTACGTTTCCTAAATACTTCTTCATTGCGTTAATTTTCCAATAACCTGATATTTCTTCACTATTATATCACCACCAATCAGATTTAACTCGGCTGAAGAATCTTTTCCTGCTAAATAATGATAACTACCACCTACCTCATAGAACTGTTTACCAGGCGTGACATCGTAGACATATCCATTCAAACCAAGATAAATCGGTTTGGCAGGATCTGTTCCATCAAACTCTGCTAAATGATTCGTATTATAAGTTCGTAAATTTTCAGAAACATTATTAGGTAAAGCCTTATTATAATTAATGCGGAAATATATCAAAGCAATTCCAAATACCACGATAAATATCATTCCACTGAGAACAATTATTAATTTGGTCCTAGCAATTTTTTTCATAGTTTGTTTGCAATATTTTAAATTAAGCTCCAGATTTTAACCTGGAGCTTTGTTCTTTAATCCTCAGAAGAATGACTTTCTGGTTTTTCTGTAGGCTCTGGTCGTTCAGTAGGTTCTGATTTTCTGTCTTGTTGACTTTCTTCCTGATTGTTTTCTTGCTCTTGCTCCTGTTCATTCTCTTGATCATTATTATTATTATTTGGATTAGGTTGCTGAGGATTGGTAGTTATAAAACTTCCCACCTTAGGTAATGATGATAAATAACTAGTCGGATGTGGAAATCGGGAAGTAATATCCTGACCTCCAGTAATACCATTGTGTCTGCAACCACCCCATTGTGCATTACTACTTACGCTATACACTATACCATTATAAGCAACATAGCAATCTCCAGATTTATTATGAGTAGCTAAGCTGGCAGCATCAAAAGTAGCCGTACCTGCTGGTGAATTATTACCAGTATTTGGATTACTCACCGCAGTAATAGTTTTACCTGGTACATAAAGATATCGTTGCATTCGACTCAAGTCACTGCCATGTTGAGCAATATATTTGGCTGTCATGTCAGTACCACATTGAAAAACATCTCCACCTGAATGACTTTTTCGTAAAGTGGTGACATCATATTGTTTACCTGACAAAGTTACCAAACAGCCATTAAAACCAGTCGTGCCTCCACTATTATCTGCCAAAGCCACTATTGGAATTTCAGCATCAGCAACAACGTTACTTTCTTGCTCTTCCTCCTGTTTGGCTATACCACCACCGATTGGCAATATCGGTGCCACATTCCTGGCTAATTGAAAGGCAAACACAGAACTAAAACCTCCCACAAAAATTACTGATATTGCTAATCCCAAATTTGTGCCAGCAAACTGGACAATTTTCTTGATGATTTCTGACTTCATAAGTAAATTTGTTAATAAATAATAAGCTATCTTAACAAATGAAAGATGAAAATTAGATTAAAACGGGGTGCGGAAGTTATCTTTCACTTATTGCATTTCGGTAATTCGTATGGACAGGTTTCAAACCTGTCCATACAAATGATGCGCTTCAAACCATTCCGTACTATTGATGCGTAAGCAAGTATGCTTTCACTGCAAACAGATTACTAAATGTAGGAATTTTATTTTTTAGAAACTCCTCATTAGATTCAAGTCCAGTAGTAACAGCAATAAAATCTAGGCCAAATTTTTCACAGGCAATCATATCTTTGGTGGAATCACCAATGTAAATAGCATCACTAAGTTGCCATCCCAATTCTAAAATCTTTTGTTTTACGCCCAAGAAAACTGCTGGATCTGGCTTATGAACATTAGTATCTTCACCAGCCTGAAGATAAAAAAAGTCAGATGCTGAAAATCCTAATTCTATCATTTGGGAAAGAATCACTTTTCTGGTATTTGTAGTAATAATTCCCTGTAAAAGTCCTACTTGCTTTCCAAATTCGATAATTGCTTTGGCACCAGGTAATGCCTGTAAAGGGAAATCCTGATTTAATGTTTGATATTTCTCATAAAGATTGTCTATGCTATCTTCAACGCCCACAATTTCCTGCAAAATATCCGGGAAAACCCGTCCCCATAAATTTGCAATATGTTCACGGGAAATTTCTTTTTGATAATATTTTCGCGCTAATTCCTGGTTCTGTTTCACTTTTGCTTCAAAAGTATTCACCAAAGTATCATCAAAATCATAAAGAATAATTTTTTTCATGCATGTCTCTTAATATTTTTTCTGAAGTAATTGTCTCATATCTGAATTTTAAAAAATAGCAAAGATAGCCATATCAAGCTTCTGGAATTTGGAAAGATTAT
This sequence comes from bacterium, assembly GCA_037138855.1. GTDB lineage: Bacteria > Patescibacteriota > Dojkabacteria > B142 > OLB20 > JBAXHO01. The sequence goes on from JBAXHO010000030.1 coordinate 8,288, forward strand.
GCAATTTGAAGGAAATTTTACCGTACGGACAGGTTTGAAACCTGTCCGTACGAATGATTTTAAAGCTACTTTTCTTGCCGCTTTCTACTTAATACTTACTACTCCCTTCCTCAGTCATTTTCGTCTGTTTGCTTCGTTTATAACTGATAATAGTCATCCCAATACCTAGCAGCGAAGGTGTAGCACATAAGGCAAGCTGCAGTATCACTGGGATACTCTGATACAATTTCACCACGCTACGAATCATTCCCACTATTTGATTATTCTGATATTGATCCGTCGTAGTAGCTTTTGTCGTTTCTGGAGCGACATAAGCTGGATGAAAAGTTTTAAAAAGATCAAAATTTATAATCCCATTGGCATTACAGACATTATTTGCTGTCACAACTGGAGTAGTTACTATTGGTGTAGTAGAGGGAGTCAAATTCGTACAAGCAATTGAATAATAAAGATCATTAGCATAAGGAATTATATTTAAATCCATCTGACTGAAAAAGATACCATTCTCCAACGTCGTGACTGCAGTATATTTCTGATCTTGCGTCACATTTTCAAAATCATACTGTAATTGACAAGAATTTTTGCCTGTTGCTTGATAATTAATGATCACCTGAGCGGGATTAATTTCCATTTGATCTTTATTGATCTCAATACATTCTCCTGTTTCTGGCAACGCTAATACTAATCCAGGCTCAAAAGCAAAAGTACCTTGATAATTTGCAGCATTACCAACTTCCGAACTAGCAATAATTTTAAAAACATAATTCGCAGTAATATCTAATCCAGTTAATTGAGCGCAATGTGATCCATTATACTGATTCTCAATCACAGTACTTTGGGAAAAAGTCCCTTTATTGGCCACAATCGTCCCGAAACTGACATACCCTTTTGTAGCCACGTTGGTATCCCAGCAAATTTTCGCAGTAGCCAAAGTTTTTTCAGGAGTGGTAACAATATTACTGATCGCTATTGCGATTTGACACTTACTTTGTCCAGGATCCACAAGACATGATACACTAGCAGCAGTTTGAGTATTGGGAGTAATCGTAGCTTCTAAAGTAACCTGACTGGTAATATTAGTTGGTACTGGAGTATTAGTATTAGCCACACTTTGAGTAGCAATCACAGTATTAGTAGCAACAGGTATAACTGTAGGAGTAGGACTCGGATGTAGCTCTACCCCAATAGTAGGCGTAACAGTGGGAAATAAGCAACTACAACTATTTCCAGCACAAACTGCCACATTGGTATCAAGACAACTACTTGACAATAAATTACCATTACTGCAGCTGCAACTCTCTTCAGGTTGTCCACCACCCATATCGGTTGGCATAAAATTCACACAAGAACAAGTGACCGGATCCAGATAATTATCAGGACAAGTAAGGCTACAAGTGGAAGCATGTTCCACTTCTTTGGGGACAAAATCAAAAACAGTAAAAAGAATCAAACCAACAATAAACAAAGCAAAACTAATTAATAATACCAATTTCCATTCCACCACCTGCTCTTTTTTTGTCACACCGGGAAGTTTATCAATAAGGCTATTTAACCAGATTTTCATCATAATTATGTAAAAAGCAAAAATATTAACTAGTTTCAGTGTAGTACAAATTAAAGGGGAAGTAAAAAGAACGGGGAACGGTGTCCGGCGTTTAGAAGAATAATTTCAAACTCGTATCATCAGTACGGGCAGGTTTGAAACCTGTCCGTACAAATGATGTCAAAGCTACTTTCAGTATGGGTTGCAGATCTGCAACCCCTCCATCAAGCTACTTTTTCTCAATTCTCTTTCTCAATATCAATTTCACCGGGGCAATATATTGATTAAGCCGCAGAATTAAATGTAATAGAATTAACGTCGCAAAAACAAGGGAGCCTTCGACATGCCAATATAGAAAATCAAATGGTACTTTAGCTAATGCTGGTATTGAATATTGAAAAACTAGATAAAATCCGAATAATGCTGATGGAATCAAAGAGATTATCAAAGCGCTATTCCAAAGCAAATTAAATTTGGGTCTTTGAAATGATTTCTTACCAAAGGGACTTTTCATGAGAAAATAGGTACCCAGATAAAAAATTAAAGTAGCAGTAAAGGGAACCCAGAAATTATAAGGATTCTTAATAGTAATTTTATTACTTGAACTTGTCTCTCCTACATTATCAGATACCAAATTGTTTGAATTCGCTGCATCACCAATTTTCATTTTCTCGGCAATGTCTTTGATCTGTGCTGGTGAGAACTTATATTCGACGCGTAATTCGTCGAGAATTGAAGTCACTGAGTAAGATTGTTTCAACTGAAAAGCTTTCACGATTTCTTTTAAGAGATTTTCCGCATCAATATCCCACAAATCAGCAATCTCCTGAATTGATAATGCTTTCATCGCCTGTCCTTCAATCTCTACCGAATATTGATCTGTTTCAGTGCTAGATTCACTTGCTGCCTCAGTTGTCGAAACAGCATGTGTCACAGTCGCTACTGACTTTTCTGTATTAACTGGTGTCGTGACTAAAGTCCCAATCTGATAGCTGGTAAGCATGGCATAACTACTAGTACGATGATCAATATTCATACCATCTTTCGTTTTAAAAGCCTCTGTCATATCTTTACCACACCAGGGGCGAATGTCATAGTAACGATCATGGCTTCGCAAATAGGATGTAAAATCATAAACGTTACCTTGAAAACTCATCCAACAATCATTACTGGAAACATGCTTAGCTACTTCAGCAGCTGTATATGATGTGGCAGCTTCAGATGTAATTGCATAAACCGGTAAAAGCATAAAAAAAACAGCAACTGCTGTAAGAAAAAATCTCTTCATATAAGTTTTAAAATAAATTTATGCTATCAATATAACAAAATTGAATTGAAATTGATGTGAAATTAATTTGAATAGCATATAATTATGATCACATCTTTAATAGTAGAAAGTAGTCAGTAGACTGCAAATTTAGTATTTTAAATTTATAAGAATTACCCATGACCAATTCACCTGATTTTTTTCTCAAAGTGAAGGATTATGTATTTCAAATATTTAAAAACAATCAACAAGAAAGTGGGTTTGAACATTTGGAAAGAACTGTTTTCTAGGTTGACCAATTAAATTCAAAACCTTCTTTAGCTCTTAGAATAGCAGCTATTGCACATGATATTGAAAGACCATTTCGAAAAGAAAATCCTTTATTAAAAATGCAACAATCAAATAAAGGTTATCGTGATGAAGAGCATTTAAAGTCACATCAGGAAAAAGGTGCAGAAATTATCGCAGAATACTTATCATGTATCAGTGCGCCAATTGATTTAGTTAAACACGTAAGTAAACTCATCGCTAAACATGAAATTGGGGGTAATGCTGAACAAAATTCTTTAAAAGATGCAGATAGTCTAAGCTTCTTCGAAACAAATGCGGATGGTTTTATAAAGAAACATTTACCGCTCGTCGGAGAAGCTAAAGTTCGGGAAAAATTCAATTGGATGTATGACAGAATATCAGATTCTCAAGCAAAACAACTTGCAAAGCCTTTTTATGACAAGATTATGCAGGAATTTGAAAAAACGGTGTCCGGTAATCGGTGATCAGAATCCGGGATCTTATTTGTTTCCGAAATGCCAGATGCGAAATACGTCTTACTAAGATTCTTAGATTCTTAGATTCTTATATTCTTAACTTCTCTCTTGCTACTTCCTACTTACTATTTAATCTTATTCTCACTCTACAAGATACTAGATACCAGCTACTAGATATTAATTGCTCCGCAATCCATTCAATCCCCTACACTTCTCGCTATCCATTTTTCGCATCTCGTCCAATTTACTCAATTCAAACTTCATTCCCAATTTTATTAATACTCCGGCAATTTCGTAGATTGGTAATCCTAAGATATCAAAATACGAGCCTTGAAACTTAGTGATAAATTTCGCTGCTGTACCTTGTACGCCATAACTACCAGCGAGGCCTAGCCATTCTTTATCGGATACATAATTTGTGATTTCCTCTGCTGTTAAATCTTTAAAAGTGATAGTGGTATTGGCAACTCCGGAACTAATCACTTTGTTATTGATTACGATTGCAAAACCGCAATGAGTATAATGACTTTTCCCGGAATAATTTTCCAAAAACTGCTTTGCCATTTCAGGATTTTGCGCCTTACCAAATGTCTTACCCGCCAAATCTATGGTTAAATCACTGCCGATGACAATGGCATCAGAATAGTCAATGGCAACCTTCAAGGCTTTTTCCTTGGCCAGGCGTAAAACATAACTTTCCGGCTGCTCATTTTCTTTTATGCTTTCATCGATATCAGCCGGAATTGTGGCAAATTCCAAACCAAGCATGGAGAGAATCTCTTTACGGCGTGGTGAGGAACTGGCGAGAATGAGTTGGGACATGGGCTAAAAGTTAAAAGATAAGAGTTAGAAGATAATAGTTATATAGATACAAGTTACAAAAAAATTAATACAATAAAAGATTAAATTGATTATAAATTTAACATTGAAAATATTCAATAAGCATAATATTCAAGCTTTTTTAATAGAATTTTATTGAATTCTTTGGTATATTGATTTTTAAAATTTCAATACTATGGCAAGAATTCTCTTTTTACCCTACTCACATCAACTAGGTACAACTTATGGCCTTGTAGATCTGGCAACCCAATTTAAAAATCTTGGGGATGAAATAATCTTTGCTGGCGAGGGTAAATTTCTCAACTATGCCTCAGCTGCAGGGTTTAAAGTGATTCCTCTGATTGAAGTCGATTTTAAAGTTTATCGAGAATTTGTTGATCGCGGTAATCTGACATTCCATAATGAGAAATCAATTCGACAACATGTGAAGGCAGAATTAGAATTATATGAAAGAGTAAAACCAGATTTAATTATTTCGCAAGGTCGTACTACAGTTGCTTTATCAGCGCAAATTGCTAAAATCAAATTAATCAACGTTTCCATTGCTTTTCTCACTAAATACTACGGTTTGAAAGTAGAAATGCCGGAAACATTTAGTGCGTATTTCCTCACACAAATCCCAATCATCGGAAAAATCATTAACAATAACACACACCGCTTTGTCCAGCTAAAAGCAAAAATGAGTATCAAACCATATAACAAAATTCTCAAGGAATATGGTCATAAGCCTTTTGAGACAATGTATGATGTATATGCCGGTAATATGCTTACTTTAATTCCTGAAAACAGTGATTTATTTCCACTCAATAAAAATTATCCCAAAGATAAATATATTTTTACTGGACCATTACTTACCAACAATCATTATCAAGTACCTGACTGGTATAATGAAACAAAAGAGAAAGATGGTAATTTTATTTACCTCTCAATGGGATCATCTTCTGATAAGCTTTATCCGCAAATTCTGAAACGTTTAGTAGAAATTTATCGTAATAAAAAGAATTTCTACATCATTACTAATTCATGCTTTCTGGTCGATCTTGAAAAGATCAAACTAACCTTACCAGATAATTTTTTCATTACTGATACTGCTCCTGCTCAAATTATGTTGGAACTTGCTGATTTGACTATTTGTCATGGCGGTAAAGGAACAATTTATCACTCCCTGATTGAGGGTGTCCCGATTTTTGGAATTCCCCAGCAAGCTGAACAAGAGATTAATCTGAAAAGAATTAAAGAACTAAATCTAGGTGATTATCTGCTTGCCAGTAAATTGAAGAGTTACTCGAATCAGAGACTAGAAACCATGATCAATCGTATCCTTTTTAATAAACGCATCAAAAACAAAGTTCTCTCATTTTCAAATAAAATTAGAACGCAAATGACAACTATTGATCTTATCGTTAAAGAGATACATAATAAAATTAATTAAATTCAATTTATGCAAGAAACAGTTTTTGATGGGAAATCACTAATACTCATTTCTTCTGCAATATTAAATATTGCAGTTTATTTTTATTTGAAGATAAGTAAACCTCGTGATGATATTAAAAGCAGAAAATATCTAGCTTTTGCAGCATTTTGTGCCTCCATTTGGATGACTAGTTCTTGGTTAAATCATTTCTTAACGAGTATTGAACTCGTTACTTTTTTTTCAAGATTATCATATGCCATTGTTGTCGGAATAGTTTTAGGAATTCTACTATTTTCATTAAATTATAGTAAAAAAAATAAATTTTCAATTATTTTTTTGATATTAGGCATCACTATTGGACTTTTTTCATTATTTACACCTTACATAATACAAATCGGTATACCAAGAACTCAATTATTGGAAGAAGGAGCAGTTTTTGGAAAATATTATTTTGTCTGGTCAATAATTTTAGGAGTTGCTGCATTTATTTTAATTTATTCATTAATAGATAATATACGTAAAAGTTCAGGTATCAGGAAAGGGAAAATTACAACAATTGTATTACTCATACTTATCACAATTTTTCTAACAGTTTTTTTTAATCTGATTTTACCTAATTTAGGAATTACTTCATTTATATTTATTGGGCAATATTCTACATTACTTTTTGCATTTGGAAGCGCTTGGATAGTTCTTCAAGAAAAAATATATTCTATACAATATATGTTTGCAAATTTGATGGCTTTGTTAACATCAGGATTTTTATTATTTATAATAAGTTGGACTGCACAAAAATTCGAACAATATTTTTTAAAATGGGAAATAAGAGATTTTCTAAATTTAAAAGTAGTAATATTTGGCTTGATTATTGGTTCACTTGTAGCAATCTTTATTGATAAATTAATTCCAAAAATTAAACGACTTTTTTACTATTTTTTTAATGTAACAATTTTAACTTTAGATTCCGTTGAAGAATGGTTAATAACTAAATCAAATGAAAAAATTGATATTAGTATATATTCACAAGAATTTTTAAGCCAATTAAATGAAGTATTGGGAGCACAAAATTGTTCTTTATTTATTATTCATTCTGAAGAAATATTTAATTCAAACGCAGATTTTGCATTCACCAAAAGCAATTTAAATGAATTTATCAATATAAAAAAAATATACACGAATAATGATATCGAAAATAATATTGCATTGATATTTCCCATGTATATTGAAAACGAAACGATTGGACTATTAGCTTTCTCCAATAAAAAAAATCAAGGTTTCTATTCGATTGAAGAAATTGCTAAACTAAAAAAAATCATAAAAATATTAGTAATAGCAATAAATCGTTATCTTTTTTATAAAAAACAAGAACAATTTAATCAAATCTTAAAAAACGAAATCGCCAAAGCTACCGAAGAACTTTCTAGTAAAAATGTGCAATTGGAAGAACGCTTTCAGCAGGAAAGGGATATGCTAGATATCCTTGGACATGAATTACGTACTCCATTGTCAATCGCCCGAAATGCCATTGATTTTGCAAAGAAATTAAAATCTGAAAATAAGCTGAGTGATGAACAATTGGATAAATATCTCAATATGTCTCAGGAAAATATTCATCGGGAAGTGAAACTCTTGGAAACTATGCTTTCTGCCACAAAGATTGACAATAATAAATTAATTGTAAATTTTGAAAAAATTGATTTTATTGATGTAATAAATGATTCATTAGATGGTCTTAGAAAAAAAGCAGAAACTAAAGGGCTAAAAGTTATTTTTAATCCACCACCAGAAGCATTCGTTTTAGGTGACCGTGATCGCATTCAGGAAGTCTCAGATAATATAATTGATAATGCCATTAAATATACTGATAAAGGAACTATAACAATAGACATCCAGAAAATCGATTCTCATTTTTTTCAATTTTCAGTATCAGATACAGGAATTGGAATCTCTCCAAAAGATTTAAAGAAAATTGGTACCAAATTTTATCGTGCTAATAATTATCTTTCCAGCTCAGACCCAGCGAATCTTACTATTGTGAGACCAGGAGGTACTGGCATTGGTTTATATGTAACTTTTGCTTTGATCAAAGCAATGGGTGGAACCATCAACGTTACCAGTGAGCTTGGTAAGGGCACAACTTTTCAAGCTACCTTCAAAGTTTTTGACCCTGAAGCTGTAAAAAGCAAAGAAAAAATTCTCGATAAATTTGAGTTATTAAAGTCTAAACAATCTCAAACTGCAAATTAAAAAAATTAATTTTCTCTCTCAAAAAGCCATTCCTCAATCTCCCCAAAACTACTAAATTTGGGTTGATAATCGCCGAGAAAATCTTCAAAATAATTATAACCAATTCCATTCATTCCAGCTGACTTGGCAGCTTGAAGACCAAGCCTACCATCCTCAATTACCACAATCTGCTCTGGGGCAATTACAATTTGATCAGCACATTTCAAAAATACTTCTGGATCAGGTTTACCTTTGGTAACTTGATCACCACCGATGATTACCGGAAAATACTGATCCAAATGATGAAAAGCCAATGCCCCTTTAACTACAGAATAATCGGAGCCGGAACCAACTGCCAGTTTGATATTTTGAGCCTTTAAATGTTCTAAAAATGGTAGTAGTGACCGATCGAAATCGGTTTCTGCCTGATATAATTTCAAAATCTTGACTAAATGAGATTGAGTAAGCTTTTCAGCCAGTTCTAAGCTCATAAACTTACGATAACAGGCGTTAATTGTCCCGCCAATTGTTTTATGTAGTTCTTCAATAGTTGTAACAATACCCGCTTCATGCAGATTTTCCAGAAAAACTGCATCATGTAGTTTGACGCCGTTAAGAATCACACCATCAAAATCGAAAATTATGCCTTGAATGTTCATGGTTGAAAAAAGTTAATAGTTAGAAGTTACTAGTTTCCAGTCCTCATTCGCCTTCAGTCAGTTCCAAATATTGCACTCGAGGTAACGCTGTCCCGATCAAGCCCTGCAGATCGCCGTACATGCCGGCGGTATTTTGCAAAACTTTCATGATATTTTTGTCCTCCTTTTCCCATTTCTTCATAAAATATGCCCGCTCTTTATCCAGCTCTTCTTTACGGCTTTTGAAATACTCAATCCAGACTTCGATGCGCTGTTTAAAATCATTACTGGTAAGATAATTATAAACAACCTCAGCTTTGGTTGCCTTACCCAGATTGGCTTCTTGAATACTCTTCACAGCAATGATTCTTTCCCGTAAGGCATGTGCCAGTGGAATAGCATGACTCATATCCGTCACCCAGACACCATCTATCTGACCAAAGGTTTTAATCCCAGAAGGCAAAACAGCTGTTATCAAAACTGAAATATCTGCTTTCAATGTCCGAGTATCTTCCTTTAATTTTGTCACCCATGACTGCGACCAGGTCTTGGTATTCTTCGACTCCCAGACAATAGTACCGCTAGCAATTCCAAAATTTGATTTCACAATCTGAATCACATCTGCACCATTAATTCCTTTGGGTACTTCGGAAATTTCATCAAATAGAAAAGCTTGTTTCAGCTGTGCTTCCAGTGCTAATTCCTGAACCTCGCCCTGGAGCTGCTGTGAGCCTTGCTCAGCCTTTCGCTGGGCATCCTGTAACTGCTTTTGCAAATCAGAAAGTTGTTTGTCTTTTTGAGCAATCTTCATATTCAAAGCTTCTTCAGCATCCTTTCTAGCGAGCTGTTTGATTTTGTCCTCTTCTGCAAATAATTTTTTTTCATATTGAATCTTCAAAGTGCTTTCAGTATTCTTTGATTCACGTAATTGTTTCAATAAATCGGAAATTTCCTGCTGTTGCTCTAGATTTTGTTTGTCACGTTCCTCAGCAGCTTCTTTTGCTGAATCAATTTTAGCAGCATATTCTTTTTTTACCTGTTCAAGTGCTTCCTGTTTGGCTGTTTTAGAAATCTCTAGTTTTACTTCTGCCAGCTGGATTTGCTGTTTCTGCTCGATTTGCTTTTGCTTTTCAAGTAAAAGATGGATCTCATTCTGATGCTTCGCTTCCGTTTCCTTGATCACCTTAGCTTCTAGCTCGCTGCGAATCGCCTCACTGATCTCAATCTCATTACCACATTTATTACATTTAATTGTCGTAGCCATATATTTAACTGATTAAAAAATGAAAAATCTCATATCCTAGAATAACCTTTATCAAAGTTATGAGTCAATGTATCGCAATACAAAATTTCGAAATTTTATTTATATTTCCAGTGCTTTTCGCAATCGTAACAGATCCCTTTTTTATTGCGATTGATACTACCAAGTGAAAATATTGATAAGACTGGAAATACAAACGCAATTAAAACGCGATACAAATTTTTTAGCCAACCATTATCGATTGAAATATTATTTGAACGACAGAAGGGACAATGAACGCCATCAAAATTCTTTACTGTCTCCACATTTTTCTTTTCAGGGATAAAGTGTGCAAGTAACTCCTCAGCTTTGGCAGCATCTGCTTCTGCTACTTGTAATCTAATGCCACCAATTGCATTATTAAAGATTTGTAAATTATTCACCAACGCTGCATCGAGTAAACTAGTTTTAATTCCTTGTGATTCAAGAAAGGCCACATATACAGCCGCTTCATCGGAATTACTGAAAGTACGAATGGTAGTTTGCATGATGTAAAAAATGAAAAATCAATTAGTAATAAGAATTATACTTTAGTCAGAATTGCTGTCAATTATTAAGTAACAAGACTCATCAATAAAAATTTACTATTCATGATGAGCTACTTTTTTCCACTGCGTAAATACACCGGCAGCAATTACAATTATGCCTCCGAGAAGCTGAATAAAGGTGAAATATTCTTTGAAAAATAGCATCGAAAAAATTAAAACAAATACAGGTAGCAACATTGACATCATGGTGGCATATGAGGCACTGGCGATTTCCAAAGTTTTATTGAGAGAAAAAGAAATCAGAATTAATAATCCTGCGGTGATAAAAATCAAAATTAACGCAGAAACATCGCGAATCAGGATGATTTTCCCTGCTGCTGCTGCAATTACAAAAATAACCAATAAAGAAAAAGCAACTCGATAAAAAATGAAAGATTTAATGGTGAAATTCCAGAACGCAGTAAGTATTTGGAGCTCACTGCATACAACGCCCAGAATAATGAAAAAAGCACAATCCAGAAAAATCTTTTATCCATAAGTTTTATTTCAGTATTTTATCTTCGATTAAAAGCGGTATCAAAAATTTTCTAGTGGATTCGGCCAAATCATAATTACCACTTAAAGCTTCCTCTTTAGAAAACCAATGCAATTCCTCCACATTTTCATTTAATTCCGGTTGACCTTGTAGCTGGCAAAAATAATAAAACAATTTAACTTGAAGCTCAGGATCATTGGCTGCTGTAAAGATTGGCGACTCGGCATATTGGTTGTGCTCGACACTGACCTCAAGATTCAACTCCTCCTTCATTTCCCGCTGTATTGTCTCCACAGGCTTCTCATTCTTTTCAATTTTGCCACCCAATACTTGCCATTTCGTACTACCCTTATCGCGAGAAAGCAGTAATTCACCCTTTTCATTGATAAAAAGGGCGGCTGCTTTGATGATGTCTGGAGTTTTAGTCATGATAATTATTTATTATTTTAACCATTCGTAAATGCAGAACTATAGAATCATTAATTAATATATTTATCCAACTCACATACCACCAGTCTTAAAGCACCTGTGAAAGTTGGCATCGTTCTATGATTGCCATAGAGCTCATCCCATTTGCCCGATTTTAGCTCCTTTGCTAGGTCGTTGACAATTCTTGCTTCAGTCTTTGCAATCAAAATTGATACTTAAAATATTTTACGCCAATTTAATATTTCACTTGAAGTTTTAAAATTTTCAGGGTTCAGGTTGAACTATGAACTTTTTCTTTATGCTACAATATGTACAAGCAAACCTCAAGAAAAATTAAATATTCATCTAGCAAAAAATATATTTGGACTTACCCTTACAGGAAGCTATAAAGGGTTTGACGTAATTTTTGAAATTTAATCTCAAGCCAAGCGGAACTAATTTTGAATAAAATAATTCTCCTGTTAATTTTTTTATTTGTTAGCTTTAATGACACATTATCATGAATTTAACAGCAAATTCGATCAAAGCACTTACAAATGATAGATCGTTTATCCGAGGTGAAAAATACTATCAGGAGGGTCGTGTAAATAGCTATCATGATACAGACAACGTTTTGACTGCAGATGTGATAGGAACTGACAAATATATTGTTCAAATTGATTTGAATACTTTAATTCATTCCTGTAATTGTCTAGCCTTTAATGGCGATCAGTTCTGTAAGCATGAAGTTTCAGTTTTATTGACAAAAATGTCCGGGGAAATCAAACCCAAGCAAGGAATTGAAATAAAGCGTAAAAATCGCCGTAATAATCCTCAAAACGAAACAAATGAAGTACCCAATCTGATAGCAAAACTTGAGCTACCTGAACTCAGACATTTAATTATTGAATTTACAGATATCAATCAGGATGCGAGAAATTATTTTATTAGCAAACTCAGTAAACCAGAGGAGGCTGATATAAAAGACCTAGAAATCCTGTTTAGAAAATTGTTCCGGAATATTCGGTATTCAGGTGATTGGGGATATTATAATAATCGTCTTGATGAAATATTTCAGGATTCACTTCAACTGTTCCAATACTTAACGATTACCAAAAAAACATGTATCTTCTTGCTCGAACAAGCCTATTGGCTTGATAAACGGCTTACTAGTATAGATGATTCCGATGGAATTATTCAAGGCCTTCAGGATGAATTAATTTGTAAAGCATTAAATGGTATTGCGCTTGGTGAATTGACGCTTAGTGATATTTACGAATTTACCTCTAGAGATTCAAATTTTGATTTTGCTACAAAATTGATAGAATTTATTTTGGAAAACATCAATGATCTAGCATATATCAAACCCTTACTTGAGAAGCTTGAGATCACTCTCTACAGAGCAGATAAGGACTTTGGACAAGCAAATCACTATATGAAAAATATTTTTTTTCATTTTTTAGCAAAGTTTGATCCGGAAAAATTTGAGTCTTTGGCATTAGAATTTTACAAAAGTGATAATAGTATTAAACAAGATTTATTGGACTTTTATTTCTTGCAGAAGAATTATACGAAATTTGTAGAAATTTATGGTGAATTCGATAATTTATATTTTTGGGGATATGAAAAGCTGGAGAAAGCATTTGAGGAATTACATGACAACGAAAAGCTAATGCTACTCTATTCTAAACTCATAATATTAGGCTATGGAAAAAAATATCTAGAAAAACTTTACAAAATTGTCCGTAATAAATCTGGCGAAAAAGGCTGGATAAATTTCCGGAATAACCTTATCAAAAGTACACCTTCCAAAATATTGAAGGCTGACTTATGTATATTGACCAAGGACTACGATCTTGCAGTCGAGATACTATTGAACAATCCTGAAAAGGATTATACAGGTAAAATTGATGATCAAAAAATATCCGATTATGCAAACAAATTTTCGATAATCTCACCAAAACATGCAATTAAACTGTTTGAATTTTTGTTTGAGGAAGAATTTAATTCCATCAAAGGCAAAAAAAATAGTTATGGCTATATTTTGCTTCTTTCCAATAAACTTTTAGTGCTTAATGATATGGACTTTTTAAAGCACAAAACAGAATTTGTATATCAAAATTTGCCGACAAAGAAGAAGTTGATTGAAGAGTTTAAAAGAATATTAAAGAATTGAGAATATTTGAAATGTTTTATTAAATATGCGGAAACCCTTAATTCTCTTTCCCCCATCCATAATTCATCATTCATAATTTATAATTCACTTTTCCTTCCTCTTTGCCAGCAATACTGAAACTCCAATTAGGGGGATTGCTCCTAGCATTATTGGAAGCGCATTTTGACCTGTTTGGATCAGCGACAAAAGTGACCCTGCTACTCTGGCACTTGAAAAATCCACCCACCCGAGATCCTCTGACCAGGCATATCCTGATATTCCACCAGTAGTTAAATTTACAGTCGCATTGCTGTTGTAGTTCGTAAAATCTATCACTCCATCGGTATTGGATGTAGATGCAAGTCCAGAAATTCGTCCAGTTGTCAAATTCACTTTCGCAGGATTTAAGCCCCTATTATTATCAAAATCTACCCAGCCCAACTCATCTGACCAGA
>JBAXHO010000031.1:0-21176 GCA_037138855.1 bacterium
TAATAACTAGATATATGTTCTCAGAAAACTATCTTATTTTACAGGGTACCGGTCATTACTTTTACTTTTCCAGTCTACAGACTACAGACTACAGACTACAGACTACACATTTTAACTTGTTAATCTGTTAACTCGTTAATGTTTTAATTTTTTAATTTAATATCACGATTAATTTGAACACACTAAACATTAAAATTTACACTCCTGCCCATTCATACCCGATTCTACTCGGAGAAAATTTGCTGGAAAAGCTCACTGAACTTTATGATTTTCGTGATTATACTAAAATTTTACTGATCAGTGATTCCAATGTCGGCCCAATTTATGCAGCCAATGTCCGCACTGCAATTAGTAAAAATTATGAGATTCCTATTACTGAGTTTGAATCTCCAGCTGGTGAAAAAAGTAAATTATTGAAAACAATTACTAAGATTTGGGAAAAATTATCTGAAATCGGCGCTGACCGTAAAAGTCTCGTGATTAACCTCGGTGGTGGAATCACTACTGATATGGGTGGTTTCGCTGCTAGCTGTTATATGCGCGGAATCAATTTTATCAATATTGCTACCAGCCTAGAAGCAATGGTCGATGCCAGTATTGGCGGGAAAACCGGAATCAATCTCGGTTCACTGAAAAATCATTTGGGAACTTTTGCCCATCCAAAGTGTGTAATTATGGATATCCAAACGCTCACTACTTTATCAAAACGTGATCTAATTGCTGCTTTTGCAGAAATTATCAAACATGGCTTGATTGCAGATGCCAAGTATTTTGACCTGGTAAAAATGCAAAATCCGTTAAATTTGGATACTGAATTATTAAATAAAATTATTCTCGGATCACTCAAAATCAAAGCCAATGTGGTCGAGAAAGACGAAAAAGAAGCCGGAGTAAGACAAATTTTGAATTTCGGACACACAGCTGGTCATGCCATTGAGACTTTAAGCTTCAAAACGAAAAAACCCTTACTACATGGTGAGGCTGTAGCTCTGGGCATGATCATCGCTGCTAAGCTGTCCGAATTAGTGGGCAATATTGATCATGAAACTTTTCAAGTAATAGAAAATGTAATCAATTTCGCTGGTTTACCAACCAAACTGCAAAATTATCAAACTAAAGAAATTATCAAGCTCCTCAGTTCTGATAAAAAAAGCATTGCTGGCAAAGCCAAATGGGTTTTACTAAAATCCATCGGCGAAGCAGATTGGAATGTGGAAGTAGGGGATGACTTGGTACGACAAGCGATAGCATCAGTAGTCAGCAACCAGTAGTCTGTAGACGGGGAAGTTTTATTTTTATTAGATTCAGTTTACCGTCTACCGATTTCATATTTTATTTCAGCTACTAGCTACTATGCTACCAGCTACTTATCTACTTTATACTTTATACTTGATACATAATACTATTTTTTAACCTGTTAACTCGTTAATATTTAATTTTTTTAATCTTTTTAATTTTTTAATTATTTCTCATCATGTCACAACTCACACTCACTCCCCTTCCTGCTCCAGTTACTAAAACCATAGCCATTTCCGGCTCCAAGAGTTATACCAATCGCGCTTTGATCATGGCTGCACTTGCTGATGGAGTTTCCCGGATTACCGGCTATTCTGATAGCGATGATAGCGATGTACTGATTCAAGGTTTGATCAAAGTAGGTATCCGAATTGAAAAAACAACTCAGGAAATCGTGGTACACGGAAATGGTGGAAAATTTACTACGAAAAATATCGCAGTGAATCTCCATCACGCTGGGACTTCTTCACGATTTTTTCTAGCACTGGCCAGTTTGATCCCTGGTGAAATAATCGTCGATGGTAGTGATCGTCTCAGAGAAAGACCAATTGCTGATCTGACTCAGGCTCTGCTTGATTTAGATGTCAAATTAGAATTTTTAGGTAAACCTGGTTGTTTTCCAATCAAAGTTTTTGGTGGCAATAATCTAGGAGGTAAAGTCAAAATGCGCGGTTCTGTTAGTAGTCAGTTTTTCACTGCAATGTTACTTATTGCCCCTGCTTTAAAAAATGGTATTGAAATAGAAGTTTTAGGTAAACAGATTTCGAAATCATACATAGATATGACAGTTGGTGGTATGCAGGCCTTCAAAGTAAAAGTTACAAATCAAAATTACAAGACATATTCAGTAAAACCTGATCAAAAATACCAAGCCTGCAATTACCATGTCGAAGGTGATGCATCAGGTTGCTCTTATCTTTGGGCGATTGCAGCTCTAACTGGAAGTACAATCAAAGTTACTAATATTTCACCGGAGTCCACTCAAGGAGATGTTAAGTTTGCTGATTTGCTCGAACAAATGGGCTGTAAAGTTGTAAAGAATGTAGAAGAGTCCTGGATCCAGATCACTGGCCCCACACAACTTCAGGCAATTACTACTGATATGGAACTAATGCCAGATACCGCACAGACATTAGCTGTAGTAGCTGCTTTTGCTCAGGGTATTACGACCATTACAGGTCTAGCAACACTCAGAGAAAAAGAAACCGACCGTCTAGCTATGCCAGTTGCTGAACTTACTAAGATGGGGATTACTGCTGAAGCAGGCCCAGATTGGCTGAAGATTACTGGAGGTAATCCCAAAACTGCAACAATCAATACCTACAAAGATCACCGCATGGCCATGTCATTTGCAGTTGCAGGCAGCAAAGTTTCAGGCATGATAATCAATGAGCCAGAAGTTGTAAAAAAATCATTTACTAATTTCTGGGAAGTATTAACTGAATTAGGAATTAAATCAAACTTATCATGAATATAGTATTAATTGGCTTTATGGGTTCAGGAAAATCAACTGTTGCCAAGCTTTTAGCAAAAAATTTAAAACGAAACCTGGTTAGTATGGATGAATATCTTTTGAAATTTACTGACTTAAAGTCAATCGAAGAGATCTTTGCTACCAGAGGTGAAACTTACTTTCGAGAATTAGAAATTAGGACAGCTAAAGAATTAAAAGACCAAGAAAATTTGATTATTGATTGTGGCGGAGGTGTAGTGATGAATAAAATTATCATTGATTACCTCAAAGAAAAAGGCAAAGTTATTTTTCTGGATGCTAGTTTGTCCGAAATAAAAACTAGATTAAAGGATGATCAGAAAAGACCACTTTGGCAACAAGCTGAAGAATTATTTACGCTCAGACAGCCATTATATCAAGCCTATGCGGATTTGATAATTAGTACCAATGGAGAAACGCCAGCAAGCGTTACTACTAAAATTATTTCAAAATTGGAAAATTTAAACAAATGATCAATGCGCAAACCAAAATTTGTCTCATCATTGGCGATCCGGTAAAACATTCGCTTTCACCGGCTATGCATAATGCTGCTTATGAAGCACTTGGAATTCACGATCAATTTGTCTACCTTGGTGCTGAAGTGAAGCTGGAAAATTTGGCGAAAGCTATTTCAGCTGTTCGAACTTTGGGTATTCATGGGCTGACTTGTACCATGCCCCATAAATTAGTTGTTTTACCGTATTTGGATGAAATAGATCCTATTGCTAAAACAATTGGCGCAGTAAATACCATTATTAATCAAAATGGAAAGTTAATTGGATATAATACAGATTGGCTGGGTGTCCGAAATCCACTTGTACTGAAATCTGAAAGCAGGAAGCTGAGATCTGTAGCAATACTCGGGGCTGGTGGAGCTGCTAGAGCAGCAATTTATGCTGTACAACAAATGGGGGCTATTGTAACAATATTTAATCGGACACTTTCCAAAGCTGAAGATTTGGCTAAAAAATTTAATTGCAACGTATTGCCACTTAGCGAAATTAGCAAGATTACCAAATTTGAAGTAATCATTAATTCCAGTGCTGTGGGTATGTCAAAACATCAAGGTCAATCTCTTGTACCAGCTGAATGTCTTGATCCTAAGCAATTAGTTTTTGAAATGATTTATCATCCCCAAAAAACAAAATTGATTCTGGATGCTGAAAAAGCAGGAGCTCAAGTGATTTATGGCTATGAAATGCTATTAGAACAAGCTTTGGAACAATTCAAAATCTATACTGGTAAATCCGCACCACGAGAGGTGATGCAAAATACTTTATTAAATCAGTTAAAATAATGCAACAAATTCGCATCTGTACAGTAGTTACTGGTTCAACTCTTAGAGAATTTTTAATTAATCTAAAATATGCCACAGAATCATCTGATCTGGTGGAGCTACGTGTCGATTATCTAGAAAATTTAACTAAAGCAGATCTCAAGATTATCAAGCAGCAGTTGGATACAAAAGCTATCCTTACCTGCCGGCATCAATCTCAAGGAGGTAAATTCAACGGTAGCCCAAAACTGCAAAACGAAATGCTTCAGGAAGCCAATGATTTAGGGTTTGAATTTCTGGACATTGATCTACAAATTGCTGCTAAAATTTTAATTAAAAATAAAAAGTCGCAATTGATAATTTCTTATCATAACTTTCTAGAAACTCCTTCAACGGTAGAACTTCAGGAAATTCTAGAACAAATGAGTGAACTACGAGCAGATGTAAAAAAGCTTGCAGTACAAATTAATTCACATTTAGATCTGCAAAACGTATATCGGATCTTGCTAAATAAAGCCAAAACTGAAAAAATAATTGTCATAGGAATGGGAGAAATGGGCAAAATTTCCAGAATTACTGCTCCACTACTTGGAAGCTACCTGACTTTTGGCAGTCTTAATGCTGGCCTCGCTTCGGCCCCAGGACAAATGACTAGTGGGGAGCTGGAAAATGTATTTAAAATGATTAGGAAAACGGTGTTCGGTGAATAGGAATCGAATTTCGAATCTCGAATCTCGAATTATGATTTCGAGGATTATTAAACTAATTTTAAAATTTATTTGTAGCTACTAGCTACAAGCTACCAGCTACTTTTTTTATCTTTTATCTTTTATCTTTTATCTTTTATCTTTTATCAATGAGCGCAAATACCTTCGGTGAACTTTTTCGGGTTACCACTTTCGGGGAATCTCATGGTGGTGGCGTCGGTTGTGTGATTGATGGCTGTCCGCCATTACTAAATCTTAGTGAAAATGATTTTGCCACGGATCTTAAACGCCGGGAAACTGGACAAAGTCATCTTACTTCGCAGAGAAAAGAAGAAGACAAAGTAGAAATTATGTCAGGATTATTCGAAGGAAAAACTTTAGGTACTCCGATCGCTTTACTTGTCAAAAATACTGACGCTAATCCGGCACACTATGAATATCTCCAAGATAAATACCGCCCTTCTCATGCTGATTATACCTATGATGCCAAATACGGTATCCGCGCCTGGGCAGGTGGTGGTCGTGCCAGTGCTAGAGAAACTACAGCCAGAGTCATGGCTGGTACAATCGCTAAAAAAATTCTTAAAGAACAACTGGGTATAGAGATTTTAGCATTCGTTAGCAAAGTTAAAGAATTGAATTGTGATCTGGATCCCAATTCTGTAACTTATGAACAAGTGGAGGCGAATATTGTGCGCTGTCCTGATCCAACTGTTGCCGAAAAGATGATCAAACTAATCGAACAAATCAAAGGTCAAGGTGATAGTGTCGGTGGAGTAATTACTTGTGTTGCGAAGAATGTCCCAGCGGGACTTGGTGAACCGGTATTTGATAAACTTACTGCTGATTTGGCCAAAGCCATGATGAGTATCCCTGCAACTCGAGGTTTCGAAGTCGGCTCTGGTTTTGCAGCCACAGAAATGACCGGTATTACTCATAACGATCCTTTTTACATTAAGCCAGATGGTAAAATCGCTACCAAAACCAACAATTCCGGTGGTATTCAAGGTGGTATCAGTAATGGTGAGAATATCATTACCAGAACAGCATTCAAACCAGTCTCGACAATTATTCAACCACAGCAAACGGTCAATGATAAAGGAGAAGAAATTGAAATTAAAAATATCAAAGGCCGTCATGATCCTTGCGTTCTTCCACGAGCAGTTGTTATAGTAGAAGCAATGACAGCGCTGGTCCTCGTCGATCATTACCTGAGACAGAAAGCAATTAGTAGACGGTAGACGGAAGAATGAAATTTGAAATTTGCAAATTGCAATTTGGGAGGAATGTAAAAAGTTAGAAGTTAAAAGATAATAGTTAGAAGAAGAAAATCTAGCTTCCGGAATGACATTTGAGCTATTTGACACTTTTAGTATATCGTTTTAATGTAGCTACGAACTATTCAGCTACCAGCTACTCTACTTTGCTACTTGATACTTAATACTTGATACTTTTAATTTTTAATTTTTAATTTGCCTTTACTTCCATGCCAACAACTATTCCCGAACAACGTCTCCTTGTCGATGCTTCAGACCGTGAGATTATTGCCAGCTTAGCAAAACGCTTTAATTCTGTTAAAATCATTGGAACACTTAAAAAAGAAATGGGAATTCCGGCTCTTGACAGCAAGCGCTGGCAGGAACTTCTGGAAGACAGAAAATCACAAGCCCAGAAAGCCGGAATCAGTGTACAAATGGTGGAGGAAATTTTTGAAATAATTCACAAATATGCACTAGAAGAGGAGTCGAAACTCGAAATAATACGGTAGTCGGTAGACAGTAGACGGTAGACAGTAGACGGTGGATGGGAGACTGGAATTTGAAATTTGCAAATTGCAATTTGGAACAAAAATGTTTGGCAACTAAGCAACATTTTCTTTCCTTAGATTCCAAAATTCCTAGATTCTTAACTACTTACTACTTGTTATTTGATATTTTTTATCTTTTAATAACGATTGATGTCCTATCAGAACTTACTTACTAATGGCAAAGAACTGATCTTAGCCACAGTAAATGAAGATAATACGCCTCAAGCAAATATTGTTATTTCTCTAGGATTCTTTGAAAAGCAAATCTTAGTTGGTGCGTGTCAAATGGATAGAACACTTAAGAATCTAAAAAGGACAGGTAACGTGGTTGTAATTATAAAAGGTAATGGTGAATATTATAGAATTAGAGGAACGGCTAAAGTTGCATCAAGCGGGCCAGCTCTTCATGAAGCAATTAAATATGGTAAAGAACCGTTTCCAGAAGAAGCAATATTAGTCAGAATTGATGAAGTGTTTGATCTGGATCAAGGAAAAATTGTAAATATAATAAATTGATGAGAGGAATCGGAAATCGAATAGCGAATTTCGAATCTCGAATGGTATGGTAGACTTTAGTCGGTAGGTAGTAAACTAGAATAAGAAATCTGAAACTTGCAAATTGCAATTAATTTCACTAGATACTAGATACCAGCTACCAGCTACTAACTACTTGATACTTTATACTTACTACTTTTTTAATCTTTTTAATTTTTTTAATGCTTATTATTTTTAACCCGTTAACCCGTTAATATTTAATTTTCAATTATTATTCCACCCATGCAGCTCTCCTCCCGTCTCGACAAATTCCCGGAATACATCTTTTCTAAATTAGCCAAAAAGGTCGCTTTGGTCGAAAAAGAAACTGGACGTAAAGTCCTTAATTTTGGCATTGGCTCACCTGACTACCCGCCAAGCGCTAAATATGTAGCTAAGGTTCAGGAATTTTTTGCCAAACCCAAAGCGCACCTGTATCCCGGATATGGCCCCAATCCTGATTTTGTAGCAGCTATCCAAAAAATGTATAGTGAACGCTTCGGAGTTACGTTGGAAACGAACGAAGTATTTACTTTAAACGGCAGTAAAGACGGTGTCAGTCATATTGCTCTGACTTTACTAGATGCTGGTGATGAAGCGCTGGTACCTGACCCTGGCTACGCTGGTTATGCCGGACCAGTTCTCATGGTAGATGCTATCCCGGTTTACTATAACCTTACCAAAGCTACTGATTTTAAAATTGATTATGCTGAACTGGAACAAAAAATGTCCGAAAAAACAAAATTTATCTGGGTGAATTTTCCTAGTAATCCTACTGGCCAAATCGCTACCAAGGCAGAATTAGTACCATTAATAGAATTTTGTAAAAAACATCAGATCTGGCTGCTCTATGATAATGCTTATGCCGAAATCGCTTTTGATGGTTTCATTGCGCCTAGCATTTTAGAAATACCAGGTGCCAAAGAAGTTGCTGTAGAATTTGGCTCATTTTCCAAAAGTCACTCCTTCGCAGGGTACCGCATTGGCTGGATCGCTGGAAATGCAGAAGTTGTAGCAGCGCTCGGCAAAATCAAATCCCAGCTAGATACTGGTATGGCAGTTCCTCTCCAGGACCTAGCTGTATACGCTCTCAACAATCCTGATCCAGAATGGAGCAAAGCGATGATTGCTGAATATCAGAGAAGACGTGATATTATTGCCGAGAAATTAATCAAACTTGGTTGTAAATTTGAAAAACCTAAAGCATCCCTTTATATCTGGGCAGAAATTCCAGAAGAATTTGCTGATAGTGAAGAATTCAGCATGAAAATCTTAAACGAAAAGCAAGTAATGTTAACTCCTGGAACAGCCTTTGGCGAAAACGGCAAAAGGTATGTCAGAGTAAGTATTTGTGTGAACGTGGATCGGATTGATGAGTATCTATAAAAAAAGTTAAAAGTCAGAAGATAATAGCTAATAGAGATAAATTAAAAAGTTAATTGATAATAGATTAAATTAAAAATAAGAATTAATTTTTTAATTAATCATTTATGAAAAAAGTTGCTGACTACATTCAATCACCAATTACTTTGACACTTTATCATCTCATATTAGTCATTATTTTTTTATTAACTGGCTATTCTTTACAAATTTTTTTCTGGGGTGAATCCATTTTTGTTTATGGATATTTTAGCGCTGCTTTAATCTCAGGAACATTGTACTTTCAAAAATATGTTAAAAATAATTTACCAATTAAAAACAAAACAGCTATTAATATAATTTCGATTAGTTTAATGATTTTATGGACAATTCTTCTGATTTGGGTAAATGTTAAAGATATTAGTTAGAAGTTAAAAGTTAAGAGACAAAAATTAGAAGCTACAAGATAAAAGTTAGAAGCTAAGAGTTAAAAATCAATAATAAATAAATTTTTCAAATAACACATCACATCCTTTGTCGGCAGTGTCTAATTAGACTATTAGTTAAACGATAAATTTCTTGTAATTTAATCCCAAAATTATCAAATTCCTTGGGAGTAATATAGTAAAGATCGCGAGCTAAATATAGGAGATTACTGACTTCAGTTATTGAGCCTGAAGTGATAACATAAAATCGAATTTTATCTTTTATTGTTAAACGACCATAACCTTCTGCAATGTTTGAAGTAATTGAAATTGCAGCCCGTCTTAATTGTGAAGTTAAACCATATTTTTCCTCAATGGGAAATTGTAATGAGAAATGATAGATTATTAAAATAAAGGCATGTGCTTTCTGCCAAACTATTAAATCAGAAAATTGTCTTGTTTTATTTTTCATATTTAAATTGTAAGCCCTAATTCTTAAAAATTTCTTAATTTTTAAACTTTTCTATATCTATTATCTTTTAACTTTAAACTTTTAACTTTTATTATGCTTCGTATCGCCATCATCGGCTTCGGTCGATTCGGACAAACCTGGTATGAAATACTGAAAAACGATTTTCAGGTATTGCTGTTCGATAAAAACAAAAAGAATTTTGCCAAATATCCATTAGCCAAAAATACCCTGATTTGTAAAACTGCTAAAGAAGCTTATCAGGCAGACGTTGTCTTTTATGCTGTACCGATTACTCAGTTTGAGAAAGTAATTCAAGACCACTTGTCACATATTTTAAAACAAAAACCACTCCTAATCGATTTGCTTTCTGTCAAAGTGTTTCCCCAGAAGATTTTTACTAAATATTTAAAGAACACCAATATTGAAGCAATGCTACTCCACCCAATGTTCGGACCGGATAGTATTCGGATAGCGGGCTTAGAAAATCAGCCTTTAATTATTGATCCATTTCGCTCGACTAGAGCAACATACAAATTTTGGCACGACTACTTTGAGAATAAAAAGCTTAAAGTAATTAAAATGACTGCTACTGAGCATGACAAACTTGCAGCGAAATCTCAAGGTGTCACACATTTCATCGGACGTCTCTTGGAGGAGTACAAGCTCGAAGCGACGCCTATTGATAGTCTCGGCTCCAAAAAGTTACGCGAAATCATGGATCAAACCTGCCACGATACCTGGGAACTATTCGAGGGTCTGCAAAATTATAATCCCTATACCAAAGCGATGCGGATCAACATCGGAACTGCTTATAACAGAATTTTTAATAAACTGTTACCCCACCAGGTAAATCCAAATCACTTAACTTTTGGCATTCAGGGAGGAATTGCCAGTTTCAATGAAGAAGCAATCATGAGCTATATCACTTCGAAAAAAATCGAAGCATTTTCACTCAAATATTTATATACCTCTGAAAATGTGCTGAAAAATCTCCATGACGGTACTATCGACTTTGGTATTTTCGCTATTCAAAATTCAGTTGGTGGCATTGTCGATGAATCGATAGTTGCTATGGCCAATTACAAATTCAAAATTGTCGAAGAAGTAAAAATTCCAGTCAGACATTTTCTGATGCGTAGAAAAGATTGTCCGGAAAAAATTATTAAGCAAATCATGGGACACCCCCAGGTTTTCAAACAATGTACTAGTACGCTACAGAAACGCTTCCCCCAATTGAAACAAGTCAGCGGTACTGGAAATTTAATTGATACAGCATATGCCGCCAAGGCTCTTGCTGAAGGTAGAATAGCCAAAACCACAGCCATCCTTGGTCCTAAACGCTTGTCCGAATTATATGATTTCGCCATCATCGCCGAAAACCTCCAGGATGATTCGGAGAACATCACGAGCTTTCTGGTAGTGGAGCGGAAGTGAGAATTAGTAGCTGGTAGCTTGTAGCTAGTATCTGGTAGAAGAAGAACAGCTCTCAATCATAATTAAAAAATATTTCATATTTAAAAAATTACTTGCCAGTAGACATCACTCATCAGATACTAGATACCAGATACCAGATATCAGATACTTAAATTTTGCTACTTGATACATGATACTTTATACCTGATACTTTCTCTTTTTCACCATGCTCGCTGTCATTCGTTTTACAATCAACAAAGTCAAATCCAGCAATCGGATACTGTTTTATAGTTTTCTTATCCTTTCCATTGCCTACGCTGTATTATCTTTCCTGACTACACTGATCTTCCGGGAAATCATTGATACCGTGAATGGCACTAGCACATTTTTTCATTTGAGTATCTGGGGCATTTTGATTTTCAAATTAGGCTTTGATTTTTTTGCCAATTTAATCACTGGTACAAAAGATTATCTCCTCCCGCAAATCAAGAAGAAAAGTAGTTTGCAATTTCTCAATGAATTGATCGACAAAACAGCAGAACTAGATATCGCCAGTCTGGAAAATCCCAAAACTGTCGGAATTATTAGCCGAGCTTATAGTCGGATTCATTTTCAATTTGAATATTTTTTCCGCAATATCGTGCTAGTCCTAACCACCTCAATTGAAATAATTTTTGCTTTAGTGATTTTTATTTTTGTCTCGCCACTTGGTGCCCTGATGCTTTTGCTGACTAACGTGCTAAACACCTATATTAAGGTTCGCTTGAAAGGTGCTAATTTTAATATTTATAAAGCCGACTATCAGACGCGTCTTAAATTTGGTTATGCTACCGACCTTCTGACCAACCGGGATACGCTTTTGGAATTAAAACTATTTCAGAATTTTACATTTCTCAAGAAAAAAATTCTTAAGATTTATAATGAATTTATTAATAATGAAATTAATCAGGAAAAAAAGAATCTGATTATCGGCTCAATTGTTGATATTTTACCAATTATCGCCTCCTTCATTTTTATTTTAGTGCTGGCGAATCAGCTATACAATCAGACAATCTCTGTCGGTATCTTTGTTTTTCTTTTTACTAATATGCTGATTTTTTCCGGCAGTCTAGCGCGCTTAAGCTTGACACTTGTTTCAGTTGCTGCTGAAAGTAATTCTATCAGAGATATTATCGATTTTTATGAACTCAAGCCTAAATTCTTCAGTAAAGTACTTGATGCCAAGGAAAAATTATTGTGGCAACAAAAATTAAGCAAACCATGTATTTCCTTTGAAAATGTGAATTTTCGTTATCCCAATAGTCATGATCTTGCCCTCGCCAATATTAATCTGATAATTCCCTGGTCACAAAACTTAGCAATTGTCGGTGAAAATGGTGCCGGAAAAACAACTTTAATTAAATTACTTTTACGGGTATATGATCCAGAAACAGGAGTAATCAAAATTAATGGCATTGATCTCAAGGAAATACCATTAAATGCCTTGTATACTTGTTTCGCCACGCTTTTTCAGAACTTTGGAAAATTTAATTTAACAATTGCTGAAAATCTGGAACTTGCTGCCAGACGAAAATTATCTGATCAGGAAATGACTGATTATCTGCAATATGCCAATGCCTGGAAATTTATTAAAACAACCCAAGATCAGTTACAGCAACAGTTAGGGCCGGAGTTTGAAAACGGCATTGACCTTTCCGGCGGTCAGTGGCAAAGTCTGGCAATTGCCCGTACTTATGCCAAACAAGCTGCAGTAGTAATTCTGGATGAACCAACTTCAGCGATTGATGCCAAGAGTGAAATGGAGATCTTTGATAGACTCAATAAAAAAATGCGTAAAGAAACATTGATCTTTATTTCGCATCGCTTTTCCACCATCAAAGATGCAGAAAGAATTGTCGTGCTTGATCGAGGCAGAATCGTCGAACAAGGCACTCACGCAGAATTAATGCTCAATAATCTCACCTATGCGAAACTTTATCAAATTCAGCTAGAAAGGTTGAAGAGAGATAGTTAATAGTTAGTAGTTAGTAGTTAATAGTTAGTAGTTAGTAGTTAGAAGTTAATAGTTAATAGTTAGTAGTTAGTAGTTAGAAGTTAATAGTTAGTAGTTCAGGTAAACCTTTGGCTGTAGTAGTTAGTAGCTTGACCTTTATTACCAACTTCTAGCTTTTAACTAATAACTTCTAGCTATTATTTTCAATTTTATTATATAATTCAATTATGAGCGATCTGGAAATTATCAAAACAATTACTACTAAATATCTTGACACCAAAGCAAATAGAGCATTTATTTTTGGTTCAAGAGCAACTGGTCAAGCTTCCAAATATAGCGATTATGATCTGGGGATTGATGGCCAAAAGCTGAAAAGTGAACTGTATTTTGAACTAATTTCTGCTTTTGAAGAATCTGATTTACATGTGAAGGTTGATGTGGTTGACTTTAATAACGTTTCAGAAGTATTTAGAACAAATGCCATGCAATCAATTATTCCACTTACTTTTTAAATTTTCAAATCAATGAAAACTGCTGAATTATATCAACAACTTTCCAAAGCAAGCTTAAAAATGCAGGAAGCACTTACCTTTACTGAATCTGAACCCTACAAAGAGTCCACAATTCAACGTTTCGAATACACCTTTGAACTTTCCTGGAAATTAATGAATAGCATTTTGAAAGATCAATTAATTGATTGTTACGGTATCAAAAATATCTTCCGTGAGGCAATTAAACTTGGAATTATTGAAAACATTGATCACTGGTTTGATTATGCATTAAACCGAAATTTAACAAGTCATATCTATAAGGAAGAAATTGCCAATCAAGTGTATGCAGTGGCCAAAGGATCTTTTACTACAGATGTTTTGAAATTACTAGAGCTCTCCAAAAATTACTTGGAATAACGCAAAACTCCAGGCTTGCACCTGGAGTTTTAATTATTCCCTTCCGATTACCGCATAACGGTTACCGATTACCGTTTTACTTCAACTTTCCTCCCAAATAATCCTCATATGCATTCATATCGAAGTAACCAGTCCCTGAAAGATTGAAAAGAATTGTTTTCTCTTCATTTTTTTCTTTTGCTAACAAAGCTTGCTTGATCACTGCTTTTATGGCATGTGCACTTTCCGGTGCCGGGATAATTCCCATGCTTCTCGCAAAAATCTGTGCTGCCTCAAAAGTTTCCAGTTGACTATAACTTTCCGGAGTAATTACTTTTTGATCAACTAACAGACTAATTAATGGTGCCATACCATGATAACGTAGTCCTCCAGCATGAATCGCACTTGGCATGAACTCGCTTCCCAGAGTATACATTTTCACCATTGGTGTCATCTGGCCACTATCTCCAAAATCATATTTATACTCTCCTTTGGTAAGTGAAGGACACGCTTCTGGTTCCACCGCAATAAAGTCAATCTTCGCCCCTTCAAATTTCTTTTTGATGTAAGGGAAAGCAATTCCGGCAAAGTTACTACCACCACCTACACAACCAATTATTAGATCAGGCTTTTCTCCAATTTCCTCCATCTGCATGATCGCTTCTTGTCCGATTATTGTCTGGTGTAAAAGCACATGATTGAGGACGCTACCAAGTGCATATTTTGTATCTTCATTCTTTACAGCAATCTCTACTGCTTCAGCAATTGCCATGCCCAGACTTCCAGTAGAATCCGGATTCGCTGCTAAAAATTTCTTACCTGCTTCTGTCAAAGGACTGGGACTAGCGTGGACTGTTGCCCCAAGTAATTCCATCGCAGTTTTACGATATGGTTTCTGATCAAAACTAGTTTTTACCATAAATACTTCGATATCAAGTCCGAAAATGGAACCTGCTGTAGCTAAAGCTGTACCCCACTGACCGGCACCCGTCTCAGTTGCTAGTCTTTTCACCCCTTCATTTTTTGCATAAAACGCCTGCGGAATAGCCGTATTGATTTTATGACTGCCTGTTAATGTAGCTCCTTCAAATTTAAAGAAAATCTTTGCCGGTGTCCCTAGCACTTTTTCGAGTCCCTTGGCACGTATCAGGGCTGTAGGTCGATACGTATCATAAACTTCAGCCACTTCTTTGGGGATTTCAATATATTGCTCAGTACTTACTTCCTGTTTAATTACTTCCATCGAAAACAATGGTACCAAATCAGCCGGACCAATTGGCTTTTTGGTTCCAGGATGTAATGGCGCTGGAATTTCTACGCCAAGATGTTTCTGCAAGTCAGAAGCGATATTGTAGTAATGGGTTGGGAGTTTAATATTTGATTTGGTTTGCATGGATAGATATATAAGAATTAAAAAATTAAAAAGATTAAAAATATTAAAATATTAACGAGTTAACAAGTTAACAAATTGAAATATTAACAAATTAACAGATTAACAAGTTAACAAAATAAAAATAGAAAATTATAATTTGCAGATTCATCAATAAATTATTAAGTAAAAATTAAATTAGTTTTTTCAAAGGTATATTCATGCCTTTGAGGCGACCGCGAATTGAATGTTTCGTGGTCTTCGCTGGAAAAAGTTGATGAGCAAGAGCCGATGCAATTACTTTTTCTTTAGTAATTTTGATTTGCTTTCTTCTACTTGCTAGATGAACTTGAGAATTATCCAGATAATCAACCAGCAAAACAGGTACCTTGCTATAGCCAAGCTCAATTAGAGAATTAAGACGATGATGGCCATCTAGGAGTACCTTTGTTTTCTGATCGACGATCACCGGCTCGGTAAAGGCATTCTTTTTCACGATTTTGTCGCGAATAAAATCTAAGTGAGCGAGATCAATTTGCTCGTGCTGGTTGATTGTATTAATTGATAGGAGTTGATATGTTGGCACATTATTAAAATTAAAAGATTAAAAAAATTAAAATGAAAATTGGAATCTGGAATCTGGAATCTGGAATCTGGAATCTGGAATCTGGAATCTGAAATCTGGAATCTGGAATCTGATAAATTATGTTAAATATTAAAAAATAAAAAAAGACCCGGGTTGGCGGATCTAGTAAACAATTCGAGATTTAACGAATCATTTCCGCCAGAGAGAACGAGTCCACCAGATAGATGTAATTGCAGTTGAATATAATTGTAATTTCAAAAAGATATTCATTATAAATTCTAAATAAAAATCGAATTACGAATCTCGAATTTCCTCCGATTTCCGATTACCGGACACCGCTCACCGTACTCTGTCCAACATCTCAAATTCATACTGCTTCAACATATTTGAACCCCTGGTTACTGTTGCTATGCCTATCTTTAATTTATTAGCAATATCTCTTTGTAGCATTCCTTTTTTTAACATTTGTAATATTTGAATGCGAATTTTTAATTGTTCAAACTCTTTTGGTGTAAACATCACTTTAAAAAATTCATCAGCTTGCTCTTTATCTTTGAGTTTCAAGATCAATTGAACTAGATAATAATAAATTCGATCTTTTTTGTAAGCCATGAGTTAATAATAGTTAATAGTTCCAGCCTAAGGCTGGTAAGCCTTTGGCTTAAAAAGTCGGTGTCCGGTGACCGGGATTTTGAGTTATATTTTTGAAAAACGAATCTCGAATTTGAATTTTTTAATTCCTAGATTCCTAGATTCCTTCATTCCATTCCGTACTCGCGTACTAGTACAATATTATATCAGCGTACTAGTACATATGCAAATAATAATTTCAAATAATTCTCAAAACAATAATTTAAATCTTCAGAATTTATAAAAAATAAATCAAAATATAAACTAGAATTAGAGCCAGCACCATGGTAATCAATCCAATATATTTTGAATAGATTCGAAAACGGATTTGACAAAAAACAATCATTCCGCAGTGCCCTATTCCCAAGATCAGAAGTATTAAATACAAATGAAAGTGAAAACTAAAATCAGCTTGGTACCGAAAAATATACGCCAGCGGAATTAATGTTAGCGAAAATCCATTTGCAGTATAAATATACAGCTTATGTTTGATAAAATAGTCTATTAAAGATTTCATTGGGAATTAAAAATGAATTTAATACTGATATTCTTCAAATCAAATTTAATTTTAAAAATATAGTTATCTAATTTTGATTGTTCTATACCCATATGCTATTACAATATTTTATCAAAAGCCAATATATGTCAAAGAATTTAACAGCTGAGAAATATAAAAACTTTTCAATATTCAACTATGACAAAATACCTATTTCCAGATTTTAACTTACAATTTCAAATTTCTCTTTTCAATTTTCCATTTCCGATCACCGAACACCGCTCACCGTTTTCAACTTCCTACTTGATACCTGATACATGATACTTGATACTTCCCCCCTCGTGATACTTCCCCCCTCCTTGACTTCTCTCAACAATTTTGCCATATTATTCTTGTACTTAATTTTTTAACTATTTTTATGAAGGACAAAACTTCCCTCAATACGATTTTGATCGTAGTCATTTTGTTGATGATCATTCCACTTTACATTCTCACGATTGCCCTCTATCTCAAAAAGACCGATACCAAATCTACTACTTCACAAGCAGCAGAACTACCACAGACAGGCTCTGAGGAAGAATCAGTAATTGTGGAACCAAAAAAATATGATGTCAATTGTGACCCATTTGCCGAAACCAAAGACGTTTGTCTACTCTGTGACTCCACTAGAACAGAATGTTATACCGCCAATAAATCAACTTTTACTCAAACTGATAAACTATTCTCCATTACAGGCCCAGATCAAAGCTGTG
The DNA here is from genome assembly GCA_037138855.1 of bacterium. Classification (GTDB taxonomy): domain Bacteria; phylum Patescibacteriota; class Dojkabacteria; order B142; family OLB20; genus JBAXHO01. The sequence goes on from JBAXHO010000031.1 coordinate 17,495, forward strand.
TCGCTAGCCTGGAAAAAGAAATCTATCAAACCGGTAATATCATCTGGACCTGCCGCAGTAATGCCTGGGTTCCTAATTTAGATACTTACTCTATTAATAATCAATATTAAATTAATTATATGGACACACCCACAATGCAACCTAAAAAAACAGACAAAACCACGCTACTTCTAGTAGTAGCGATTGTCGCTCTCTTACCCTTATATCTCGTGACTTTAATGGGATTAGGGACGAGCTCTGCTTCAGTATTACCAGAAACTGGAGGGAATTCTACAATGGTTCTTAGCAAAGTTTCTGTTACTCCTAATGGCAATACTAAAAAAATTCAAGTACAACAAAAAAATACAAAAGAAATTGGAGGAAAAAATCAATACACGTTAGAAGAAGGGAAAAAACTTCCAACACTTTATTTTCAAAAAGGCACTCCTTCCTATATTACAGGTCTTCTTGAGCTTGGGTATACTTGTACAGGAACTGCAACTACTAAAAATATCTGTAATGGAATATTAAAACCAGGTAAAAAAAGTACTGCAGAAGAAATCTTAAACGGCTGGGTATGGGATCCAAGTACAAGAACATATACAAATGCTTCACTTCCTCCGCAAGATGATACAATAACCTCTGATGAATTATTTAAAATACAATATGGATATGCTTCTACCAACCAAACAGGTTGTCCAATGGGACAATATAATAATACTGGTAGTACAAGTAATCCTAGCTGCAAAGATCGTAACCCAGTACGCGATCCAGGGGTAAATTTTGGGAATACTGGACATTATTATAGTTGTAGAGGCAGTTGGTGTTTCCCAGGAACTGATCCAAATTACAAGGATCCTAAAGATACCAAGGAACCAGGTATGAATGAAAATCCAAGTGGAAATGAAGTTCTTCAAATGAATTAACCAAAAATAAGTATTAGCAATTTAAAACTATTTTAAAACCCCTGTAATCAAGCAGGGGTTTTATTTTTTTGAAAGAAAATTAAGCCATTATTTGATATTAAGCCTTTAATCATAATAACCCAATACCCCTTACTACTTGCTTCTCCTTACCCTTGACTTCCCAGCCCCAAATTGCCATATTATAGTTGTTTTTAACTATTAACTATTTTTTTTGAAAGATAAAACTATCCTGCTTCTCACATTAGTAATTATAGCCCTTCTACCACTATATGCTATTACACTTTTAGGTCTTGGCTCTTTCCGGACGTCAATACTACCAGAAACTGGAGGTAATTCGATAATGATCAAAGGAAGAATTACTATTACTCCTGGAGGTAGCAATCGTACAATTCAAATAAAAGATCCCAATCAGTCGAATACAGGAAAAGTTAGCCTGAAAAGCGAACCTACCAATTTAAAAGATGGAGATAAATTACCTCCTCTAACCTTTCCATGGAAGAATGAACAACCAACAGGAATCCCTGCCAGCTACTTAAATGCTGGATATATCTGCAGTTCTAGTCCCACGACACACACTCAAACTTGTACTGGTACTGTAACCACTGGTAAAGCAGATTTAGCTAATGCTTTGTTTAATAACTGGTCATGGGATTCTTCAAAAGGAGCATATTACAATAGCACGACAGGAGAGAGTAAAACCGGATCCGAAATGTTTAAAGAGATATATGGTTACGCATCACCAAATCAAGGTAATTGCCCTTTAGGACAATATAATTCAAAAGGTAATGAATGTAACAACCGACCAGGCAATGAAGATCCTGGACGATACGGTAATATTGGAAATAACGCCTATAATTATAGTTGTCGTGCAAATATTTGCTTTCCTGATCTTTATAAAGGACCAAAAGAAAAAAAAGATACCAAAGAACCAGGTATGAATGAAAATCCAAGTGGAAATGAAGTTCCTCAAATGAATTAACCAAGAATAATGACTTTATACAAATCCCTACAACTAGTAGGGATTTTGTTTTAACAAGCATCTTATTTAATACTTTCTAACAGAAGAACTACCTTCCTACTTCCTACTTCCTACTTCCTACTTCCTACTTCCTACTTCCTACTTCCTACCCAGCTACGAGCTACTTAGCTACCAGCTACTACTTCAGCCCAATCGTCTCATACACCTTTTCCAGCGTCTCTGCTGCGACAGCTTGAGCTCTTTTCGCCCCATCGGCCATGATATCTCGGACAGTGTCCAGATCATTTTCCAACTCTTTGCGTTTTGCCTGAGCTGCGCCAAACATGCGCTGGTGAGCAATGATTAATTTCTCTTTGACTTCGACATCACCTACTTTACCTTGTTGATAACGCTCCTTAAGATCAGCTACTTCTGCCTTATCGTCATTGATAAGATCATGGTAAAGAAAAATCGGATTGCCTTCGACTTTACCAGGATCAGTTGCCCGGACACGATTGGGATCTGTATAGGAGCTCATAATTTGTTTTTTGACCGTGGCCGGATCAGCAAAAATCTCGATAGTATTGCCTAAACTCTTACTCATCTTTCGTTCACCGTCTGTACCGACGACACGAGCAATTTTTTCTTCTTTGATCAATGGCTCCGGCATTTTGAAAATGTCTTGTTTGTAAGTGTGATTAAAGCTTTCAGCAATATCTCGAGCGAGTTCGACATGCTGGCGCTGATCTTCACCGACTGGCACACCATCCGGCTGGTACAAGAGAATATCCGCTGCCATAAGGATCGGATAATTAAACAGACCCATATTCACAGAATCGACTGAGGCGCCTTTTTGCAATTTATCTTTAAAGGCATGCATCCGCTTCATCTGCCCATAAGAAATGTAATTGGCAAGTACTACTGTTAATTGAGAATTTCCAGGAACTGCGGATTGCCGATAAAAAATTGATTTCTTGGGATCAAGTCCAAGTGCCAGATAATCTAAAACAATGCTCATGATATTCGCTTCCAATACTTCTTTATTTTTCACAGTAGTCAGCGCATGCAGGTCGGCAATGAAATAAAACGTTTCCGGAATCCGGTTTTGCATTTCAATGTGTTCTTTCACTGCTCCGAAATAGTTACCGATGTGAAAACCTTTGCCACTAGGGGTGATGCCGGAGAGGACACGTTGAATGCTAGCTTGATCCTGACGCTTAGGATTAGGGATAGTCACATCAATTACCTGATAAGATGATAAATTTTTTAATACTTCTGAGAATGTTGTTTCAATGGCTTTATCAAGAACTGTAGAACCGCAAATTACTTTATTCATTTCCGTTGTTTTCTGATCCACATAAATCTCAAAACTGCTATCCAGTAAAAATGGAGTTAATAAGCCAACCTCAAAACCGAATGCTTTTACTTCAGCTTCATTAGCAAAACGAAGATCATTGGCTTTTAATATCTGTTTGAATTTCTTCAAATCGACATTGCGATCATCACGACGCAGTAAAATGATCTTACGCTTCCCATCAGCAATAAAAAGTAATGTTGACATAGCTTCAGTGTATTTGATTCCCAGCGCCCTGACGTGATCATCCACGCTATAACTTTCAGTGGCTACATCCAGTATTTTGCAAATAATTTTTACTTCCTTAATTTTCATTTTAAGTTTTTCAAAATTTGTCATGTTTGGTTAATAAATTTTATAGATTATTTAATAATTGTAACTTTCGTTTTATTATCTCACTTTCTAGTTTTAATTCAATTCCTTTCATATTCTTCCTTACCTCCAAGTTATCAAATCTGATTACCT
>JBAXHO010000032.1:0-19685 GCA_037138855.1 bacterium
AAGATAATTGAAGAAATTCTGTCAAACTAGACCCCCGTTTTTGATATTAAGCCAACGTTATCGAGAAAGAGTAAATTTATTTTTAGCTATTCCAGGTGACCCGATTCTCAAAGATCATGCCTTGCTTGGCAGTAAAATTAAACTGCGATCGTTTTCAATCACTGGAGATATCCGAGTAATATACAGTAAAAATGGAAATCAATATTATTTTGAAGACATCGGTAGACATAACCAAGTATATTAATAAAAGACCCATTCCCGAAATGCCAGATGCGACATGCAAAAAATACGATTTCTCCTTGCAGTTGAAAAATAATTAATTGTCTTCTTTTCTCAGATTCCGGATTCCTATATTTTCCTTACTTCTTCTTGCCAAAATACTTGTACTGCTGGTAATAACCAAATATCAAAGAAATCATTTGATAGATAAAGAAACCACTTAAAAGGAGAAATTTGTTTGGCAATTGAATAATGACGCTCAAACAAATAAACGTGCCTAACAAACTAAACAAGAAAAATATTAAACCCCAGACCTGAGCACTGCGACCGGAATACCTTTTTCTGCCTCCGGCTTTACCTTTCACAAAAACCATTCTTTTCTTTAATATCGCAAAGATCCCAGCCCCACCAAACATTCCCGATCCCAATTGAAAGAGTAGTACTGCTATAAATTCCCACATATTTTGATTTAATAATAAATTTTATGTGGAGACTGCGAAGTCTCCGCTATATTTTTCCCATAATCGAAATTCGTCTCCCTAGATTCTTAGATTCCGGAATTCTTAACTTCTTAAATTACATTATCCATCACCGCCCCAAAATTTGCACTCAACACATGCTGCGCATATCTTCCCAGCCAACCCCTTGTAATTTTCGGCTGAAAGACAGGCAGCTTAGCCATTCTTTCTTTAAATTCTGTATCTGAGATTAACAAATTTATTTCTTTTTTGATAGTATCAATTTCTATTTTATCACCATCTTTCACAATAGCAATTGGACCACCAGCAGCTGCTTCTGGAGAAATATGACCAATACAGAGACCTCTAGTGCCACCACTAAAGCGACCATCTGTGATCAGAGCTGCTTTGACACCTCGTCCTTTCAGAGCTGAAGTCGGGGAGAGCATCTCCTGCATACCTGGACCGCCTTTGGGTCCTTCGAAGCGAATCACGACCACATCACCATCAATCACTTTTCCAGCTAAAATTGCATCCAGTGCAGCTTCCTGGGAATCATAGCATTTAGCTATACCGGTAAATTGCAGCATCTCCGCTTCGACACCGGCAATTTTCACTACACCGCTATCCGGAGCGAGATTACCACGCATTATTGCCAAACCACCTTGTTTAGAAAAGACATTGTCACCAGTGCGAATAATATCGCCATCAGCATCCGGAGCAGCTTCCACAACTTGACGTAAAGTACCAGCGACAGTAGTCAAATCCAGATTTAAAGGTACTTTGGCCGAGAGATTGACAGCCTTCAAAATAGCTGCAATGCCACCAACACGGTGAATATCTTCCATATGGACATCAGGGCGGGAAGGGGAAACTTTACAAACATTGGGAGTGATTCCGGATAATTCATCTATACGTTCTACCGAATAATCAATCCCTGCTTCCATTGCCAGAGCAAGAGTATGTAGTACAGTGTTACTGGAGCCACCCATCGCCAGATCCAGGATAAAAGCATTATCAATTGAACCACGAGTGACAATATCCAGCGGTCTAATTTTGTTATCTACTAAATATTTGATTCTTTTACCAACAGCTTCGATCAGTGCAATCCGCTCCGGATTAACTTCCCATTCGCCTTTAGCCTTGTCAGTCCAGCGTGCTGCTGGAATCGTCCCATTACCAGGGAGAGCCAGGCCAATTACTTCAGCCAGACAGTTCATCGAATTAGCTGTGAACATCCCAGCACAACTACCACAGGTTCGACAAGATTCTTCAGCCATTTGCATTAATTTATCTTCTGAAATTTTGCCGGCTGCTTCTTGTCCCACTGCTTCAAAGACACTGATCAGGTCACCATCATTCATTCCTTTGAGCATTGGACCACCGCTGACATAAATTGCTGGAATATTGAGGCGCACCATGGCATTGAGCATGCCAGGTACAATCTTGTCACAGTTACCAATGCCAATCCAGGCGTCTGTCGGATGCGCTCCAATGATTGTTTCGATTTGATCAGTAATCAATTCCCTAGAAGGAAGGGAATACTTCATGCCAAAATGCCCCATGGCAATACCATCATCCACTGCACCACCAATATTGGTATACCAAACATTGAAACCTTGCTCTTTGAGCACTTCCACCATACGGTGTCCTAGTGCTTCCAGATGAGCATGACCGGGGATTTGAGTTGTATAAGAATTGACTACGGTTATAAATAGTTTTTCGCGGTCTTTTAGAGTTTTCATTACCCCGGCAGCGATCATCAATGAAGCAGCTGGCAGCATATGTTTGCCAGTAGCGACAATTCGACTCCCTTTTTCCTGAATATTGCTAATTCCCTGATTGATTTTTGGCATGAAATTAATTTAAAAATTATTTAAAAACTTGTGGTAATCTTTTCAGCATTAATTTGCGCCTCTTCATCAAGAATATTCTGCAGCTTATCTTCTTCAAGTGCCGTGACTCCTGATCTACTGATATCCAGAATATTTTTCATGCCAATGGAACCGATAAATTCATCAATCGCATTACTGGTCCCTGATACCTGCAAAATAATAGCATTTTTTTTCTCCCTGAGAATCTGTAAATCAAATTTATGACGCAGACTATTAATTTTAGAAGCGAGTAGGCTACATTTAATAATCGCTACTTCCCGCCAGAAACTTTTTTCCGGATCCAGATTAACAGCTGTAATCACTTCCGGGATCTTTTCCAGTTGTTTCAAAACCTGTTTGATCTCTTCTGGAGAATCACTAAATAGGGTAATAGTCATTTTACTGATCCCCGGTGTCACTGACTGACAAACAGTCAAAGTATTGATATTATACATTTTTCGGCGCATTAAGCTGGCAATTTTATTAAGAACTCCAGGTTTATTGAGAACTTTGGTAAGGATAGTATATTCGGTCATTGGTTGATGAGTTAAAAGATAAAAGTTAAAAATTATAAATCGGTATCCGGTGACCGGTGATCGGTGATCGAGAATCAGAAAAATTTATTTTTGGAATCCGGAATCTGAAATCTGGAATCCGATAATTATTTTTCAGATTTCTGATTCCTGATTTCTGTTTCCAGTTTATTTATTATCATCTTCTCAAACGGCTGGGCTGCTGGGATCATTGGCAAGACGAGCTCACTGGGATCACAAATAAATTCCAGGATGTAAGCCCCTTTGTGCTTTTTCGCAGTTTTGAAAGCATTAGCCGCATCTTTAATTTTTTCAATTCTCTGGAACGGGATGCCATAAGCTGCGGCAATCTTACTGAAATCAGGATCCAACATTGGTGTACCGGCATAACGGCCGTCAAAAAATAATGTCTGCCATTGTCTTACCATGCCGAGATAGCCATTATTTAAAATCACAATTTTCACATCGATATTATGCTCCATTACAGTCCCCAGTTCCTGGATATTCATCTGGAAACCACCATCACCGCAAATACTCCAGACGGTTTCCTCAGGCCTAGCAATTTTTACGCCAACTGCCATCGGAAGAGAAGCACCCATGGTGCCAGCTCCCCCGGAATTGAAAGCAGTATTTTCTTTTTTAAATTGATAATATTTGCTGGCAATCATCTGATTTTGGCCGACATCCATGACAAGAATATCTTCGCCATTGGTTACGTCAGAAAGACTCGTAATCACGCTTTTCATCCACAGTTTGCCATTTGCACTACTACCTTTATGGAGTTCCTGATCATGCCATTTACCAGTTTCTTTTTTAAACACTTTAATTTCCTGGAACCATTGCTTACGCTCCTGAAATTGGAGATTTTTAACCGCCAGAAATGCTTCCAAAGCGGATTTGGCATCAGCATTCATGCCAATTGTTGTTTTCACATTTTTATCAATTTCCGAAGGATCAATTTCTACATGGATGACATCTGCATTCTTGGCGTATTCATCCAGCTTCCCTGTCACCCGATCATCGAAACGCATTCCAAAAGCAATAATCAAATCAGCCTTCTGAATCGCCCGATTGGCTTCCACAGTCCCATGCATTCCCATCCAACCAAGGTATAAAGGATGATCTGATGAGAAAGCACTGATACCATGTAAAGTTGCAGCAATTGGTGCATTAATCTTCTCAGCAAATTTAACTAATTCCTTTCCGGCATTCGACCATCTCACACCATGGCCGCAGAAAATTACTGGTCGTTTGGCTTGATTGATTAATTGAACTGCTGCAGTAATATCTTCCTGATCCGGTAAATTATGTACTTTGTAACCAGGTACTTTGGGTTGATAGGTTTTTAAATTAAATTCATAATCGCTAGTAGCTGAAGCAAATTGGATATCCTTGGGAATATCAATATGAACTGGACCAGGCCTTCCTGATCGGGCAATAAAAAATGCCTCATGTACTGCCACTTCAATTTCCTCAGGAGTAAGTGGCATGTAGACCTGTTTAGTGATGGGAAGCATTACTCCAACAACATCAGTTTCCTGAAAGGCATCAGTACCAATGACACTTTTAGCAACTTGTCCCGAAATGGAAATAATAGGGGTAGAGTCCATAATAGCATCAGCAACACCTGTTACCAGATTCATTGCACCGGGACCTGATGTAGCCAGACAAACACCAGTTTTAGGTTTTGCCAGATGCATTGTTGCTCGGGATACTCCCTGCGCCATGAAAGCTGCACCTTGCTCATTTCGGGTATTGAAAAGTTTAAGCTTTTTGCCCTTTTTAGCAATTTCATCAAAAACCGGCATGATTGCACCACCGGTATATCCGAAGACATATTCGACACCTTGATCGAGAAGAGCTTTGATTAATAGTTGTGCACCAGTCATGAGATAATAGATAAAAGTTAATAGTTAATAACAAAAAAATCCGCTTTCGCGGATTGTAACTTAGATAACAGTTTACAAACCCGCTTAAAACGGAATAATCACGAGGACTAGATTTGTAGAAAAGTTTTGCATTAGTTTGTTAAAACAATAGTTAATAATAGCAAATAATTGCCCAGAGGGCAAGGAAATTAATTAAAACGGTGCTCGGTGTCCGGTAATCGGTGATCGGGGAGGAAAAGGGAATTCGAATGTCGAATCTCGTCCTGAAACAAGTTCAGGATTGAATATCGGAAGATGAGAAGTTTAAGCTGAACTTTCTCTATTAGCTTTTAACTCTTAACTTTTGACTAATTATCTTCCACGAGTTACGAATTATCTTTTCCTAGATACTAGCTACCAGATACCAGCTACTACCTTATTTTTCCGCCTGCCGATCACCGGTCACCGAACACCGTTCTTCTTCGCAATAATTAGCTGATATTTCAATGAACCATTTTCAAGACCGCCAATAAACTCGGCTTCCACAAAGCCTTTTGCATGCTGAAAAGTATTCCTGAGGTACCAGTATGGTTTAGCATATTCTGTTAAATCAATTTCCTGAATAATTTTGAAATTTTGATCAATTAATTCACCACGAAAATATTCTAAATTTTTCATTGCTGTGAAATAGTAACGATCGATATTCTTGATATTTTGACTCTCCCTGGTTTTGTACCAGCTTATTGTCGCGTAGCAGCCGTCTGCAGATAATAATTTTCCAATATTGGCCAGAAAATTGCTTAAAGAAGTAATGTACATATCCGTCTCATTTTGCAGGATTAAATCAAACTTAGTCGTTGCTAATCTTATTGAGGATAATGCATTCATATTTCCTGCCACAACATTAGCTTTCCCAGCAATCTTTTTAAGTGTGATAATCCGCTTTAAGAGTTTAACCTGCTCTTTAGAAAGATTTAACATTGTGGTCTGACAGTGAAAATTTTCTGTCAGATAAAAGCTCATTCCTCCTGATCCTGCTCCAATATCGAGAACCCTTTGTCCTGACAACTGATGATATTTACTAATTTGCTTGATAAAATACTCAGTTTGATTCAATTCTTGTTGATATAATTCTCTGGCAATCAACTCCTGATCTTGTTTTAAATTTCTAATATCAATCATATTTAAGGGGAAATAACGATTTTTTCTTTGTAATTGCTTTGTTTTTTGATGCAAAGTCAGGCCATAGTGATGAAAGATGTAATATTGCATTAACAATTCATCCAGCGACTTATCAGTGAGAGAATGATCAAAAAGAAAGGGTAGTTGATTTAATAAATCCTCCTTTACTTTGAAATCGTATTGTTGTGCTGCCTTGGTATACATTTCATCAAAATAATTATGTGATGAATTATGCTACACAAAGTGCTAGCAAACAAGTAAGGGAAGACTTGGTAAGTCCTTGTGAGGTAAGGAGATCCTCGGTAATAAAAAAATCAAATATCCTCAAGTAGAATTTTTTCTTCCAGATAAATTGGAGCAAAGTCACCACGTTTTAATTGCTCTAAAACACTAGTCATTGTGGTAATTTTGGTCTTATTTTTTTGCTGAGAGACAATGGCATTTTCATAATCACTAAATTCGAAAATTCCATAATCATTTTCTTTTTGGAATTCTCCTGAATATTTATTTGAATAAAGTAAATGCATACTGATATCTTCAACTAATTTCGCCTCTTTATAAAAGATTAATCTAATCATCCCGATTCTTTTAAATTCGGCTTGCAGTCCGGTTTCTTCACTTAATTTACGTTTAATTGCCTCTGCTAATAATTCACCTTGCTTGAAAGTACCTGATGGTGGTAGATAATCATCATAATAAGGCTGACGCTTCCTGGTATGCATGAGGATCTGCTTATCTTTTTCGATAAAAAAGAACAAGCCAATTTTAAATTGATTATTAAAATCACCCTGATAACTTAAATTTGTCACAGTGGATTTCCCTTGATTGGTAAGATGATAAATCTTATCAGTTTTTTCAATAAAACCTTTTTCGATAAGGAATTTTAAATGATAATAATAAAGATCTTTGTCAATGTCTTCTGGACGGAGTTCTGAATAACGAAGACCATCAGAAGTAAGCAATTTACTAAGAATTAATTTTTGGATATGACTAAAGTCAGGCATTTAATAATAAATAACAATTATAAAATTATAGCATTTTATTTGGGGTGGGGATTAAAAGAAATTAAAACGGATACCGTCCTTTTGACATTTCTGCATTTCTGTTCTAGAATCGAGAAAATTTTCGTTTTAGTTAATTACTACTTTTTAAACAAATTATTATGGCCAAAATGAATTTTGGTGGGGTCGAAGAAAACGTCGTTACCCGTGAAGAATTTCCTTTAAGCAAGGCACAGGCAGTGCTTAAAAATGAGACTGTGGCTATAATTGGTTACGGTGTTCAAGGTCCGGGACAAGGTTTGAATCTCCGTGATAATGGTATCAATGTCATCATTGGTCAAAGAGCAGGGGATACCTACGAAAAAGCCAAAGCAGATGGCTGGGTTCCAGGGAAAACTCTTTTTAGTGTCGAAGCAGCTTGCGAAAAAGCATCTATCATTATAAATTTGCTTTCTGATGCTGGTCAAAAGGCAACCTGGCCAACGATCAAGTCATTTCTCACCAAAGGGAAAACCTTAGTTTTCTCCCATGGCTTTTCAATTACTTACAAAGAACGAACTGATGTAATTCCGCCAGCAGATATCGATGTGGTTCTAGTTGCTCCCAAAGGATCAGGTCTTACTGTTCGTAGAAATTACCTTGATGGCAGTGGAATCAATTCCAGTTATGCAGTTTTCCAAAATGCCACTGGTAAAGCAGAAGAAACTGTCAAAGCAATTGGAATAGCAGTCGGTTCCGGTTATTTATTTGAAACAACCTTTGAAAAAGAGGTTTTCTCTGATCTAACTGGTGAACGTGGTATCCTAGTCGGCGCTATTGCTGGAGCTTTCGAAGCTCAGTATGATTGTCTGAGGAAAAATGGACACTCTCCATCAGAAGCTTTCAATGAAACAGTGGAAGAATTTACCCAGAGCTTAATTCGCTTAGTTGGCGAAAAAGGGATGGACTGGATGCTTGCCAATATTTCGACAACAGCTCAAAGAGGGGCACTCGACTGGAAAGGCAAATTCCGTGATGCACTAGTACCAGTATTCGATGAGCTCTATGAAAGTGTCAAAAATGGTACCGAAGCCCAAAGAACTCTCGATAAGAACAGCGAACCAGACTACAGAGTGAAATTAGAAGCAGAACTCAAAGAAATCCATGATTCAGAACTCTGGAGAGCAGGGGCGAAGGTGAGAGAGTTGCGACCCGAGAATTGGAAAAAGTAATGAAATAATGCGGAGAGGTTGCAGATCTGCAACTCGTGCTGATAGCAAGTAGAGGAAAGAAACAATGGGGAGACGGGTGTCTCCCTTTTGTTGGCTAGTAACGTTTGAGAGAATTAGTATCAAGTATCAAGTATCACGTATCATGTATAAAGTAGTGAAAATAAACTAAGGGGAGACAGCTGTCTCCTTTTGTTGACAAGCAAAATATTAATTATTAACGAGTTAACAGATTAACAGATTTGCTATTCGAAATTCGTAACTAGTACTGAAATGCATTCAGGATTATAACTCATAACTCGGTTTTGATTTTTAATAATGGTGATTACAGAGGATTAAGGTAAGCGGGAGATTCGAGATTTGACATTCGATCCTGAACTTGTTTCAGGACGCAAATTGATCACTCTCGTTCTACTGAATGCCGCCTACTGACTACCGAATATAAACCGAAGTAGACTAATATTTTCAGCTGTATCCTATATTTATTTTGAGATTAAAAAATTAAAAGGTTAAAAGATTAAAAAGAATACATAAGAGAAATGAATTTCGTTGAATAACTAGATAGGATGCTTTAGAATTAGGCTAATTAAAGATCAATCGTGACTCGAAAAATTTTTATTGAGAATTCTTACAAACTTAAAATCGCAGCTATTTTAGAACTTCCGAAAGTAACAGGGCAGGTGCCTTGCGTTTTGATTGTGCCAGGTTTTCTTGGTTATAAAGAAGGTGTGACTTTGGAGGCTTTGGCTAATACACTTTTGGAGCAAAATATTGCCTCAATTAGATTTGATCCAAGTGGTTTTGCTGAAAGTGAAGGCACACTTGAAAATGACTATCGACTAAGCAATTTCATCTCAGATATTGCTACAGTTTATGAATATTTAAAAACTCTTCCCCAAATAAACCTCCAGAAGACTTTTATAACCGGCATTAGCATGGGAGGCATCGCTGCAGTTATTGCTGCCACACAGCATCAATATGCCGGAGTTTGCCTGATTGCTTCCCCAACTATGCTAGGTCGTGCTGATGATTTGACTGCACAGATTAAAAACTGGACTTCACTTGGTTACCTAACGAGATTTAGTTCCAAATATGGTGAGTTACAAATTCCAGCAGCATTTATTGAAAATGCCAGAGGGTACGATGCCTTAAAGTATGTAAATTTAATCAAAGCTCCACTGCAAGTAATCATTGGTGAAAAAGATGAAATTGTAAATCCAACCGATACCATGAAATATTTTGAGATGGCAAAGGAGCCCAAAAAACTAATTCTGATCCCAGAGATGCACCACAGCTACAAGCAGCAGCCTCAGCAAATTCAAGCTGTTAATCATGCAGTAATCAGCTTTTTACGACAATATAGCTAAATCAATCACCATTCAGCGAAAACCGTTTTTAACAATCTCCTTAATTACTTGGAAGTTTTTCCTCCAATTGCTATAATCAATTTGCTTTTAAGTATCTGGGAAGAGAATTCCCTTTTCGAACTGAATAAGTTCAAGTAGCTCTTTAACATACAAACTCAAAAATCGACGACCTTAGAAGTCGATTTTTCTAAGGAAAAAATTGGCGGATGCTGTAGTCTTTGAAACTGTCCTGTTTCTAAGACGGAAGCAGGAGCCAAGATTCAAAAATAAAACTATATTTCTCGAACTGAATAAGTTCAAGTTGCTCTTTAACATACAAACTAAAAAATCGACGACCTTAGAAGTCGATTTTTCTAAGGAAAAAATTGGTGGATGCTGGAATCCTTGAAACTGTCATGTTTCGAGGATGGAAGCAGTAGCCAATTTCCGACGCGGAGAGGTGTCAGAGTGGTCGAATGAGACAGTCTTGAAAACTGTTGTGGCCTAACGGTCACCGCGAGTTCGAATCTCGCCCTCTCCGAATTAATAATTAATTTTGCAAAAAATGATTGCAATAGGAAATTTTCACAAAGATGTTGAAAACAACCCAGATAGAAAAGGCTGGGTCATAGGGACATTTATAGAAGATGACTCAATTTTCCATTCTGATGAATTTGAGGTTAAATGGGCAGAACACAATAAGGGATACTTTAAAGAAGGATTGAAAACAAACGTTAGTACAAAAACTGTAACTTTCTTAGTCTCGGGCAAATTTCAGATTAATTTTACTGACAATGCGGATGGGCACTTAGAAAAAGTAATTTTAAGTAAACTTGGAGACTACGTTTCCTATGATGCAAGCGCATGTGATCATTCAGCAGAAGCATTAGAAGATTGTTTGGTTGTTGTATTTAGATGGCCTTCAATGAGATAGAATGTTTGGGTTCCAGACTCGAGTCTGTTCACAATTATCATAAAGTTTTCACATTAAATAAAAATAAACTTGCCAAAATACTTAAAAATATTTGTAATATTTCATTTGATAAAATAGCTTTGTTCAATGCAGATTATTGTGAATATGTTGTATTATGATTGAACGAAGTAACTTGATTTCAAACTAATATGAAACGAATAATTTTATTTTCACTTCCATCAGATCAGATTCTCAAAAAGATTAGCAAATCTCTTTTTTTTAAAACTCAAACGCAATTTGGATATATGCCCTGTGATGGAGCAAACCAAGATAATCCTCAATATACTCCAATCTGGGAAGAGCTATGTCGAATCCACAACGCAAGATTAATCTACATTGATAATACTAACCCAGAACAGGCAGCTTTAATTCCAAAATGTGATACTTTGATGATAACTGGAGGTAACACGTTCCAACTATTACATAATTTACGAAAAAATGGATTTGATAAAGCGATTATCGATTTCACCAAAAAAGACAATTTTGCTTTGAGCGGTTTTAGTGCTGGAGCAGTAGTGCTTACTCCAACAATAAATATTGTAAATGCAAACTGGGCATTTGGACCTGATGAGAATTTGTTGAATTTAACTGATCTCCAAGGATTAAATATCATTGACTACGAAGTCCTGCCACATTTCGATCCCGACCAAGATAAAACTTTACTTGGACGATATCGATCAGAATCAAAATATCATGTCAAAACGATTACAAATGAAGAATATTTAATTGATAATTTGAAAGAAGACAGAAAAGTTGGAAAATGAGATAAATATTATGTTAAAGCTCACTAATAATAAGGTAAAATGTATAGTAATGATATTTCGAGATAATCACAAAATATATTATGATAAAAAATTTAAATTATTCGAATCCATTTTTTAAGGTAGATTATGTGAAGGAAGAAACCATCAATATAACTGGGTTTACAACTATTACTAATCTATCAGTCACGCCAATAAAGGTTGATTTTGTTAGTTCAATATTAATTGATAAATCTTGTTTTATTACCGCAAAATCTAATCCTATTGAAATAAAAGAAGCTCTCATTACGAGATATAACTTTGATCCAGAAATTACAAATCCTGAGCTACACCAGTTCTGTATTGATAATTGGGACAATAATAAGGTTAGATATCCTGAAGATCCATCTAAATGGAATTATCCAATTCTTAGATCACCAATCGAGAAGTTTGATAAATATGAATTTAACTGCTGGTATTTGCCAGCAAACACGGCCTCAAGCATACATAATGAGCATCTCTTCACCGAAGTCCATACTCAAATTTACGGGTTAGGAATAATGAATAAATTTAGAGATAATAGAAAAGAAACTCTTTATCAAAGGGTGTATATGCCTATAGGATTCACACATGATTATTTTTACGACAATAAAATACCCTTGGCATCAATATGAAGCTTTAAATGAATGTATCTGGATGGCAATAATGCGGTTTACTTAAATTCTTATGAATATTTAAGGATCTATACCTCTTAAATATTGATTAAACTCTAGTGTTTTTTTAGATGTTTCTCCCGTAGAACGTATATAAAAAGAAACCACGTCCTACGGGATCATTTTACCCGTAGGACGTATATTGACAAAATCACGTCCTACGGGTAAAATACCTAATATGAAAATATTCTTATCAAATCAGGGTAACTTAAGAAATCTCCAAAGCTTCCTCAGTTCAATTGACCTATCGAACCAAGAAAAGCTAGAAATTTCAACCCATCAGCAATGGATTACTGTTCATCCTGCCAACCTTGTCTTGACTGCTGCACTTGCAATACAGGCTGGTAAAGAAAATTCTGTAATAGTCGGCGATATTCCTGAAAGTGGAAGGTATTTAGATCGAATGGGGTTATATGCTTTGACTAAAACAACTTCACCGTTTAAATATCATAAGAAAGAGGAAGCAGGTAGATTTGTCCCCATCAAAATAATTAAAACGGCTGCTGATCAATCATACTTCATCTCAGAGATGATTCCACTCTTACATCTTTCTGAAGATAATACCAAAACCGTAAAATATGTTATTGGAGAGCTCGTTCGAAATGTTTTAGAACACGCATTTGCAAAAAATGGAGCAATAGTAGCCGCTCAATATTACAAAAAAACTAATCGGGTAAGTATCGGAATTTGTGATACCGGGATTGGTATTCAACAAAGTATGGAAAAGTATTGGCATGCTAAGAATGATCTCACTGCTATTAAACTGGCCCTGACACCTGGTATCTCCGGGACTACCAGAGCCGAAGGTGGTACTTTTGAGAATGCAGGTGCTGGATTATTCTTTATTAAATCAATCGCCAAAATTACACGTAATTATTTCTCCATTTATAGCGGATCCGGAGAATATACAATGTTAAAACATGATAAACGAATAAAAAAAATGCCTAAACTTTTTGCCGACCCTAATCTAGATAACCATAGAGAAACTATTAAGCTACAAAACTTTAAGGGCACTTTGGTGGCAGTTGATATTTCACTTGACCAAACAGCAGAATTTAATCAGTTGCTGACTAGTATCGGTATAGTCTACGACAATGCAATTCGTGAACGAAAGCGCGATAAATATAAGAAACCTAAATTTCTATGAAAAAAACAATCAAATTAGTAAAAATAATTGGGGATTTTGCTGAGAATAAAGATCTTGCGAAGAAGCTACGAATTGAAATAATCATTCCTGCATTAAAACAAGGTAATGAAGTGATTCTGGATTTTGAGAAAGTAAATGGAGCCACACAATCTTTCATCCATGCTTTAATTAGTGAACCGATTAGGACATTAGGAGATGTTGCATTTGAAAAACTATTTTATAAAAACACAAATGACGATATCCAGACAGTTATCTCTATTGTTTATCGCTATATGCAGGAAAGCATTGATACGCTTCATTGAAGCAAACGATATCCATTTATACCCTAAACAGATCAAATCCAAAAATAAATTCATTAATATAACATTTTAAGGTAAAATGTATAGAAGTGATATTTCGAGATAATCACAAAATATACTAACTTTCCATTCATGATAAAAAATAACAATAACTTAATGATCAGAAATAGTACCTCAGAATTTTTAATATTTACCTCACAAGCGGGGCAAGATAGTATTCAAGTTCGGGTTGAAGATGAAAACATTTGGCTTACACAAAAACTCATTGCGAAACTTTTTGATGTAACAGTACCAACTATCAACGAACATCTAGGAAATATTTTTAAAAGTGCCGAATTAAAAGAAGAATCAGTTATTAGGAATTTCCGAATAACTGCCGACGATGGTAAATACTATGATACTCAGCATTATAATCTAGAAGCTATCATTGCAATCGGATTTAAAGTTAATTCAGAAAGAGCAATAGAGTTTCGTAGATGGGCTACAAAGCTCGATGTGTTTTTGAAATTTAATGGTAAAGAGGTTTTGGAAAATGCAGGTAAAATTTCATCGGAAGTAGCAAAATCTTTTGCTGAAAGCGAGTTTGAGAAATATAGACCCAAGCTTCCCGTTCTTACCAACTCAATATATGCAAAATAAAAAAGCAACAGTGTATTTAATCGCAGGTTTCATTGGAGCCGGCAAAACGACTTTCTCAAAGAAGCTTGAGACCGAAACCGGAGCTTTGCGGTTTACTAAAGACGAGTGGATGATCGTGTTGTTTGGAAGAAATGCCCCTCAAGTAGAGAACTTCGTTAAGTTTGATAGTTTCTTCGTAAATTTCGCAACAGAGCTTGCTCTTAAGTGTGCTACTCATGGTGTAGACGTGATAATTGATGATGGGTTTTGGTTCAAAAAACAAAGAGATGATGTCACCAAACGGATAGCTAGCATTGGCGCAAATGTAAAAGGATATTATTTAAAATGTCCCAAAGATATACTAGAACAAAGGGTGTTAGGGCGTTCAAAACAATTATCCGATGATAGTTTTGATATAGACAAAGAAATGTTTACCAATTATTACGAATCCTTCGAGGAGCCAAGTCCAGATGAAAATTTTGAATTAATAAAGAACTATTAAATAGACTTGGTTTCTGCGATCCCAAGCTAACCTCAATAAACTCCTTTGCCCTCAGTATGTCCACCAACTGACAAAATCACTGGTTGAACTAACTGACATTTCTTCGATAGAATGTTTATGAAGAGAAATAAATTCTATAAAAACGGCTTTTAATGTAGGAAAACTTGTCTATATTTTTGGATTGATACTATAGATCTTATCAAAATAATTCCTAGGCTCGATCAACTCCAGTTGATGTTCGATTGGAAAGACTTTATTGATTCTTTCTTGTGTAGACTTGACTTCAAAGCATGTGTACAGTTTCTTATAATTCTCATTTGCAAGATAAGCATCTATATTTTGTTGGATTTTTCTTTTTAATATATTTTTGTATATATCAATTTAAGCTTAAATTGCAATATGTCGTTTTACAATTTAAGAATAAATCGTCTGCTACTTAAGGAAGCTTGTATTCATTAGGTATAGCTCGTCCAAAACAAAATGTCATTTTTAACTAGAAGAAATGTTTTATTATGGAATTTTGTTTTTGACTCACTACGAGAACACTCAGAGCCATAAAATAATAATCAAATAATTTAGTTTTGGATATTAATTTATGACAAACTGTTTTGATCTTGCTATACCTTTTGAAACACAGGGAGGAAAACAAAAAATGTATTGTTGGAATACAGAAGGAATATTTCGTCTAATACAATCAATACCGTCTTCTAAAGCAGAACCATTTAAACGTTGGTTGGCAAAAGTAGGATATGAAAGAGTGAAAGAAATTGAAGAACCAGAGTTGGCGACTAAAAGAACTCGTTTTTTGTATAAACTGAAAGGGTATTCTGATGACTGGATTGAGAAGCGTATGAGGGGTATTGCTATCCGTGAAGAATTAACAGATGAGTGGGCGAAACGTGGTACTAAAATTAAAAGAGATTATAAAATATTGACAACTGTGAAATCTAATCTTGCCTAATCGGGCATAATCGGGTATAATCGGGTATAATGAAAACAACCGATTTAAAAACACGATTAAACAAAAGACTGGAGCTGACAGGTAAATTTGCAGGAATTATACCTCAGATGATCAGTACCATAGACCAGTTAAATCTAAAATGGCAGTATGAAAAACATCCGGCACCTGAATATTTTGATAAACTTGAAAAAACAGCCATTATCACTTCTGCTGGAGCATCCAATCGTATCGAAAATATTATTTTAACGGATGATGAAGTAGCTGTATTATTTGCTGGACTAAATGTAAAGAATCATACCACGCGTGATGAGCTCGAAGTAGCTGGTTATCTCGATCTACTAAATCAAATATTTGAAAATTACAAGAATATTAAATTCTCTCTGAATACTATACTGGGATTCCATTCTCAAATGTACAAATATTCAAAATATGACGAAAATCACCGCGGAAAGCTCAAGATGATTCATAATAAAATTGTAGCAAAAGATGCTGATGGGAACGGTATTGCCATACTACATAACCCCACTGAACCATACCTCGTCGCAATAGAAATTAATGAACTACTCAGATGGACTAATGAATCTCTACAGTCAAAAAATTACCACCAGCTCTTAGTGATAGCAAATTTTGTTATTGAATTCTTGGCGATACACCCATTCTTGGATGGAAATGGAAGGATGAGTAGGATTCTGACAGTCTTTCTCTTATTGAAAGAAGGCTACGAATTTGCTAAATATTCTTCTCATGAAAAAATTATCGAAGAAACGAAAGCTGGTTACTATTTAGCTTTGCGAAAAGGTCAGGCAAAGTGGAAAACACAAAATGAAGATATCCAAATCTGGCTTGAATATTTCCTGGGTATTGTCGAGAAACAGGGGTTACATGCATTGGCTCTCGCCAGAAAGGTTGAGATAAATAAGGTTTTGTCCGAGAAACAGAACCTGATCTATAAGGCATTGCAAAGAAATCAACTTTTATCTAGAAGAGAAATTGTGAAAATAACACAGATAAATGTCGAGACAGTCAAACAAGCTGTTAACAAACTGGTCAAATTGAATTTAATAGAGCGCATAGGCGAGGGCAGGGCTACTAGGTATAGAATTCTCAACGCTTGATAATACGACTTATCTTGAAAGAAAAAAGAATACAATCAGCTTCTTCGGCATTTATTCGCATCTCACAATCCAATAACAACATGAGAATATTTTGATTTTTAATAAAATCCGTTTTAAAATGATCCCAAGCTTCCAACATATTCAATTTCAAAATTATTATCGCAAAATATATGATAGAAAACGAGATATCAATCCTGGAAATAGATAAAAAACAAATTGTTGCATTATTAGAAAAATTAGGTGCGGTGAAAACTCAGCAAGTGCTTCTTAAAGTCTGGTGGTATTGTACCAAAGGAGATGATCCAGAGCATTTACCGTGGTATTTGAGAGTGAGATCATATAACGATAAAAATTTCGAAGTGTGTTGGAAAGCATTATCCAAGACCAAATCACATTCACGCTATCATACAGAAATTAATTTTCATGTCGATGATTTAGCTGCATTAAAACACTTTTTTGAAAATATTGGCATGGAATTTTATGCTTATCAAGAAAAAGAGCGGATTTCCTATACGCTCAAGACCTGGAGGTTCGATATCGATACTTATCCGGGAATTCCGACATATCTGGAAATTGAAGGCAAAACAAATAAAAGTCTGATTCAGGCTATCAAATTGCTCAATTTAACAACTAATCCTACTTGGAATCAAGGAGAGCGGATTCTCATTGATAAACACTACCAAAAGAATTGGTATGAGATGCGGTTTAAATAATTTCTTTTACACATGGAAAACCACTGTGTCTTCTGTCAAGAAAAAGCTAATAATTTATACGGCATTCTAATTTGTGATACCTGTAAAGCCAAATTAGGCCTATTTAGTGATGCAACGATCAAAAAGCATATTGAGCTTTATGCTAATTCAGAAAAGAATCGCTCCTATGAAGAGGAAATCCGCTATAGACTCAAATTTATTGAAGCAGACTACCTGAAAAAGAAAATTAAGTTACTGCATATCTTGGCAAGGTTGGAGAGTTTGTAGGCAGGATCATTCAATTTAACCAAAAATACAAATTTCCAAAATATTAAACAAAGATGAAACAATCATATTTCAAGAGCACGCTTCATACATACAATCTGCCATAAACGTAAAAATGGGATATCTTTGTCTCACTGATAAAAGAATATTTATGGTGAGTACTGAACCGCTCATTTATCTTCTTAATCCTATCAAAGCGCTCATCAATTTAATTAAATCCAAACTCCTACATCAAAGCCCTTTGCTTTTAAACCTTGCTACAACTGATATTGAATCAATCGAATATTGTAAATTCGGATCAAACGCAAAAGTCCTAAAAATCCAGACACAAGATCGTAATTTCAAACTTTTCCTCAAGTCACATGAATTACTTCTGAAAAAATTGAACATTAAACACTAATGCTTTGTCTCAGATAATATCTTAAATTATTTCTTTTTCCTGATTACCACTTGATCTCCTTCTTTTACAAGAGTTCCGGCATTTTTTACATACTGATAAGGCAAGAATTCTAAGGCTTGTTTTGGCGGGATGAGAGCAAGTGATTTATCAAGCTGAAGGATTTGCATAAGGTCAATATACTGGTGACACTTTCTATTTAATTACGATTTTTATTTCGAACTTGTGTATAAACTCCAATTTGGATTTGGTCTAACATTACTTTACTTATTTGAGCTTGGTCTCCAGCAACAATGACCCAATGATCTTTGGTATAAGGTGTTGTATCCCCAATGTTTGATTTATAATTTACAAAAAAATTTAAACCATTTTTCGGAGCTTTTATTTCACCAGTTCTTTCCAAATTTCGTTCCATATCTGGTTTTACGTCTCTTAAGCTTTGACAATTTCCAATTTTAGGGTCATTAGCAAAAGAATCTTGATATTTTGCTTGACAACGTAACGCACCTTTTAATAAATAAGTTTTAGAACCAACACCCTTATCCTCAACATAATAATGAAATTCATAGTATCTATCAATTTCTGTTTCCTTGATAACTGCATCTCTTTGATTAGGATATCTTCTCACAATAATATGATTCATATCTTCCCTATCTTGTGATAACACCCAGGTATTAGTATCTGAATGTCTAAAGTTCATATCGGATAAATAATTTATGCTCATCCTGTCGGTACTAGTATAATCAGGCTGGATAACTCTATGAACTTGATTATCATCAGTAAAATCATGTAGGTGTTCAAAAAATCCTGGTAGTATTTTTTCTAATAATGCCTGGCGATCTTCCTCAGGCAACTCATTTAAAATATCTTCAGGTAGCAACTCTTTTAAACGTTGTCTTTCAGGTACTAGTGATAGAGTTTTCTGAAGAACATCTACTGCAGCATCTTCTGAATGTGTCCAATCTACTGGAATATGAAATTCTGCCTTTAATTTATCGAGATAATCTGGTAAAGCCTCCAATATGCCGATAATTTTTTCATCAGATGTAGGTGTTGTAAATGAAAAAGTGCCATCTGGATTAATTGTAATTGGAAAGCTTTTTCTTTCTTCACCAGCTTTATGAACAGCATTTGCAGTCATAATAGATGTTTCCCCTTCTTTTCCACCTACCGGAACTTGAAAAGTTGCTGCCAATCCTTCATTTTCTCGATCTCCTTCTTGAATTACTTGTAAAACATGTTCCTGCTTACCATCATTTGAAATTTCCATTGAGGCTACAATCGTGTTTTCATCAAGTCTATAAACTAATTGATGAGATAATGCTCCGAAATTTTTATCTACAGGATTTGGGAATTCATTAACTATCCAATGCCCGACAGGTAACGCATTTATGTCTGCAATAGTTACGGCTCTTGTTGCCTCATATGTGAACTCTATATTTGGACTTGGAATTGGATCCATTAGAACTTAATAAAGAAAAATATTATCTTGCTTAGATTATCCCGACTTTATCAAAAATAAACACAAAGCTGAAAACGTGTGCTAATAGGCAC
>JBAXHO010000033.1:0-18871 GCA_037138855.1 bacterium
TGCAAAACTATTTTACTATTACCTTTCTATTTTTACCATTTATGCAACAACGCCAATATTAATTAAGAAAATCTAACTTCCGGAATGACGTGTCCGCTTCTTGTAGTTACAAACATGGAGTTTTAAAATTAGCTACGAGCTACACAGCTACCAGCTACTTTTTCCTATTCCTTTCTCCCAGTAAATAAACCCAGAAGCCAAGAGCCTACGACTACACCGCCAACAACTTTGAGAATCGTTTCAGCAAATTTACGTACCGGATGCTTTTCTTTGCCTTCTTTTTCCATGTTAATATCCTAAAAAATAATTTGCTTGTTCAGCTTGTGTTTTCATATTAAGATTATACAGATAACATTTAAATAATAATATGAATTATTGAATTTTTTGCTATTAAATATGAACTGGAAAAATTTTAAAAATCAAGACTGGATAATTACAATTTTGGTGTTGATATTACAGCTAATCGGCTTAATTGCATTATATTCCACTACTATTTCATATGGAAAATTAAATTATTCAGATAATATGGTTTTAAAGCAGGCAATTTTTATTATTTTAGGTTTTGTTATTTATTACTTAATTCTCTTTGTTGATTTTAACTGGTTAAAACAGCCTGGCATACTTGCTCTTATCTATATACCAATTTTAATTTCATTAATTTATGTCAAATTATTTGGTTTGGAAACAAGAAATGTAATTCGTTGGATCGACTTTGGTTTTTTCAAATTTCAGCCTTCAGAATTTGCCAAAATTGTTTTGATTTTAATTACTGCAGCAACTTTTAGCTTGAATAACAAAGTAATCAATAATAAAAACAAACAAATATTTTTCTTAAAAACTCTGAGCACAATTAAGTTATTAAAACCATTAATGCTTGTAATCGAAAATTTTCGCAAAAGCTTTCCTTTAATAGAAAAATATCTGATTAACTTTTTACTAATTTTTCCACTGATTATTTTAACTTTTATTCAGCCAGCTTTAGGAAGTGCTTTGATTATTTTTGGAATTTGGCTCATCTTATTACTTATTACATTTTCAGATTTAAAAACGCTATTTTTTCTTGGGATAAATTTTATTTTCGCGTTAATAATTATCTTCTTACTCTTTAAATTTCAGCTTCAAGGCAAATATTTAGAGCTTTCATTTCATCCCACTACATTTACGATTTCAATTATTGTTTTTATCATCATTTTTTTCCTGACAAGTATATTTTACCTTCGTAAAGCACAAATTCTTTCATTATTATTATGTTCTGTATTTAGTATTTCGATAATTTTTGGCGGTACTTTCATCTGGAATAAAAAGCTACTTAATTATCAACGTGAGCGTATTCTCAATTTTGTCAATGTCTCTGAATGCGATGCAACTGATGAATGTTTCCAGGTTATTAAATCACAAACGGCATTAGCCAGTGGTAGAGTATTTGGTCGGGGATTTCTCGAAGGACCACTTACAAGTAAACGAGTATTGACTCAAGCCTCTACTGACTTTATTTTTGCCTCTATTGGTGAACAATTTGGATTTGTGGGATGTTTATTGATTTTGATATTATTTTTAGTATTAATTTTACGAATTGTTTATATCGGTCAAAATGCCAATTCCAGTTATGGAACATTTGTCTGCCTGGGTATTGTCACCATGCTTTTAATTCATTTATTGATTAATATTGGAATGAATCAAGGAAAACTTCCTGTCACTGGTATTCCATTGCCCTTAATCAGTTATGGAGGCAGCTCCATTTTTCTCAATATGATTTCTTTTGGAATTATTCAATCAATCAGCAGGAGCAGGAGAAGTATTGACATAGCAGACAATTTGATGTTAAGATCTCACAGTCTAACTATCTAATTATCACTTATTCTTTTGTGGAAAAATTTGTTATTGTAAAAATTAGTAATGCTCAATATAAAATCAGCGAAGGCATGGAAGTCATCATCCAAAAAATTCTTGGTGAAAAAGGTGATAAAGTTGAATTTACAGATGTACTTTTAAAATCAAATGCTGATAAAACAGAAGTAGGAACTCCAATAATTGAAAATTCCTTAGTTAAAGCGGAAATAGTAGAACAATTCTTAGGCGAAAAAGTCAGTAGACTTACCTATAAAGCAAAATCACGCGCACGAAAAAGAGGTGGTCATCGCCAAAAACTTACCAAAATCAAAATTATTTCAATTAAATAAATTTCTTTTTAATCTTTATCGGAAATGGCACATACAAAAGCACAAGGAGCAGCAAATCGACATGTCAATATGTCTGGAAAAAGACTTGGCTTAAAAAAAGCAGCTGGTGAATTTACAAAAGCAGGTTCAATCATTCTCAGACAAAGAGGTAGTACCTGTCATCCTGGCATCAATGCCTCTATGGGTCGAGATTATACTATTTTTGCTTTAAAAGATGGCTTTTTATCATTTCGCCAAATGACAGGTCATCATCGTGGTCAGAAATTTATTGATATTTTGCCTGAAATTAAAATTAAAACCAAGGCTGTTGCCAAAAAACCTCATATTAAATCTTCTCCTAAACCAGTTAGCAAAGTTAAAGCTGTAAAGAAAGCATTATAAAACGCTGTAAAAATTTCAATTTAAAATCCAGTATTTGTACTGGATTTTTTTTAATCAAAAGAGGAGTAACATCAGCGACAATTATCCTTGATTTTGATATACTATCCTCATAAACGCTATAATGTAATGAATTCAGCAAACTCAAAAAATATATAACACTAAAATTTCTATTTAATTTGTAAAAGCAGCAATGAAAATCCACAATCAAGAATATCAATTGCTGATTGGCCTAGGTAATCCCGGAAAATCATATCAAAATAATCGTCATAACGCCGGCTTTCTCTGGATTGATTTTCTACTAGAAAAGTTTTCTCAACAGAATTTTTCAATTACCTCAAAAATAACCAAAGAATATCAACTCTGGGAGATTAGTGAAAAGAATTTGTATCTTTTCAAACCATTACTATTTATGAATAACTCCGGGATCGCCGTGAAAAAATATCTCGCCTATCAGGAAAAAATTCAAACCGTGGTACTGGCTCATGATGATCTTGATCTGGAATTATCTCAATATAAATTTTCCCCAAAATCACCGCGTGCTCATAATGGTGTCAATTCTATTGAACAAACTCTTCCCAATCTTACTATGCTACATTTACGAATTGGTGTAGACACTCGTGCCGGATTACGCAATGAAGCCGGAAAAGATTACCTGCTCAAAAATTTTACCCCAACAGAAATGCCACTTTTACAAAATACCTTTGAAAAAATTTGGGAAGAAATTAATACCAATTCGTAAAAATCAACTTATTTCAACATCCCGATCTTCGCTTGCTATTTCAAATTTACATCAGAACAAAATTTTTGTTCACTACACCGCCAGCTTTTCTTTGACTTTAATCTCTGGCTTTATATCTGGATCAATCAAAGGTTTGTCTGCAATTTTTTTATGATCTTCTTTTTTAATTGTGCCACCAAAACGTCTTGTCCGTTGGGAATAATCCAAAATTGCACGTTTAAATTGTTCAGCGTCAAAATCTGGAAAATAAACATTGGTAAAATACAATTCGGCATAAGCTGCCTGGTAGGCCATGATTCCGCTAGTACGTTTTTCTCCAGAGGTACGAATGATTAAATCCGGATCAGGCATTCCTTTACTATCAAGATACTCAGAAATTAATTTTTCAGTGATTTCTGAAATATTATCGTCTTTCATTTTTTTAAAAGCCCGCACAAGATCATCACGGCCATTATAATCCAAGCACAATTGAAAATGTAAACCAGTAAAATCTTGTGATACTTTTTCTAAATCATCAATTATTTTCATCACATCTTTGGGTAAACGATCACGTCTTCCCATATGACGGAATTGAATATTTTCCTTGATCAATTCTTCTTTGATTTGCTTGGCACCACGTTTAATGATCAAAAAAATTTCTTTAATTTCCCGCTCATCTCTACTCCAATTCTCTGTGGAAAATGCCCAAAAAGTTAAATATTTTACACCAATAGTTTTACATTCCTGGAAAAGAGCCTTGAGACGTTCAAAATCTACAGCTTTTCGATGACCAATCCATGGATACCATCCACGTTCACGAGCCCACCGCCGATTACCGTCAGGAATAATTGCTACGTGATTTGGTACATTAATATCATTTTTGGTAAGAACTTCTTTACCAAGATTGAGGAAACTTAACGCATGATCAGAAATAAAATCTTTGTCCTTTGCCACATCAAATTGTTTATGTTTTTTTTCAATTTCACGCCATTGATAGCTCATCCCTGATAATTTAATAGGAAAAGGCGCTTTTTGGATCCAATGCAATAATTCTTCCAGAGCTGTTTCTCTTCCTTGAGCGATGATCGAGACTGTACCATCAGGCTGATTTTTCACAAAGCCCTTTATTCCAAGCATATTGGCAAAACTGCTAACCCTTTTTCTCAGATATACACCCTGGACTATGCCTGAAATATCTATCTTAAGTTCTCTTTCCATAAAAATTTTGACTAATATTAAATTATAGCAGAATATCTTTCAAACGAGTAAAAAGAAACGTATTACATATAATTAATAAAGACACATTTTCCAATACCATAAAAGTTTATCACCCATTTATGATCGGAAATTCTCTTCCATAATTAATTTCACTGCTTTTGATAAATATGTAATTATGTCAGTGGCAGTCATCCAATACTCTGTTAAATCTTTTTCAGCGAAATCAGCACTTAGCCCATGCAAAAACATTCCAAGCAAAGCAGCATCCTGCATCGAGTATCCTTGAGCTGCCAATCCTGAAATGATTCCGGTCAGGACATCACCACTTCCTCCCTTAGCCAAACCAGGATTACCAGTGGAATTAAAAAAAATTTCTCCGTCTGGTGTAGTCAAAGTCGAATGTGCCCCTTTATAAAGAATATAAATTTGATTCTCTCTGGAAAAATTCAGCTGTATCTTTAGACGTTCAAAACCGTTTTTATATTCACCAAATATCTTACGAAATTCTTTATCATGAGGTGTAAGCAGACTATTTTTTGGGAGTATTTTTAACATTTCTGGCTTGATAGCAAGAATATTTATTGCATCAGCATCAATTATTAAAGGAATTTTCACCTGACTCAAAAGCTTTTCAAATGCTTGTTGAGTTTTTATATTAGTTCCCAACCCTGGGCCGATGGCAATTGCCCTATAATCATTTTGTAATAAAACCTCTGTAACAATAGTTGAATCCGGATCTAAACTTACCATTGCTTCAGGAATAGCGGTTTGAAGAATCTCATTACCGGAATTGGGTATATGAACCGTCACTTTACCACTACCGCTATGAATAGCAGCCTTGGTCATTAGTACAGCAGCCCCCATCTTTCCTTTACTGCCACCAATCAATAAAACATGTCCAAATTTTCCTTTATGATCGAATTTCTCTCGCTTTCTTTTTTTGAATATTAACTGTGCTTCAAATAACGACAAATAATTGGCAATTGCCTGGTCATTTTCCAATTGCTTTAAATCCAAACCCAGATCTAAGGCAAGCCAATTTCCTACATACTGAAAAGCCTCAGAAAACATAAAACTTAACTTGGGTTGTTGAAAAGTAATTGTAGTATCAGCTTCCAACGCTACTCCTCTTTGATCTGTATCAATTGCTAAACCAGATGGAACATCAATGGCAATTTTATAATTGGGTAATTGGTTGATAGTTTCCACTATTTGTAACAATAATCCTGCTAAAGGACGATTGACACCAGAACCTAAAATGGCATCAATTATTATTGCAGCAGGTGAAATATTTAATGACAGAGAATTTTGAGTGATTTCTAGAATTTGAATATTATAGCCATTGCGAATTTTAGCTGCTTCAATTTGAAATTCTTTGGAAACCTTGACAGAGTGACGGACTATATAGACCACTACTTGATATCCCAAATCACTTAATAAACGGGCAATAGCTAAACCATCGCTACCATTGTTACCTAATCCACAAAACACAATTATCGTTTGTGTACGAAGCGCAAAATTCTTCTGAAACCAGGAAACAAATATTTTGGCAGCCCGTTCAATCAAGGCCAGTGTATCTATATTTTGAGATTTTAATGTTTCTTTTTCAACATCATAATTTTGCTGAGCTGAAAGAATTTTCATATCTGCAACTTTTTATCTGATTATGGATATAAGCGATTCAACATTCTGGGAAATGGAATAGTCTCGCGGATATGTTTGATGCCCGTAATCCAGCGTACCATTCGTTCCAAACCTATTCCAAAACCAGAGTGGGGGATCGTGCCAAATTTCCTTAGTTCCATATACCAGGCATAATCCTCATAAGGATACTTTTTTTCCTTTAAGACATCCAGCAATTTATTATAGTCATATTCACGCTCAGCACCACCCATGATCTCTCCAAATCCTTCACCTGCCATTAAGTCTACTGCTTTAACTCGCATCATTTGACCATCATCATAACGAGGCATGTAAAAAGCTTTAATTTCAGCAGGCCAATCTGAAATAAAAATTGGCAGATCATAGAGCTCAGCTAATTTAGCTTCTTCCGGAGCACCAATATCATCAAGATAACCTAGTCCCAACTGGAATTTATCATTTAATAAATCAATAATTTCCCGGTGTGTTTTGCGGACAAAGCTTTCATTTACATATTTTTCCAGCATCTTAGTATCGCGTTCCAATATTTTCAATTCAAATACACAATTTTTCAAAACTGATTGAATAATATATTTAGCTAGCTTTTCTTCAAAATCCATCAAACCTTTAAGCGGCGTGAATGGTAGTTCTGCATCCATCATCCAGAATTCAATTAAATGCTTTCTGGTTTTGGACTTTTCTGCGCGAAATACCGGGCCAAAATCATATGTTTTACCCAAAGCAAATTCTGCCGCTTCGCAGTACAGCTGACCTGATTGAGTAAGATATGTTTTTTCACCAAAATAATTTACTTCAAATAATTCGGAAGTATCTTCGCAGGAAACAGGTTGGAAAATTGGCGTATCTATTCTTACAAAGCCATCATTACGAAGAAAAGTGGTTAATGAATAAAATATCTCATCACGAATTTTCAAAATTGCTCTTTGCTTGGAAGTACGTAACCAAAGATGTCGATGATCCAAAAGAAAATCAGGACCATGATCTTCTTTATTGATAGGAAATTCTGGAGCAATTTGGATAATTTTAATCTTAGTAACTGACATTTCAAATCCTAACTCTGATCTACTATCAGCTTTTATTTTTCCACTCAATTGTAATGACGTTTCAATGGTAATTTCATTTGCCAAATCCCAAGTCTCAATTGATACATTTGATTTCTCAACAATCGCCTGAATATCTCCGCTACCATCCCGAAACATTAGAAAGATGATTTTACCTGAAGAACGTTTCTGATACACCCAGCCTGAAAAAGTTACCTCCTGATCTTGTAAATTTTGTAAATTACGCAGTTCCTGATACGGTTCTAAATCAGTATTGGAAGTTATTCTGGGGGAAAATTTCTGATCCAGATAAAGTTCTTCCCAAT
The DNA here is from genome assembly GCA_037138855.1 of bacterium. GTDB lineage: Bacteria > Patescibacteriota > Dojkabacteria > B142 > OLB20 > JBAXHO01. Next base: position 7,526 of record JBAXHO010000033.1, read on the forward strand.
CAAATTTTTCAGGAAGCTTTTTGTCAATATTTTCAATTGCCATTATTTTAAAAACACTAAAATGCAAATAATACCAATCCTAGCTCAATTATAAAAATTCATAAAAAATATTAAGCGAACTAGCTCGGTAAAAGTGAAGTATATCAGATTAATTTTTTATGCTTTTTTTTTGTTTCTAATTGCTAAGACATAAATCAAAATTACACCAAAACCACCAATTACTGGTATTACAAACCATCCAAAAAAAACTAGGATTGGCCATAATATTGGATTTTCTACATTATTTTTCTTGGCATCTTTGTATGTCCATAAAGTTGAACCAATCATCAAAGCTAGTACAATAGCTAAACAACAACAATAAAATAAAATTACCGCCCAGGCGACAGCAGGATCACCTGAAGAACTGGTAGTGTAAGTATAATCTACTTGAGCTGCTGCATTGACTAGAGCCAAAGCATAAGCTGCACCTGATGCACCTAGTACACCAGCAATTTTGAGAAGTTTTCTCATTTGAAAAAAATAAAAAATAAAATTATTCTAAATTGAATTTTTTCTTATTAAAGAATTTAACATAAAAGAAATTTTTAAAGCAACTGTCATAGCTTTTTGACCCCAAAACCCAAATAACGCAAATAATAGAAAAGCATGTAATATTAAGATAATACCCCATAAATATAAAAGAATCCTAATTAAAAGCGAAATCCAATAATTGGGAATATTTAATAAATAAATAATTAAAATTACAACAAAAAATGTAACGAAGTGAATAAAAAAAAATTGTAAATATTTAATATTTTGAGTGCTTTCCTGATCCATAAACTAATTTGTAAAATAATTATCATCTAATATATTTGCCGGTGAAACAACTGGAGTATCCACTACTGGTGGTGGAGTAGGAGCAACATAATTTCTATCAATCGTACAATATTGAGTTGGTACCATGTTCTTGGAGCCTAGATAGCTATCTAGATATTTTTGCATGCTAGGATTTGGCATTAAATATGTTTTGATGGAAATTTCCATAGCTTTACCTTTGTCCATATCAATTGGTCTGGCAAGACGATCAGATTGATCGATGCAGACTAAATAATTTTTGGTGGAAGTATATGAAGGTACCTTGATACCAGCAATGGCCAAATCACCCCCACTATAAATAATTCCATCTGGTCTAGGAAAATCAGTGCCTGGTACCCGATCACCAACTCGTTTTACAAATTCACCGATCCATGGCTGTGCTGTGCCAAATCCAGAAGTTCCACCGCGCATGGGAGTATTGTCATTATTTCCGAGCCAGCCAACTACTACAATTTCTGGAGTATAAGTAGCAAATAATGTTTCTTTTTGATTTTCCGAAGTCCCAGTTTTCCCAGCAATATCCCGTCCATCGAAACTGACACCAGGACCACCTTTTCTACCATTTAACATATCATTGATTAAATATGTACCTCTGGCATCTGCAACTTGAGTTAATTGTGGGGTAGCCTGATATATTATATTTCCATCTTTATCTTCAATCTTTAAAATTGCTTCATGAGTTGCCAATTGACCGCCATTGGCAAATACTGTATATGCCTGGGCATGTTCAATTAATTTGACATCTCCGCCACCTACAATGACTGAAGGACCATAACCATTGGGATTGGTAAAAGTAGTATATCCCCATTTTTTCATTTCATTTACAAAATTATCTACTCCCATTTGATCTACTAAATATATGGCCGGAATATTTCTAGACTTGGATAACATATAACGAGCATCATGAATACCAGAAAATCCGCCTTCAAAATTTTTGGGTTTATAGCTACCTATTTGAATTGGAATATCAGCTAACTTTGTACCAGGTACAATTATCCCATTCATTATCGCCATGTAATAAGCCATTGGTTTCATAGAAGAGCCATATGACTGTAAGGTATCAGCTACATCGACATTAGGCTCAAAACGGCAATTTATCCCTAAAGTACAGCCTTCAGGTGAAGGCGCACCCCAATAATCCTTGGATCCCACTAAAGCAAGCATTTCGCCATTTTTGGGATTGAGTACAACTAAACTGGCATTTTCAGCTCCATATCTGGATCCATAGACATCGACCCCTTTACTTACTTGCTCTTCGGCAATTGCCTGAAAATCAGAATCCAAAGTAGTCCAAATTTTATACCCGCCAGTTTCCAACTCAGCCAATGTAAATGGAATACCTTTATTATATGGTCTCTGCTGCAGCAATTTCTCTGCATAAAAAACAAAATGAGGCGATTTGATATTAAATCTGGGATCTTTATAAGTAACTTCAGCTGTTCTGGTTTCTTCGAGCATCTCTTTTGTCAATAGCGGTTGATTAGGATCCTTAGCTAAATATGAATTGATTTTATCCATATTTTTTTCCATTTGATCAATTACATAGTTTTGCCTTATTTTTAATTTAGCCAAGCCAATTTCAGGATTACTGGATTTAGTAGGAGAAAGTAAACTGGGGCTTTGAGGAATAGACGCTAAAATGGTCATCTCTGCTAAAGTCAACTGGCTGACATCCTTGCCGAAATAAAACTGGGAGGCACTAGTCACACTATAAATATTGCTACCCTCAGGTACTACTGTTAAATACATCTCCAGTATTTCATCTTTACTATGAAGTTTTTCTATCTGAAATGCCAAAATTACTTCTTTTAATTTACGCTCATATTTTTGCTCACTTGATAAGGCAGTTTGTTTAATTAATTGCTGAGTAATAGTACTGGCACCACAACTAATTGAACTGGATGAAAAATTTCGTAATCCGCAACGAACCATAGATTTCAAATCAACCCCAGGATGCTCATAAAAGGTAATATCTTCAGCAGATAAAAAAGACCAGATCATCAGTGGAGGAACTTTAAAAATATCTACAATATCACGATTTTCCTCTTTATTAAAAACACGATAAAGCAAATTACCATTTCTATCATATATTTCACTAGCGTAATTCTTATTTCCAAAAGGTTTTTCAGGACTAGGTAAATCTCTGGTTATTTTCTGTAAATATACAAAAACACCAATAAAACAAAAAATAACAATAACTGAAATAAAAATTGAATTTATTAGAATAATATTATGGATCTTTGTTTTTTTATGTTGTTTTACTACTTTTCGAGTCGATTTCGTCCGCCATTTAGTGGATAAATAATTACGTAGGCTATGCTTCTTAGTAATTTTTTTCTTATAAGGTCGGATTTTTAGATAAGTTGTATGGGTCATTTAAGAAAAATTTGATGATATGTTGCTGAATTAATATTACAGTTCAGAAAAATCGCTGTCAACGCAGTAAATGGAAAATAGATCTGGAAAGATTATGCAAATTGAAATTTGGAAATTGCAAATTGGAAAGGAACTCCCCGCACGGGTTGCAGATCTGCAACCCCTCCGTTTCATTGGAGACGAAGACGTCTCCCCTATATAATATTTAACTATTTTCTACTTGATACTTGATAATTGATACTTGATACTTCCTATTTGCTACTTTTTTTTCAACAATCCTGCTACCCATCCTGATGCAAACGCCCAGGACAAATTGTAGCCACCAATCATTCCATCAATATCTACAACTTCACCGGCAAGATAAAAATTTTTTATTAATTTGGATTGCATTGTCTGGGGCTGAATTTCCCTGGTATCAATCCCCCCAGCAGTAAATTCAGCATTTTCCCATCCCTTTGTTCCAGTGATTTGAAATCTTGTATTTTGTAATGCACTAAGCAATTTATTGATTTCTTTTAATGATAATTTTTGAACTGGTAATGAAGCAGCAATTTTTAAAAATTCCGGGAAACGCAATGCAAATTTATCAGGTAGCAAACCATAAAGACTATATAATAACTGCTGTAAAGGACGTTTTTTCCAGCGACCAATCAACTCCTTTTTCAATTGCTCCGCTGAAAACTGCGGTAAAAAATTAAATTTAATCCAGGTATCAAAATTTTGATTACGATTTATGGCAACTGAAAATTCATGACTAAGATTTAAAATCGCCGGACCGGAAAAACCGTACTTGGTAAAAATAATTTCACCATTGATTGTTTTCACATCCTGGCTAGAAATCACTGCAGTTGCCTGCACATCTTGGTGCACGTTTTGCAGCAGTTGTGATAAAGCATTTTTGGCTTCCAGAGGAACTGCTACAGGCACAGGCGTAATAATCTGATGTCCCAAGCTTTCAGCCAAAGTAAAACCGCTACCATTGGCTCCCAATTGCGGATAGCTTTGTCCTCCAGCAGCTAAAATCAAGAATTCTGAAGACAATTTTAATTTCAAGCCTGATTCACTGGTCAAATTAACTTGAAAACCTTGCCCATCATTAAAAATTTGATCGCAATTGGTCTCGAGAAAAAATTCTACCTGATTTCGTAAACATTCATCATATAGTAAATCCCGGACTGTAGATGATTGATGGGTAAGAGGATAAACCTTTCCTAAGCCTTCTTTCTTATCTTCAATTAAAGGAATTCCTATTTCAGCAAAGAAATCGTGAATCGCTCCAAAGCCAAAATTACCAAAAATTTGATTGATAAAATTACTTTTCTGGCCATAATATTTATCAGCTGGTTTATTTTTTAAACCCACATTGGTCAAATTACAACGACCAGCACCACACACTAGAATCTTGCGTCCCGGTCCCGGGCTACGATCAATTACAGCAATTTTCAAAGTAGGATGAGCACGATAAGCCGAGATAGCTGCGACTAATCCAGCAGCACCTCCACCAATAATTATTAAATCAAATTTATTTTCCATAAATGGATTCTATCATAAAAAAAGACCGCCGACTGGAAAAGTAGCGGTCTTTTTGAAATACGCTTTAAAATATTTTAATGTTTAAATTCAATCCGGAAAGTCTGTTCGTTTTTATCAAAAACCAGACGATAAGGAATTTCTTTGGATAATGTATAAACATATTTTGTCACATGATTGGAATTGGAGACATCGAGCGATGCGACATCTCTCACTCCTAGAGCTTTATAATCACGATGTCCGGAACCACCATTGCCGACAATTGAATCAACTGAAACGTTATTGATAGTAACAGTTATTACTTTATTCTCATAAGTAGCTGTCACATTAGGATAGCCACCACTTAAGAAAAACTTATCAGTGAAAATAGAAACTGTATCATTGAAAACACGTTTTTTCAAAACAACTGAATTATCAGTAGTAGTAGAGGTGAGTGATTGATTACCAACTGCAAACTGTGTTTCTGTAGAGCTAGTATTACCAGCAGCTGTGGGCTGTAAAGTAGCAGTAGGAAGTAACACAGTAGGTAAAACAGTAGTCGTACCAGTAGTGATCACACTTTCAGTAGTAGGTGTAGTGGCCGAAATAGAACGGTCAATTTCCTGAATATCCAAAACTACTAAAGTATCTGCATTTTCATTTTGAATCACATGTAGAGCAAATGGCTTAGCTTCCGAAACCGCTATCGTATATGATTCATTGATGCCATCCACAGTATTATGAATAACCTCACTAATTACTGAATCAGAAATAACTACATTATTGTTATATGTTAATAATGATTGATCCTTTTCAATATTTTTCAAAGTCAAAGTTAGAGTCTGAGCAATAGCATCATATACAATATTTGTTAATGGATATTTCTCTGTTCCTTGACTAGTTACTGTAAATTCCACCCGGCTAAAAGTAGTGTATGATTGTACCCATAATTTTGTAATTGTGAAATTATCTGTACTTTCTTTGCCAACGCTCTGATCTTTTACGCTGAAACTAGCTATTGGTAAAGCATTCACAGCATCTGTATCAGGCAGAACAGTACCGGCAACGATTTGCTCTTCCAAAGTAGGCGTGGGACTTATCTGTGCAGTTTGATCATCTGCACTCTTTGTTTTACTGCTATCCAAAAACGTTTTCAAACCTAAGTAGGCAGCAACTGAAACTGCCACAATAATAATCACCCAAACTACAATCTTTTTGGCAGAACTATTTTGTTCTTCATCGGAATCATTACTTATGTTCTCCAACTTACTTCTTTGTAATTTAGAAGCACCAGTCATCTCTTTACGACGCTGGGTCAAAGTAATGCGTTCTGGTTCATCAATCATGATAATTGAAAATAAAAGCTATAAATAACCACTTTCAGTATAAAGAAAAATGATAAAGAGAGCAATATGAATTAAAAAAGTATCAGGTATCAAGTATCTAGTAGCTGGTAGCTGGTAGCTAGTAGCTAGTAGCTAATGTTATAAAAAGATTATAAATATCGATTAGCCCAAGTGTCATTCCGGAAGTTAGCTATTCTTAGCGAGAGCTTAGAATAGCTTGCTGTCCGGAATCTACCGATATACTACTTACTACTTACCTGTCTACTGTCTACTGTCTACTGACTACTGTCTACTAATTACCATTCTGTGATACAATATAAGATCGATTTTGCAAAAAATATCATGGATAATATAATAGTCAGAGGTGCTCGCTCACACAATCTCAAAAATATTAACGTCTCTATCCCGAAGAATAAAATCGTGGTAATTACTGGGCTTTCTGGCTCGGGCAAATCTTCACTGGCTTTTGATACGATTTATGCAGAAGGGCAGCGTAAATATGTGGAATCACTTTCGTCTTATGCCAGACAGTTTTTAGGTATCATGGAAAAAGCTGATGTCGATTCGATCACAGGACTTTCTCCAGCAATTTCCATTGACCAGAAAACTACCGGTCATAATCCTCGCTCAACTGTCGGGACAATTACTGAAATCTATGATTATCTGAGACTTCTCTATGCCCGCGCTGGACATCCCCGCAATCCCAAAACTGGTAATCGTTTACAGTCACAAACCGTTCAGGAAATTGTCGATGCAGTTTTGAAGCTTGGCAGTCAGGAAAACAAAAAAATCATGATCCTTGCTCCAGTTGTGAAGCAACGTAAAGGGACGTATGAAGAACTTTTTCGCAGGTTTTTAGCACAAGGTTATCTCCGAGCAAGAGTAGATGGAGGAATTTTTTCTTTGGAAGAAGAAATCAAATTAGATCGCTTCAAAATCCATAATATAGAAATTGTAGTCGATCGTTTACAAATCAAGTCAGATAGTAAAAACGATCAAGATTTTCTCAAACGTTTAACCGATTCAGTCGAAGTGGCTTTGAATCTTGGCGCTCGGGAATTGATTATTTTAGATGCAGATAGCAAAGCTGAAAACTTTTTCTCAGAAAAATTAGTTGATACTACGACCGGAGAGTCTTTTCCAGAAATTGAACCACATACATTTTCCTTTAATTCACCATTTGGAGCTTGTCCGAAATGCAGTGGTCTCGGCGTGATTCAAGAAATTTATCCAGAAAATCTCTATAATCCCAGACTTTCCATTTCAGAAGGTGGCATTTATCCCTGGGCCAGGCTCGCTGATGATCCTGATTCCTGGAATATGCAACTGATCAAAGCAGTTGGCGATGTAGAAGGCTTTAATACCAGAAAACCTTTATCGGAAATGAAACCGGAACATCTGAACATTCTTTTTTATGGCAATGGTGAGAAAAAATATGAAGTTACTTATTTCAGTAGAAGCAGAAGATCGATGAATACAATCAATATTTCCTTTGAAGGATTAATTCCTCAATTGAAAAGACGCTTTCAGGAAACAGATTCTGATTATATCCGCCACGAAATCGAACAATATATGCTAGAAATCTCCTGCCCGGAATGTCATGGCCAAAGACTCAGTCCCTATGCACTAGCAGTTACAATTAATAGCAAAAATATCAATGCAGTTACAGCCCTGCCACTCAATCAACTGACACCCTGGCTGGAAAGTTTAAAATTAGTAAATCAATCTAATGATCCTGATACACTGAGCCAGCAAGAAAAAACAATTGTCAAACAAGTGGTCAAAGAAATTGAAACACGTTTAAATTTTCTTTTGGCTGTGGGCCTCGAATATTTATCATTAAACCGTAAAGCACGAACTCTTTCCGGCGGTGAAGCCCAACGCATTCGTCTCGCTTCCCAGATTGGTACCGGTCTTTCCGGAGTTTTGTATGTCCTGGATGAGCCATCGATTGGTTTACACCAACGCGACAACCAACGGTTAATTGATACTTTGAATAATTTAAAAAATCTCGGCAATAGTATTCTGGTAGTAGAACATGATCAGGATACCATTATGCAGGCTGATTATTTAATCGATATGGGTCCTGGAGCAGGTATCCACGGTGGTGAAATCGTGGCAGAAGGTACTCCTCAAGAAATTTGCAAAGATCCTAAATCATTAACAGGCGCTTATCTTTCCGGCAGGAAAATAATTTCCTTCGAAAATATCCGGCAAGAAGTGGAAAAAATTGTGGGAGAAGAACCAATTAAAATAAATAACCATCCCGGTGAATTAATTTTAAAAGGTGCTACTTTAAACAATCTCAAAAATGTTGATTTGAAAATTCCTTTGGGAAAATTCGTCGTGATCACTGGTGTTTCCGGAAGCGGTAAATCATCTCTAATCAATGAAACCTTAGCTGTTGCCCTACGCCAAAAATTGAACCGGGCCAAAGAAAGTGCCGGATCATTTACAGCCCTGGAAGGATTAGAAAATCTGGATAAAGTAATTGTCATTGATCAGTCACCCATCGGCAGAACGCCCAGATCCAATCCCGCTACTTATACCGGAATATTTACAAAAATTAGAGAAATGTATGCCAGTACCAGAGAATCCAAAGCCCGTGGTTACAAATCTGGGAGATTTAGTTTCAATGTCCGCGGTGGACGCTGCGAAGCCTGTCAGGGCAATGGTTTAATTCGCATTGAGATGCAGTTTCTGCCTGATGTATACGTCGAATGTGAAGCTTGTCATGGTAAACGATTTAACCGGGAAACTCTACAAATCGATTACAAAGGCAAGAATATTTCTGAAATTCTCGATACTACAGTAGAAGATGCCATTCCTTTTTTTGAATCAATTTATGCGATCAATAATAAATTAGCTACCCTCGATCAAGTAGGTCTCGGTTACATCAAGCTCGGGCAGGGAGCGACAACTTTCTCAGGTGGTGAGGCACAAAGAATTAAACTGGCAGCGGAATTAAGTAAACGTGGGACTGGTAAGACAATTTATATCTTGGATGAACCTACTACTGGCTTACATTTCGAAGATTTAAACAAGTTACTTGTGGTTTTACATAGTCTTGTCGCCAAAGGTAATACTGTTGTCGTCATCGAACACAATCTTGATCTTATTAAAACTGCTGACTGGATTATCGACCTCGGTCCTGAAGGTGGTGAAAAAGGTGGAGAAATCATTTACGAAGGAACAGTGAAAGGAATCGTTGATTGTAAGAGAAGTTATACCGGGGAGTGGCTAGCGAAACTGTAGAATGGGAAAAAGTTAAAAGTTAAAAGTTAAAAGAAATAAATATAAAGAAAGAATTTAGGAATTTAGGAATTTAGGAGTCAAAACTATTAATAATAAGTAAAGCTAAGGTTATTTCGTTGTCAAATCTTTTGTAGTACCCATTTCCGAAATGCGAGATGCTAAATGCGAACTACTCGAGATTCGCTCTTCGCCATTCGCTCTTCGCTCCCTGACTCCCGCGCTGCGCCCTGCTACCCAACCGCTGCTCCAGGCCCATTGCAGATTGAAGCCACCACTATCGCCGTCGATATCTACTACCTCACCGGCGAAAAATAAGCCAGGGACAAGTCTCGATTGCATGGTTTCAGAATCGATTTCGGTAGTATCCACGCCACCGGCTGTGAATTGGGCACTGTCCCAACCGAGGATTTTCTCAATTCTTTCGCGGTAGTCTGTGAAAATAATGGCAATCCGATTGAGCATTTTTTTGGAAACTTGAGTATTTTTGAGTAACGGATCAAAATCAAACGCTTCCAGAATTGTCGCAACTAATTTTTTAGGTAATAATTCGTGGAAAATACTGCCCAGATTTCGTTCTGGATTATTTGCAGTACGCTGATACATCAAGGCAATTAATTCATCCTGCGACAGATCCGGGAAAAAGTTAATCGAGCAGGTGAGTGCTGCATTTTCTTCAAGATATAAAAATCGGGAAACATCACGGCTCATTTCCAGAACAACTGGCGCTGATATTCCCAGATGAGTAAACATCATTTCCCCTGAATTTTTGGCAATAACCTTGTTTTTATTATTGAAAATTTTCAATGCTACATCGACTTTAATACCCATCAAAGAATTACAAATTTTGCTGCTGATCCGGAATGGGGTCGAAGCGGGAAACAAATCAACTAGATGATGTCCGAAATTCTCAGCAAAACGATAACCATCACCGGTAGAGCCCAGTATGGCATAAGATTTACCGCCTGTTGCAATAATCAAACGATCAACTAAATATTCCTTCTTGGGAATTGCTTCCAACTGAAAACCTGAAACATTCTTTTTAATTTTCTGAATTTTTTTATTGTAAAAAATCTCCACTCCTAAATGCTCGAGTTCTTTTAATAAAACATCAATTACACTTTGGGCCTTTTGGGTCGCGGGAAACATCCGCCCGCGATCTTCTTCCACTAAAGCTAACCCCAGTTTTTCAAAGAAAGCGATGGTCTCATAATTACTAAATTCAGCTAGTACTGAAGCTGCAAATTTAGCATGCTTACCATGATAATTCTTCCAGGAAACGTTTTGATTAGTAATATTGCAGCGCCCATTCCCAGTCACCAGTATCTTCCGCCCCGCTTTTTCATTTCTTTCATATATAGTTACCCTGTATCCCGCTCTAGCAGCAGCAATACCCGCCATCAGCCCAGCAGCCCCAGCACCAATAATACCAATATGGAGACGATTTGGATGTGTTTTCATAAGGGAATTATAACAGGAATTAGTAGATAGTAGCTAGTAGCTGGTAGCTGGTAGCTCGGAACTCGGAACTCGGAACTCGGAACTCGGAACTCGGAACTCGGAACTCGGATAAAAAAGTGTGTATGAATTGAAAATTGAAGTCAAGATTAATAAACTTATCTAACTGGCTTACATGAAGCTGGTTCGTTCTCTTTTAATGGATCAATCGCTCGAAATAAATGTGCATTCATATTACTTACAATTATGCCCTCACAAAAGTTCATAAAAGGACATTTTGCAAATTCACACCATGATTTTCCCGACGGATATCAATCAGGATTAGCCCCGGGTAAATCTGGAAGGAAAATTGGTTCTAAATAAATTGACATATTTTTAGAAAAACATAAATATTTTACAAAATTTTATCTAAAATTAAATAAGTCAAAATCATAAATGACCACTTGTGATTCGAGCTTCAACAGCTGCTCTTACTACCGAATTTTTACAAGCATTTTTCGGGATAATGGTAATTTCGCGTTGCTAATTTCGCTGAAAAGGTAATAGTGAT
>JBAXHO010000034.1:0-18831 GCA_037138855.1 bacterium
CATGTATCATGTATCATGTATCATGTATCATGTATCATGTATCATGTATCATGTATCATGTAAAAAATTATAAATGAAATTGTATAAGTGTCAAACGTTATTTACGAACTTATTTCTACTTGATACATACTTCCAGCACGGTTTGCAGATCTGCAACCCCTCCTGCTTTCTATTTGATACCCATTTTCTATTGTCCTTTAAATATCTGATTCAGTACTTTACCAAGTTTAACTTTATCATGACGTAAAATACTTCTTGGTAATTTATCCCCTGGCTCTTTTTTTACTTCTTGATTGGAGATTATATTAGCACGAATAATTGTATAGAGGCTATCATTTGCCAAATTATCTTTGATCGGGCTTTCTCCAGATTTTGCATACTGTTTCAGAATATTCATCTTAATTTTTGCTTTATTTAATATGACAAAATCTATTTTTTTTCCAAGATATTTTTCTACCTCAGTTATTAAATCACTAGCTTGCATTCCCCGGGTTTCACCTTTTTGAGTCATCAGATTTGAAATATAAATAATACTAGCCTTTGTTTCCTGCATCGCTTTTCGTATTCCATTTACAACAATATTTGATAAAATACTGGAATATAAATCCCCTGGACCAATAATGATAAAATCAGATTGATTAATTGATTTGATAGCGGCATCATTCGCAACTACTTCAGGACAAAGATATAGATTTTCAATTCGTGAATTATTTTGATTTTTTCTTCCAGAAATACTAGACTCACCCTCTAATATCACCCCATTTTGATACCTGGCACAAAGACAGGTTTTATCATAAGTCACAGGAATAATCTGTCCTTTTACCTTAAACAAATCGGACATAATCCGAATCGTTTCATATTCAGATTTTGTAATATCTGTTAAGGCGAGCATCATTAAATTGCCAAGAGTATGACCACTTAACCCGTCACCAAGTGCAAAACGATAAGTAAACAATTCACGTAAGATATCACCTTCACGGTTACTCAAAGCGACAATTGATTTCCGAATATCACTCAAAGGCAAAATACCAAATTCATCTCTCACAACTTTGTTACTGCCACCATCATCAGTCATATTGACAATAACCCGGAGATCTATTCTCCGAAATTTTTTCAGTCCAGCTAGAACTGGCATAGTGCCTGTACCACCACCAATAACTGTAACTATAATTTTCTTCATTTATTTAACTGTAACACTTTTGGCAAGATTTCTTGGTTTGTCAGGATTACGATCCAGTTCAAGCGCAAGATAATAAGATAATAACTGGAATGGAATTACATTAGTCAAAGAATCTATCCCCTTAGTATCAATTGTGGCAATAAAATCATCAAAAAGTTCATTATTTTCCTGACCGATACCAATTACATAAGCTCCACGAGATTTAACTTCCGCTGTAGCTGCCAGCATATTATCCTTATCGCTATCATTAGAGGCAATAATAAATACTGGTGTACCTTTTTCTATTAACGCAATTACACCATGCTTCAATTCTCCGGCAGCAAAACCTTCAAAATGTTTATAGGAAATTTCTTTGATCTTTAAAGCAGCTTCCAGTGCAATATAATAATTTTGACCTCTGCCTAATACAAAAAAATGCTCATTATTTACAATTTTTTTAGTCAGCTGTTTGACATGTTTAAATAAATCATCATCAAAATATTTTTCAAGTTTTGTGGTAAGATCAGAAATTAAATTACGTGCCTCTTGATAATTACCTACAAAAGATTTCGCTACCAATAATCCCCAGGAAATCTGGGCAGTAAATGCCTTAGTTGAAGCGACACAGATTTCAGGGCCTGATCTGGAAAAATATGGATAATCAGAAATCCGGGTCAAGGTAGAACCTACCATATTGACAATGCTCGCCACTTTACAGCCTTGCTTTTTGGCAATCTCAACTGCTTCAATTGTATCTGCTGTTTCACCACTTTGACTTACAGCGATTACTAAATCTTTTGCAGAAAATAATTTTTCAAAACTATCCACCTCATAAGATTTCAATTCTATGGCACGAATATTAGCAAACTTTCTAAGAAAATAGGCAATCTGACTGGCAGCATAATTGGCAGTACCAGCTCCAATTGTATAAACATTTCTAGCTTTTCCAATCGCATCGAGTAAGGGTTTAAGTTCAGCTTCACTATATTGAATTGCTTCCCGGATGGTATATTTTTGTTCCACAATTTCTTTGAGCATAAAATGCTTAAATCCTTCTTTTTCAATAGTAACATCATCATGATCTAATTTTGAAACCTTAACTGGTAAGGTCTTATCCGTGTCAACATCATATAATTTGATCTCGTTTTTGAAATATTCACCCATTTCATGATCATTGATGAAAATTGCCTGATCAGTTTTATCAGCAAAAGAGAGTGTATCGGAAGCAAAAAAATATTCTCCGTCACCTACACCAATTACAAGAGGCGAACCATTACGCACTGCAATTACTTGCTCACCGCTCGATGCCATCAAGATAATTGTATTTCTCCCTTTTAATTCCAAAAATGCTGCTCTGGCACTTTTACGTAAATCATGGAGAGTTTTACGTTTTTCTTCAATTAAGCGAACAATTACTTCTGTATCTGTTTGAGATTTAAATAGATGACCTTTGGTAATTAAATCTTTTTTTAAATCCTGATAATTCTCAACAATACCATTCTGAGCCAGAACAAATGAATTATCACTGGCATAATGGGGATGAGCATTGGTGGTAGTCACTCCGCCATGAGTTGCCCAGCGTGTATGACCAAGACCAATATTGGATTTGGGAAGAAAAGTCAGTTCATTGAGATCGCCAATCGCGCCTACTTTTTTAATTATTTTGATTTTATTATCCGATCGAGAGTTAACATCTACCACAGCTACTCCCCAGCTATCATAACCCCGATATTCTAAACGTTTTAGACCATTGACGATAATTTGTGAAGCATCACCTTTACCGATATAACCAAAAATTCCACACATTGTTAATAATTTAAGATATAAACTATCATTAAACGAAAAAGAATTGATCTGATTACACTATACAGATATCCAGCATACACCGCATTGTATTGTAACGCAAATTTTGAGAGAAAATTGTGATTCGGTAATCGGTAACCGGTGAGCAGTAATCCGGGGAAAATGAAAATTGAAATTTGCAATTTGGAAAAGAAGCACCAATAAATGTATAATTAAATGGAATCTGGAATCTGGAACCTGGAATCTGGAATCTGGAATCTGGAATCTGGAATCTGGAATCTGGAATCTGGAATGATTATGCAATTTGAAATTTGGAAATTGCAAATTGGAAAGGAACTTCCCGCACGGGTTGCAGATCTGCAACCCCTCCTATTTCTTTCTATTTTTTGATACTTGATACTTGATACTTGATACTTGATACTTGATACTTGATACTAGCTACTTTATCTTTTACCATTTCATCCATCATCCACTCCTACTTCATCACCACTCTTGGCTGTCAAATGAACTATGCTGATAGTGAACGTTTTGCGGCAATTATGGAAGCATGTAAAATTCAACCAACTAAAAATATTACCTCTGCCGATGTAATTATTTTTAATAGTTGTTCTGTCCGACAAAAAGCTGAAGATCGAATCCTAGGTTTAAGAAAAAAAATTGCTGTTTTAAAAGCAAAAAATCCACAATTAAAAATAATTTTGACTGGTTGTATGGCAAGAAGAAAGTGGCAAGACCAGCAGGAAAATCAAAATCAGAAATGGCAAAAATCACTTTTGAAACGAATGGATTGGGTGGATTATATAATCGAAACTAAAAATTTCGCACAGTTACCAGTATTACTCGGTTTGCAAAAAGAAATTTTAGCACCAATTACTGATTATTTAAGCTATCCAGTCAAAGCAACACATGCATTTCAGGCATTTATTCCCATTTCTACCGGTTGTAATCATTTCTGTACTTTTTGCATTGTGCCCTTTGCTAGAGGTAGTGAAATCTGTCGTAATTATTCAGATATTTATCAAGAGATTACAGCAGCAATTACTAGCGGAGTGAAAGAGCTCACTTTACTGGGACAAACTGTCAATCGCTGGATCAATCCACAGTTTTCCGCTGAATTTCCGCGCACCAATTCAGCCACATTTATTCCCAATCTTAACAAAATTAATTTACCAAATAGTAATTCCATTCCAAAAGATTTTTTACAATTACTCGAAAAAATTGATGCGATAAAAGGGGAGTGGTGGTTCAATTTTATGTCGTCTCACCCTAATTATCTGACCAAAGAATTAATTGATTTTTTGAGTGTTGCCAAACACTTTCGTCCTTATCTACATTTCGCACTACAATCAGGATCTGACCGGATTCTGAAAAGAATGAACCGCCGCCATACAATCGCAGAATTTAAGGAAAAAGTATTGTATATTAAAAAACAAATTCCGAATATTGCTATTTCCACTGATATAATTGTCGGTTTCCCGGGTGAAACTGAAGCTGATTTTCAAGAAACTGTAAAAGTAATGGAGGAGCTGGAATTTGATCTGGCTTATCTGGCAGAATATTCAGCGCGTCCAGGAACAGCCTCCAGTATCTTGAAAGATGACGTTCCCCACCTGGAAAAAGAACGCCGTAAAACATTTTTAAATGATGAAATTCTCGCCAAAACTGCTTTAAAAAATAATTTAAAATTGTTGCATCAAATTGTTCCTGTTTTAATGGAAAGAACAAATAAATCAGGTCAATTAAAAGGCTATACTAATAATCGAAAAGAAATAACCATTAAGAATTGTCAGGATAAATTTTTAATAGGCACCTTCCAGCAAGCAAAAGTAACCAAAGTGACACCCTGGGCGCTGGAGGGAGATCTTGAATAATATTGATTAATTTTTGCAGAAAATGGATAATAGCTGAGAATGATAGTTATAAGTTAGAAGTTATTAGCTAAAAGTTAAAAGGGGAAAATGATGTTCAGGCAAATTTCGAACTTAGAGCTACAATCCTGAATTTATTTCAGGACGAGTTTCGTTCTAACTATTAACTAATAACTTCTAACTTTTACCTATTATCTTTTTACCTTCTATCTCTTATCATTTTAATCCATGGATCTTAAAACAATTCGTCGCCTCCTTTACGCTCTTTCTTATGGTATCTTTGGTATTATCATTGCCATAATTTTAATTCGTATTTTATTTGGCATCATTGGCGCCAATAAAGCCGCACCTTTCGTCAGTTTCTGGTACACATTTTCTGAGACATTTATTGGTGGATTTCAGGGCATTTTCCCCAATATCGGTACCAGCGTTGCACCAATGTTTATTGAAGTATACGCTGTAATTGCATTAATTTTTTATCTGATCTTAGCCTTCATTGTTTCCAAAGCATTAACTTCAGTAATCAGCCACAGCCCAGTTAGTATTTTTAAAAATGTCACTGATACGATATTTAAAGGCGCAGAGTTCTTTTTAATTACCAGATTTCTCCTAAAATTAACAGCTGCATCAGATGTTAGTTCATTTGTTCGTTTTATTTATCAACTTTCTGATTTTATCTACCAACCATTTGCTGGAATCTTGCCCACCATACAACTCAAAGATTTTAATATTATTTTCGAAACTTCTACTTTAATTGCTATTGTAATTATTATTATTTTCGACTTAGTTACCGAAGGAGTGATTGATAAACTTTTTAAAGCAATGGAATCACATGACTATCAAACTGAAAAAAAACAAACTGGCTATCCCAAATTCCCTGTTGCTCAACCAGTCACTCCAACACAACCGACACCTCAACAATATCAACCAATGACCACACCCACTCAAAATCCCCAACATATCACAATTAACATTCCGCAACCAGGACAATTAGCAGCACAACCAATGCAACAACCACCAACCTATGTCGATAATCGAACCATAAAAGTATATCCCGGTGCAGCCATGCCTCAGCAAATGGGACAACCCAATTATCCAAATTCTAACGAAAATATGCTCTCGCAACCAGCACCATTACAGCAATTACCGCCTCAAAATTGAAAAGTTGCGAAAACACTGATACTAAGCTATAATTTTGCAGTTTCTAATTCGAATCTCGAATCTCGAATTTCGTATCTCAAAGCATATATCAAATTGATTCGGGGATCGTCTAACCTGCCTGACTGCGAGTGTTAAACGTTATAGTTGATTAATTGTGCAGTCACGCAGGCAGGTGGCAGGACAGTCCCGATTTGTAATCGGGATCAATCCAGGTTCGAATCACTTGTTATGTTCTTTTTACAATTTTTTCATTTTTTTCTGAATCATTCTTTGATTCGGGGATCGTCTAATGGCAGGACAAAGGCCTTTGAAGCCTTGTATCCAGGTTCGAATCCTGGCCCCCGAATATATACTCATTTCTCAAATTCGAACCTGCTCATCTTGATACTTACTAGAGTTTATCCCGGACGAACCGTGTGAGATCCGGGAAATCCTGGCCCCCGAATATATACTCATTTCTCAAATTCGAACCTGCTCATCTTGATACTTACTAGAGTTTATCCCGGACGAACCGTGTGAGATCCGGGAAATCCTGGCCCCCGAATATTAATTTAAACCGGAGCATTTATTCCTTCAAAACCTAAATACTTTTTCATTTTTTTTATCCGCAATTCAATATCTTTTATTCGTTTTTTTTCTTCTAAAGGATCTTTTTTAACTGCAAGATCAATTTCACCTAGTTCTGTATCGTTAAACATTTTAAGATTATTACAAACATAATTGAATCCATGCTAACATTAGTTCATTCATAAATCACTATGCTTAAAACTAAAAACTATCAGGGTGTTATCGCCATTATAACTAATGATAAAAATGAAGTAATTCTCGGTAAAAAGATTATCAAACCGGGACACTTCTTAAGTGATTCATGGCATCTGCCTGGAGGAAAAATCAATCAAGGAGAAGATGTAAAGAAAGCCTTAGAGAGAGAAATGAAAGAAGAGTTGAGCATTACAATCAAACCGATAAAATTGCTGTGTGATTATCCTGTGACAATAAAAAAAATGACATTTTTATCTGCCTGTTATATTTGTCAACAAAAAGACCCGAACGATGCACTGAAACCAGCCGATGACTTACAAGCTGCACAATATTTTCCTAAAACTGAAATTTTAAAAATTCATCAAAAGGAAATTATGAAAAGCTGGCCAGAAGAGCTGGTAAAGTATTTCTCAAATTTCTAATTTAAATTAACTTTAACCCAAAACCGCAGCTCACCCTCTGCGAACTGCGGTCTTTTTTCTCGAAAGTTTTATTTCCGAGTTTCGAGTTACGAATTCCGAGTTACGATTGTTTCTTTTTATACGCCTCCTTCATCTGCAACGAATAAATCTCAATGAATCCAGCACTGGCATTGACATTGAAATTATATCCTTCATCATTATTAAATGAAGCATTAGCCAATCCGTATTTTGAGTCAACCGCAATTGGTGTCACAGTTCCCTTGTAAAGTTTCAATGTCACAACTCCTTCGACAATTTCATTTACTTTGTCATTAAAGGCATTGATCGCCTCCATCAAAGGATCGAACCACAGTGCGCTATAACACATGTAAGCCCATTTGATATCCAGCATTTCTTTCATTTCATTGAGTTTTTGAGTTGAAACAAATTGTTCTAAATATTTATGAGCTTTGATCATCACATGACCAGCTGGTAGTTCATATACACCTCGATTTTTCACACCCACTAAACGATCCTCCAGCATGTAAGTGATCCCGACACCATGTTTACCGGCAATTTTATTCAACTTGATAATCATCTCTGCCAATGGTAGACTTTCACCGTTTAATTTTACTGGCAATCCCATTTTAAATTCCATTTCGATTACTTCAGCTTGATCAGGGGCATGTTCGGGCAAAGTATAAGTTGTAAGAAACTTTTCCACAGGAGGAACCAATTTTGGTGTTTCAATTTCTCCGCCTTCCCAAGTCATTCCCCACATATTGTCATCGACACTATAAGGAAAGTCTTTTTTGACAGGAACTGGGATACCATTTTTGATGGCATAAGCAATTTCTTCATTACGATCCATATTCCATTCACGTACTGGCGCAATGATTTTTATTTTTGAATTAAGCGTCATGACATATGATTCAAAACGAACTTGATCATTACCTTTACCAGTAGAGCCGTGAGCGATGCATTGAATTCCTTCTTTTTCTGCGAATTCTACCGCTTTCATGGAAGTAATCACACGACCCATCGGTGTCGATAAATGATAATTACCCTGATAAGAAGCATTTGCTTTTATCCCTTTGGCAATTACTGCATTAGCGAAATCAGCTTTGGCATCTACTACAAATGCTTTTTTGGCACCTAGTTTTAACGCTTTTGCTTTAATTTCCTCCAGATCATCCTTTTGTTGACCGACATCCATTGTCAGAGTATAAACATCCACCTGGTAATTATCCATCAGCCACTTAATCATTACAGATGTATCCAAGCCTCCTGAATAGAGAAGTAAAACTTTATCAAATTCGCCTTTTTTTGCTTCATAAGAAGAAGCTTTGAGATAGTTAGTTGTGTTTTGCATAAAATATAGATTAAAAAATTAAATAATTAAAAAGATTAAAATACAATAAGATTTTCATCTTATCCAAAAAAACTGGGCTGCGTCTAAAGAGCGCGGTTTTCTTGAAATAATTTTTCATAAAAGATAATTAAAAATTAAATTGTTTTTGTAAAATTTTTAACTGAAAATTGGCATCCTGGAATTGTGCAAATTCCTGTTTACTGATCTTGATTGCCAAATTATCTGACTTTACAATCTTAATAAATTCCGCATAAAGTACTTTATTTTGTTCACCCTTGGCGACACTTGCTTTGATCGCTTTTTCAATAATTTGTTTGACCTGACGCATCGGTAACTTACTCTGCAACATAATTAATTCCATGAGTCCCATACTATTGATAAATGCAGAATTCGCTTGAACTTTCATAGCTACTTTATTTACAGTTAAAGTACTAACTACGCCTTGTAAAATCTCCGGTATTAATTTCACATTATTTACCAAATGATAAATGGCATATTTCGACTCCTGAGTATCACGGTTATAACCAATCAAAGCAGAATTGGTTAAATTCAATAATGTAAAAAGATAGCCCAAAGCTGATTTAGATTTTCCTTTAATTAATTCCAAAGGATCAGGATTTTTTTTCTGAGGCATCGCTGAACTACCGGTACTATATTGATCTGCTAATTTAATAAAACCAAATTCCGGCATACTGAAAAGAATCAAAGATTCGGCAAGAGTAGAGCAGTGGTTTAAAAATTTTACCAGTTGAAAAGCAAATTCTGCTTCCAATTCACCTCGATTAGTTATCACATCAATTGCATTAGCAAATGGTTTGGAAAATCCCAATTGTTCTGCCGATTTTTCAGGATCAATTGGAATTAAGGTTCCATAACCGACACTGGCACCAAGAGGGGAGTAATCAAATTTTTCCTGTAGCTGTTTCAATCCCAATAAATCCCGTTTAAAGCTGACATAAAAAGCATGTAGTATATAACCAAAGCTTGTCACAACAGCATGCTGATGATGGGTATATCCAGGACAAACTGTATTTTGATATTTTTTGGCTTGTTCCAACACTGCTTGATTTAAAGTTGAAATTGTCTTTTGAAAAAAATTAAGTTGATCATGAACAAATAAAAACAGATCTGTCACTACCTGATCATTGCGGGAACGACCGGTATGGATCTTGCCACCAATTTCAATGCCATACTTTTCGGTTAGCCAATTTTCAATATTACTATGCATATCTTCTAGTGCAGGATTTAAAATAAATTTGCCTTGCGCCACCAGCTGAGATAATTCCAATAATCCGGTTTCTAACTTATTGAATTCATTTTCAGTAAGTAATTTTTGTGCCAATAACATTTTGGCTTGAGCCAGATTACATTGAATATCATATTTTAAAAGCATCTGATCAGCTGGCTCAATTCCATAAGCATCATGCCCCACAGTAAATTGCAGCATTTTATCATCCGGAGCCACACTAAATGCGTTACCCCAAAGCTTATCTTGACTAATTTTCTTTTTCATTTTATTTAATTTTATAATTTAAAAAATTTATTAATTTTTATTAGAAACAGCAAATTGCAATTTGCAACTTGCAATTTCCAAGCAACAAAAAACTCTCGTCCCTCACCCAAATATTATTTTGAGTAAAGAACGAGAGTTTTCCCGTGGTACCATCTTTGTCTGCCAGCATTTTACAATGCTAACCTTGGGAACTTAAGTAACAATCAAACAATTATTCTTGAGTTCTGAACCTACTTATTGCTTGGCAATTTTCTTCGGTTCTGCTACTCAGGACTCTTTCGTTTCAGTGATTTTTCTACCGGCTTACAGCTTTCCCGGCTTGCTTAAGATGTTTTCAATCTGAAACTACTTTTTCCTGATGAATATTTAATTGAGGGAATAGTAACATGGTGAAACAGGGAATGTCAAATAATCTACTAGCTCATAACGGAGGAGTAAATTGTAAGTAAAATTAATTAGTAGTTTAAAAAAAACGATGGAGTATATATTGCAGACAAAAATTTAATAATCAACCAGTTTATGATTTTAAAAATCATATAAACAAGAAAATTCGAAAAGGTATGTATATGATTCTTCAAAAACAAACAGTTAAATTTAGAATTGTAGTGAAATAAAGACCACATAAGTTTAATTATGTTGCATACGCTAATTATCACGTGTTACTTTTCAACAGATATTTCTGGAAATCTCGATCTCTCTCAATAAGATAATCAAGTGCATTATGAATAATAGCTGTTTTTGTAGATTCGTTATTAAGAGAAATCCAATTTAAATATGTTGCTTGAAGTTTAGTGAGTTTTAAATTGAATCGTTCGTTTTTGCTATCAGAATTATTTTTTATAAAATTTTCAATTGCTACTCTTATAGTCGATTGAGAGTCGTATACTTTTTTTGTAAAGAAAATACGCTTCGAATCTTCAAAAAAGAGCTTATTCTTAGCATATTTCGATCTAGTATTTACTAGAATCAATAGTGGCTTCTTTTTTTCTATAGCATACGAGAGCTGGTAACCATTTGACATGCTTCGTTCAGAAACATCTGCGATTACAATATCTGACGAAAAAATCCCTAACATTATATCATCAAATAATGATTGCGAAATAGCATAGTCAAACTCTTTTGCGTTGGAGTAAAAGGCAGGCGTCATAGAGCCTTTGACTATTTCAGAATTATTTTTAACGATACATTCATATATATAACGGTAATACTTCTCATGTGCTTTTAAGTTCTTGAAAGAGCAAAAGAAGTACATCCAGATAAGGTTGGAGTCTTGACAATTATCAAAGTATTAATCATATTGATTTTGAGAATCCACTAATTTCTAAGGTTGTGATGGAAACCATTTTATATAGAACAGCTAATTCGAATCTTCCATATAATTGTGGTCTTGATCAACAAGCAAATGATACGATTTCTGAGAGGATTTTTGAAGCTTTTAATCAAGACAGGACGTCTTGGAGTGATTTATCAACTATTATTAATTAAACAATGAGTAAACAAAATGTTGAGAAAGAAGTGAAGATACTAAATATTGATAGCTCATACGTAAATAATAGATTAGTTGAGCTGGGTGCAAAGAAGGTATTAGATGCAGTTACATATATAATTACCTTTGATGTTGTAAACACAATTATATTTAAAAAAATACCTAAGAAGTATAGAGAAATAATAAAACAGGCAAAGAATTTAACAAAAAATGGAAAGAGCCTAAAAGAACAAAATATACATTTAAGAGTTAGAAAACAAGTTGATCAATATGAGCTGACATTGAAATATAAAGCAAAGAAAGAAGAGAATTCAAAAGTTAAAAACGAAGTTGAAAATAATATTCATTTGACTAAAGATGAATGGGCTTTAATCGAAAAAACATTTTTATTAGCTGGGCTTACGGTAATTGCTAGGCAAGAAAAGCAAAGGACTTCTTATATTTTGAACCAAATAAAATTTGATATTGATACATGGCCTACTATGCCTTCATATGTTGAGATAGAAGCAAGTACAGAAAAAGAAATTGAAGATGGAATTCGAATTTTAAAGATAAAAAACCCAGTTCTCTCAAATCTCTCAGGACAAAAATTATTTTCAAAATATGGAATAAATTTCTATTCGGATTTAATTTTTAATAGGCCAAAATATTGATAACTCATTTGGCTGCCCACCACGAATCACTCCCAGTTAGTGATCGTCATATATATTTTGATCAAATGCAATCTAGGAATGCGGGAGAAATCGAGGCAGTGATGGGAAGTGAATATCTACTGAAATGTCAGCAGCGTATATTAACTATTGACGAGTCATTGCAAGGCTCCTTAGTTATGCAAAGACAACAGTTTCATTTTGATTGGTTTGATGACGATGTTGTTGATGTGCTTGATAGACAGGATTTGTCTACTATCCAAGAATTAACACGTACCAACGCTTCAAAATTAATGAGCGGTATTATTATCATGAAAAATCCACATACAAAATGATTATAAAAAATTGCTGGTCATACTTTTAATAACATGAGTTGTTATTAAAGGTGATCAAATAACCCTAAAAATTTCTTACCCCCAAAATAACTGAAAATTCATTAATCATTTTGCTATATCATATAACTACTATTAAATAAAAAGTTCATACTTGACTCAAAGTAGCATGTGAGTATCAAAATTTTACAAGCACAACAACTACTAAGTAATTACTTTTTATATATGTGATAATTTGTCAACTCCATTTCCAATTTGCATTTTTTTCTCATTGGATCTTCATTCCGGATTTGAGTTTAAAATATGATAACTTCCAAGATCTAACGAACTATTTACTATGTATTTTGAATCTATTTTCATTTTCAAAGATTGATTTATGAAATTTCTCTTCAAATTGCAATTTGCATATTCCAAATTTCATCACTACTTTCCGCCTTCCACCCACCGATCACCGTCCACAAATTCCGGATTCCTGATTTCTGATTTCAGTGTTTGACATTTCCATTTCTATCGTTTATTATATCCCCTATGGGGGGATTAAAATTTAATTAAAAATTAATAATTAAAAAATTAAAAAGATTTAATCCTGAAATATGTTCAGGAAAAAAATTAAAAGATTTTAAATTTACATAATTTCCAAATTTCAATTTTCAAATTGCAAATTCCAAAATCTATGAAAAACAAAGCTGATTTATCTGTCCAGGAACGTCTTTTACATCGAATCAGAATTGTGGAAGGGCATTTAAAATCAATTGAAGAAATGATTGAAAGAGGTGAGTATTGTGTCCACATCATCCACCAAACAAATGCCGTCCAGAAAGCTTTGAAAAACATCAATTCTCTGATCATGGAAAATCATTTAAACACTTGTGTCGTTAATCAAATCAAAGCGGGTGAAGCAAAAAATGTCACAGAGGAATTGCTGAAGCTCTACGGATTTCAGGAGTGAGACGGTAGACAGGAGGTTACTATTAGTATTTCGGTAGATTCCGGACAGCAAACTATTCTAAGCTATCGCTAAGAATAGCTAACTTCCGGAATGACGTATAGGCTCTTGGACACTTTTAGTATATCGTTTTAAAATAGCTACCTGCCTAAGGTTAGGCGGAGCAAGCTACTAGCTACTAGCTACCTGATACGTGATACTTGATACTTTATACTTTTTTACAAACAACCTATGGCCAAACACAACAAAATCCAATGCAGCGAATACTACGTTACCGGCATGCATTGTGCCTCGTGCGAGATTTTAATTGAAAAAAATCTCCTGAAGAATAAAAATATTCAAAGTGTCGAAGCGTCTCTTGAAAATAATAAAGTAAGAGTGTGTTTTAAGAATAATCAAAAGCCGGATTTAACTAAGCTTAATGAACAATTTCAGGAAATGGGTTATCAGTTTTCTTCAACTAAACCAATAGTAAATGAACCAAGATTAATTTCTTTTAGCAAAAATGGTGAATTACAACTTAATCCGGCGAAACTAAAAAATCTCTTAAGTATTTCATTTATAATATTTGGATTAGTTTTAATTTTTGTAATCTTTAATAAATTACATCTAATTACTGGACTACAATTAAACGAAACCAGCTCATGGACTTTATATTTTCTCCTGGGCTTAATTGCTGGAAGCTCCAGCTGTGCTGCACTTAGTGGTGGTGTACTTTTATCCATGTCCAAACAATGGCATGAAGTTTATGCTGGTGCAAGTAATGGCAAACGTGCCTTACCACATCTTCTTTTTCATTTTGGCAGACTTGCCTCATTCTTGTTACTAGGTGGTTTATTAGGTTTATTTGGCAGTGTCCTGGCTAAACTACCAATATTTAATGATCCGATCTTTTTTAGTCTGATTATCATTGCTGTTTCAATCGTGATGATCATTCTCGCTCTTCAAATGTTGGAAGTGCGCTGGGCACAAAAATTCAAAATTTCTTTACCAAAAGCAATTACCAAATATTCTGCCAATGAAGAAAACTTTAAAGGTAAATACATGCCTTTTGTTAGTGGCTTCCTGACATTCTTTCTACCCTGTGGCTTTACTCTGACAGCGATGACAGCTTCATTTTTGACCAATTCTTACCGAGTTAGTGCCATTAACATGTTCAGTTTCGCACTAGGCACATTACCAATGTTGACACTGATTAGCTTCAGTGGAGTAGTGTTCAATCGTAAACCTGGTTTGACTAGAATCTTCAACAAAGTAGCTGGTGTTTTAGTTATTCTTTTTGCTCTGTATACTTTAAATGCTCAACTTAATGTACTCGGCATATCCAGTATCAGTGACTTCAATTTTCCATCCAAGAAAACTACCCCGATCAATACCACTGTCATAACTGATCCTTCAGAATCACAAAGTCTCAAAATAACTGCCAGTGGCTTTTCTTATACTGCAGATTCTTCCACAACTTTAAAAGCTGGAGTGCTTACTAAAATGGAAGTAAATAACCAAGGAATTCAAGGCTGTGCTGCCTTCATGGCTGCCCGGGGTTTATTTGATGGCTATCTACAACTCAAGCCAGGAATCAATACCAAAGAATTCACACCAGTTGCCGGAACATATAAACTGACCTGTACCATGGGTATGGTCAAGCCTTTAACTATTAAAGTAATTTAACATGGAGAAAAAAGAGATTTATCAAATTGCCGGAGTGCACTGTGCCAGCTGTAAAATGCTGATTGAAGAGCAGGTAGGCAAACTGCCCGGAATTGAAAAAGTTAATGTCAATTTTGCCAATGAAAAAATGCAGGTTGACTATGATGATGAAAAAGTTGATTTAGAGAAAATTAAAACTGCCGTGCACTCAGCCGGAGCATATCAAATGATTGTCCCTGAAAAAAAAAAGTCTGAACATGTAAGTGAGCATGACCACATGAGCCATTCGCTCCATGAATACTTAAAACTTCGTAAGAAAATAATTATTACCGGTTTTCTGGTGATTCCTTTCTTTTTGATCATGATTCGTATGCTTTTGATCACTTGGAAAATCTTACCGGAAAATATGGAATTTCTTGGTACGATTGCAATAAATAATTATCAGCTCAACACTTTTCATTTTCTGCAATTTGTTCTTGCTACTATTTTGTTATTTTATAGCGGTAGTCAATTTTATCAAAGTGCCTGGAATGCTCTGAAAATCAAGCGCGCTAATATGGATACACTTGTCGCAATTAGTACTTTCATCGCCTGGTTTTATTCTTCTGTTCTAACATTTTTTCCTAAAATTTTTGGGGCAATCAATGCCGATTTATTTTTTGAAGCCAGTGCTTTTATCATTTTCTTCATTCTCCTTGGTCGACTTTTGGAAGCTAAAGCGAAAAACTATGCCAATGATGCTATCAGCAAACTTATGGAATTACAGGCAAAAACTGCCATTGTCATTCGTGATGGCAAGGAAGTAGAGATACCTTTGGATGAATTAGTAATCAATGATATTGTCGTTGTCAAACCAGGTGAAAAAGTCGCTGTCGATGGAGAGATTATTTCCGGTAGCTCGACAATTGATGAAGCAATGGTCACTGGTGAATCCATGCCAGTCGAAAAATCAGTTGGTCAAAAAGTAATTGGTAGTACGATCAACAAAGATGGTTTTTTTAAATTTCGTGCCGAAAAAATCGGAAACGAAACATTACTGGCACAAATTATCAAATTAGTAGAGCAGGCACAAAATTCTGAAGCTCCGATCCAACGTCTTGCTGATCAAGTTTCTGCCTATTTTGTCCCTGGCGTTTTAATCATTGCCATAATTGCTTTCAGCTTTTGGTTTTTAATCGCTCCGCAATTTGGTCTGATTGGCACTGATCTCAATCATTTTCGTTTTGCTGTATATATTTTAACAAGCGTTCTAATCATTGCTTGTCCTTGTGCATTAGGACTGGCCACTCCTATTGCCGTGGTAGTCGGTACCGGAGAAGCTGCCAAACAGGGGATTCTCATCAAAGAAGCAAAATTTTTGGAACAATCTCAACATCTCTCCACAATTATTTTTGACAAAACTGGCACGCTAACTATTGGAAAACCACAAGTGACAGAGTTTTTGATCAGTAATAATATTAATCTTAACCTCACTAAATTACCTGGTGCAGATGTTTCTGAACAAATAACAGCACTCGCCGCTAATTTAGCAGGACATTCAGCTCATCCTTTATCCAAAGCAATTGCCGCCAAATTTGGTAATAAGGAAAGTGATCTTAAATTGACCGACTTTCAAAATCTTTCCGGTAAGGGTGTCACTGCCCAATTTCAAAACCAGGTAATTGCCCTAGGGAATAGCAAGTTATTACAAGAATTAAAAATCGCAGAAAATCCAGAGTTGAGTACTAAAAAAGCTGAGTTAATTAAACAAGCTAAAACAGTTATCTCTTTTGGTATTGCTAATCAGGAAGTGGCTATTTTTGCCCTGGCTGATCAAATTAAACCGGAGGCAAAAGCGGTAATCGCAAAATTAAAATCCCTTGGCAAAACTGTCATTATGCTCAGTGGTGATAATCAGAATACTGCTGGACAAATCGCTGCTGAACTTGGGATCACAGAATTTCGTGCCGAAGTATTACCTGAGGATAAACAAAACTATCTCAAGGAATTGAAAGCTGAATTACCTGCCAATCAACTAATCGCCATGGTCGGAGATGGCATTAATGACGCACCAGCTTTAGCCTTGGCAGATGTGGGAATTGCTTTGGGAAATGGCACAGATGTAGCGATTGAAGCGGGTAATGTCGTTATTGTCAATAATAATCTGGAGAGTCTCCTCAATTTATTTACAATTTCTGCCAGAACTTTAACCATTATCAAACAAAATCTGCTCTGGGCGTTTTTGTATAATTTAATTGCCATTCCAATTGCTGCTGGAGTAATTTACCCGTTTACAGGCTTATTACTTTCACCGATTATTGCGAGCGGAGCAATGGCCTTTAGTTCGATTTCTGTAGTACTGAATAGTTTGCGATTAAAACGCAATTAGTCACGTGTCGCTTTGACCACTACGCGTTTTTCCGCCTTGAGACCTTCACAAGTATAAAGCGTCAAAATATCCTGATCACTGGGATTTTCTACCCAAACTTCCGTTTGATCCACCACCATTTTCTCCTTCACTTTATATTTATAATAAACATTATTGACATAGAGCACTACTTCATCCCCGACATTGACTTTCTTCAAATGATAAAATGGCCCACCGCCACCTTGAAAACTAAAACGATGGGCAATGAGAATTTTATTACCGGATTCACCAAGCGGAGTACTATTTGGTTTCATCCAGGTGCCTTTTTTCAGACTAGATTCATCATTACCAAAGATGATTGGTTGATCGACACCAATACTCGAGATAATTACACGATCCTTGATTTTATTATCTGATTTTTGAAAAGAACTTTCATTCACAGTATCAGTCGGGATAATAATCTGAATCGCAATTTTATCAGCATCTTGAGCACTATTGATCTCCGGCGCTACAAACTTATCATGGCGAAATATTTGATCGAAACGATAAGTAAATTCCGGATAAAAAGGGTAGAGAATTAAAGCAATTGCCATAATTAGCAAAGCTTTATTAAACCAGCTCTCCTGCCAGGTATCCCGGAATAATTTGAAAATTGCAATAATCACCCAACTAACTTTTTCGCTTACCACTCGATAAATCTTATTTTTCTTGAAGCGACTATCAATTGCCTGAATTTTGGAGCCAATAAATTTTCCAACTTGCTTTATTTTATTAAAAAACTTTTTTACAAAATTCAAGAGTAATTGCCAATATTTGCCAATCCTGGAATTCTTGTTAATGCGGGTGGGTAATTGTTTAGTCGTGATTGGGGATTTTTGTATTTCAATTTGTTGTTTTTTGTTACTTTTAGCAGATAATTTTGACCGGAGATTTTTTAATACATTTGCAATGCTTTCACTTCCTCCCCGCCAAACTTTTTTTAATTTAGCAGTAACTGTATTTTGTGGTTTAGAACCTTTATTATTATTCAACCGCACCGGCAAAGCCTTTTCAGAATTTTTCGTTTTTAATATTGCACTTTCTTTAATTTTTCGAGTCATGACAATTTATCAAAATAACTGTAATATCATAGCATAAAATATGGGGAGGGGAGAAAAGGTAGATTACAATAATTTAATCTATTCGATATATAAATTTTAGTAAAATTCAAAATTTTTAATAAAAATTCACTATCATTCTTTTGTTGACATTCTATAAGATAATAATCTAGCACCACCTATAACAACGACACTAGCTACTAGTTCCAACGCAACAATACTGGGATCTAATAAAAGGGTTAATGGTAAAAACGCGTTGTTTTTTTTCTAATTTTGCCTTTGATTTT
>JBAXHO010000035.1:0-18090 GCA_037138855.1 bacterium
ATATAATCTTCGTTATCATACTTTGCCACTTCAATTTTGAGATTGTTCAATAATATTTTTGTTGTCATAAAATCACTCTACCAATCAATTCTTAAAAACTTCTTAAATCTGAAGATTATTGGGGGAAAATAATAAAAAAGTGAACTTAGGAGAAAGAGTGCATTGAAAAGGGAATGTTGGAATTTGAGGGCTAATTATATCCTGTTTATTTCCGAATTTTTTATTTTTAATCTTTAATTTTTAATTTCTATTATTTTCCCCACCTGCTCCTCATCCAGCTCCATCTCAGGATAGATTCCTTTGTGATAGATTTTGATGATTTTTTCGACCAGTTTGAAGGGAATTGTCTGTGTCTCGGGTAAATACTCAAATCTGATCTGCGCGGGGAATGCTGACTTCCAAGCTTCTGGAACGATGTTATCATTACCTTGACTCATTGGTTTCAGAGGACCGGTAAATTCGAAGGTTGAGAGGTTGTAGAGGAATAGGAAATCAGTTTCAGTAATTGTTTTTACAAGAGGCAGATACATGCGTTCTTCGCCGAGTAATTTTCGGTCGATGACCTCTTGATAGGTTTTGGAGTTGCAGCGGAAGATGAAGGCTTTCATGATTTGAATAAATTATTGAGTTATAAATATTTTTCAGAATTACCCCACCTCTCAAACACAAAATTATAAACAGATAAACCTTTCTGTTCACAATCATTTTCTGTATAGGTTGGCTCGGGGAGAAATTTGTAAATAATATCTAGGATTGTATTTTTTACACCTGCTCTTGTGGGTGCTTTTTCTCTCCAGTCTAATACGAGTTTCTCTTTTTGTAAGGTTTCTAATAAAGTTCGCGCTGTTTTCTTGACTTCATTTACTTCTGATTCATTTAATTCTTCTTTTAGTAATAAATCAAAAATAGCGAGCTCATCATCTGTTAAATTTTCTCTGATCGAGCGTTTTTCTTCTAAGGTTAAGTCATTAGCAAGTTGAACAAGATCCTCGAATAGCTTATCTATATCATGTGCACCTGAGTTGTACTCTTCCAGTAAAGAATTTAATCTGTCCATAAACTGCACTCTTTTTTTATTTCTTTTAACCATATCTTCAATTTGATCTTTTAACTCTTCCTTCATTGCTTCAGTTTGGATATTTTTGTTTTCCAATCCTTCGAAAAATTCTTTTAAAGCATTTGCATTCAGCATGCTTAAATCTTTGAGTTTTTTGTGTTGTGGGATAACATATTCGCCTGTTTGAATAGATCTATCTAGAAGTTCTTCCAAGTCTCTTTTTACTTGAGATACATCGATACTTTTTAATCCAATATCTCTGATACGAGAAGATAATACTTTCACTGCTGTTACGTAATGATAATATTCTTCTGCATTTGGATCTGGCAGAACTGATTTATATCCACTGTGAAGTGCTGCAGATATATTAAATACTTTCTTTTTATACTCTTCATCACTCAAGACAAAATTGGAGAATTTGTCTAATAGAATTAGCTTTTGCTCTCCATCAGCATCTAATATATTTTGAATATCAATATTTTTTTCAGCAAATGTTCGCTTTGTGACCTTTAATAGCTCTTGAAGCTCAACTAATAATTCAGCTTTGTCTCTGATTATTACGTTTCCATCATCCGTTTTGGTTGAAGCGTATATAGCGAGAGCTTTTTCGATATTTTTAAAGACACCGATGTAGTCCACGATAAGGCCGTTCTTTTTATCAGGAAAAACTCTATTTGCTCTAGCAATAGTCTGCATCAAGGTATGATTTTTGAGAGGTTTATCGAGATAGAGTGTAGAAAGATTAGGTACGTCAAAGCCTGTCATCCACATAGCGCAGACAAAAACAATTCTCAGATTGCTTTCAGCTTTTTTGAACTCTTCTTCCAGGTTTTCATTTTTCATTCTATCTCTGATCGGCACCATATCGATTTCAAACTCAGCCATGTCTTCAATTTCGCTTTGGCTCTGGCTAACAACCACTGCCATATCGACATCAGCATGTCTATCTAGTTTGTCCATTATTCTATTTTGCTCTAGCTCATCATTAGTGGTGGCTAGTTTCAATCGAAGTTTTCCCAGATATCTATCCCATTCTGATTTAACTTTTTTGTACATTCTGATAGCAGTTTTCTTGTCTACACTTACTACCATTGCTTTGCCATCATAACCACGGCTAACGAAATGCTGTACTATATCTCTAGCAAGTACGTTTAGTCTATCTTCTCTACTGATAAGATGGTAAAAAGTGGAGAATTCATTTTCTAGCTTGTCTTCTGCTTCTTCATCCAGTTCATAAAAATCCATGACTTTACCCAGGTCATTATCTAGATTTTGATTTACGTTTTTTAAGAATGGTACTCTGTTTTCATAAAAAAGCGGTACGGTCGCATTATCTTGAATAGACTGCCCAAAATTGTATATAGATACGTATTCTCCAAAAGTTTCTCTAGTTCTTTCTTCACCATCAGCCATGAGTGGCGTGCCGGTAAATCCAATAAATGAAGCATTTGGCAGAGCCTTTCTCATATTCATCGCAAACATATCGTACTGGGAACGATGAGCCTCATCAGTCATGATGATAATGTCATCACGATCGGAAATAGTATCTGTCACATGCTGAAACTTTTGAATGGTTGTAAATATTTGTCTATGGTCTTCTCCTAAAAGATCATGAAGATTGACAATACTAGTTGCTCGAACTTCCTTTTCGTATACTGCACCGACATTGGCAAAATTGCCATAAGCTTGACCATCTAGCTGTGTGCGATCAGTCACAATCACAAAAGTAAAATTTCCATAAAGCTTCCTCAGTACCTTTTGTGCCAAAAACACCATAGCGTATGATTTACCAGAGCCCTGAGTATGCCAAAATACACCTAATTTGCCCTCGAGATCTTTTCTGTCCTGTACATTTTGGTATGCTTTATTTACACCGTAATATTGGAAATATCTAGGTATTATCTTTTTTACTTTGCCTTTTGATTCATCAAAAAGGACAAAGTTTTCAAAAACATCTAGCAATCTTTTTTTCTCACAAAGCCCAAAAAGTAAAGTTCTCAGATCAGTTTTGGTCTCATCTGCTTCACTTTCGATTTTTTTCCAATCATTATAAAACTCGTAAGGAGAAGTAATGGATCCGACTTTGTTTTCTATCCCATTCGATAGCACAATCCCCATGTTGTACCAGAAAAGTTTGGGTATGGTTGCGATATATGGTTTGATATTATTTTTGATCGCATCAGACAGGTTTTTGTGTGAGGCCTTGAGCTCAAGTAATAGGATAGGTATACCATTTACAAACAAAATCACATCCGGTCTTTTGGTATAAACTTCACCTACAATCCACATCTGTGACACAATCTGAAACTTATTATTCTCCTGATTTTCAAAGTCAATAAACTTGATTGTTTCTGTCTCTGAGCTGCCATCTGGCTTTACTACATCTACATTTAAGCCATCTTTCAGAAGCTTATAAATTTCCTGATTGGCTTTTACAAGTGATAATGTGGATCTATCTCTTGAAATGTTGTTAATTGCCTCTTCGATAACATCACTTGGGATACCTGGATTAAGCTTAACCAGCGCATCTCTAAGCGTTGGAGTAAGTAAGACCTCACCTCGGTGAGATCTGCCAAGCTTCGCATCCTCTGTGTCAGTATAGGCATTGATATGGCAACTCTCATCCTGCCAAAGCTCTTTGATGAGAGTGATGACTGTTTGTTCGATTAGGGTGTCTTCGGTGAATGTGTTCATGGTTATACTATGCTTTATTTAAATATTTATAATGGGAAGGATCTACTTCCTTAATTATCCTTAGAAGTATTCCTATTGCTTCTTTTACCTCTGATTTATCTTTGTGTTCTATTGTGCTTGTTGGGTCTGAATTATGAGAGAATTCATTTACCAACTTGTATGCCTTTCCTGCATCAACTGAATTAATTATTTCTTTTTGATAATTGATATTTTTAATTAATACATCCATTTTTGATTTTTGGTCGCCTGTACTTGGTATTTTAAAGTCTGCAAAAATGTCAAAAAACCTTCTGGCCATATTTCCGATTGTATAAAAATCTTCATATTTTGAATCCTGTTTTTCTGAAAATTCTTTAAGTTTTGCAAACAAGAAATGATATTCGGATTTGTAATTTTTTAACGTTCTATCAAGTTCAATGATTTTCGCTTTTCTAGTACCTATCTCTGTATAGTTTTCCACCATGAAAAATTCACAAGGAATCGGTTTTTCCAGTTTATTTTCTGATTTTAACTTTTCGTTATCTTTTTTTATTGAATTAGTTTTATTGATATACCATTCTTTAACCAAGTTGAAGAGTTGGAAATTATGAGTTGAAATAAACAGTTGCCCAACATCCTTAAAATGATTACTTATCATTGAAAAACAATGATAAATGAAATTTGAGTCAAAGCTGGAAATTGGATCGTCAATAAAAATTATTCCTTTGGTTTTGTCAAAGTCTCCTTCACCGACTTTTACTACAAAATAAGAAAATGCTATTGCCGTTTTTTCGCCTTCGCTTAAGTTCTTTGCTGGTTGTTGGTCTCTTTTTATCATATAGCCCTTTTTATTAACATCTAGTTCGAGCATAATTTCTTCCCTGCCAAAAAATTCTTTTAGGTGGTTGTTAATATCTTTTATTGCTCTTCCAATATTCGAAGTTTGTTTTTCTAATTCTGAAATCTCAGAATTATTTTTATTAAATGCTTCAAAGATTTCTTCTTCTTTTTTCTCGGCACCCGTTACTTCGTCTCCCATTTTTTTATAATCTTGCCCAGATAGTGCGACGGCAATTGAGTGTAGTTCAAGTTTATCTCTAGAACTTATTACTTCTGTATTATGATTCTTTACTCTTAGATTATGTTTTGAAATGATTTCGTTAAGCTCATTAATAATGTTATTTAATAAATTTGTGTAGTCTTCAGGAGTCGTGACCATTTCTGGAATGTCAGGATCAAATGGATTTTGATATTTTTGCTCTAACCATATCTCAGAATGATTAAGCCAATCATTCTGCTTTTTTATTATCTTATTGTATTCTTTTGCTTTATCTTCATAACTATTCCTTAGATCAAAATATAGTTCAATATTTTTTTCAGAAATAGTGAATACTTTTTCTTTTTTCAAGTCATTAATAAGAAACTTAATGGAGTTCTGTAAATCCTCATAATCTTTGCTAAAATGTCGCGATAATGAATCAAAGAAATTATGATTTAAATCATTTTCGCAAAAAAGACATTTTTTAAATTGGTTTTTTGTTTTATGGATATCGAATCCTTGTTTGACCCAATTATTAAGTTCTTCGTCAAGTCCGCCATCTTTATCTTCAGGGTCTTTCAATCTTTCTAGTAATTCCGAGACAACCTTTTTACCCAGTAAGGATTTTACTCTTGTAAAAAGAAGTGCGAAATTAACAGGTGTTAGTTTTAGAAGTGTAATTTGATTTTTTTCAGGTGCACTTTTACTTATTGTTTCATATTTTTTCTTGTCATCATCGGAAAGCACCTTGTCTAAAAAATTATCAACTCCAATACTGTTAATTCTGTTTTCTACCTTTGTTTTATTATATGACTTATCAAAAAGAATATTTGCAATTTCTCGACCTAAACCTATCAGAAAAGTATTCTTTGTTTCTTCTTTCGCCGACTTATCCTTTTTAGCTTGTTCATATGTTTTGCCAAGAATTACTTTGTCCAACTTTGATTGCCCAAGCTGTTTCTTACTCTCAATGTCTTCCTCACTTACATAAACAATAGGATTGCATGAGTCCGCAGGGTCAAAGGAAATATTTTCATCAATGAAGTCTTGATTGAAAATCTTTATAGGTAATACATTAGTTTCGACATCTGTATTTTTTACAGTTGTTCCGTCATCTATTTTTATTTCAAACTCGCCGTTTTCTGGATATTGTTTGAAATTGTCCTTGTCATAAACACATCTTTTCTGACAACTCGCAAAAACACGGGAAATTGTAGTTTTTCCACTTCTATTCCAGCCATATATTAAATTATATTTTTTAAATTCAGGAACTGCAGAAAACCATGAAAAATCGTGGAAAATACCAAAATTTTTCAATTTTTGTATTTTAGTTATCATTTTTAAGTAACCTCTTCCCAGTAATTAAATTTCCGATGAGTAGGTCTCTTGTTTTTAATAGGATCGAATTCTTTTTTTGGAAATTTAAAATTTCATCAAAATATTTCGATATGGATATATAGTAGTTATTCATTACTCCTAAAGTTGGGTAAAGTATTTTTATTTCTTCAAATTTACCCTTACTTACATTTCCCATAGTCGCTCCATTACCACCTAAACCATCGAGTAAAGGCTTTAATTCTTTTGAAAAGAAATAATAATAAATATAATCATTGGGCGAGTTTAAAACTAAGCTGTTAATCTGTTGATTAGTTGTACATGATTGCGTTGATATAGCAACTTTTCCTAAAGTTCCAATTGTACTTACCATTACAGTTTTTTCGGGTAAAAGCTTTTTGATTTGTGTTTGCATCCCTCGTTCTGACAATTTCTCTTCAGAATTCAGTATAAATAAATCTGTAAAATCTGGTGTTTTTACAAACAAAAACTCATCGCCGAAATTCTCACTTATTTTTTTGCTAGGTGTTTTACCTGTTACAACATCGCCAATATCTCCCAACCTTTTCACCTCCCACCCCTCCGGCACCATCCCATACTCACTACCACTATCTACCATCTTGCCTCCAGAGGATTTGTAGCCTTTGACCCCTAAATCCCCTAGAGGGGACTTGGGTTTGTATTCCCCTGAAGGGGAGGGGATGGAGGATTTGATTTTAGTGATAACTTGATTTATGTTATTTATCACTTCTTCATTACTAAATCTAATAATCTGACAACCTAAAGATTTAAGTGTTTCCTCACGTTTCTGATCTTTATCTTTCTGAGATTGATGTATTTCACCATCAACTTCGATTATTAAACCTATTTCAACACAATAAAAATCTACTATAAAATTGTCAATAATATGCTGACGTCTAAATTTCATTCCAAGCTTTTTTAATTTCAGCTCTTCCCAAAGTAAAGCCTCTGCTTTAGTAGGAAAGTTCCTCATCTTTACAGCCTTATCATAAAGCTTTTTATACGATTTTGGATTCGCAGCATTCAAAACTCTAGGTGCACTGCACCCAATTGCCCCCCCCTTAGGGGGCTGGGGGGCCGGAAACTCAAACTTCACAAACCACTCCGTATAAAGTCTCTGTGCCATTTCTTCGAGGATTTTGATGCGCTTTTCGTTGTTTTCGATAAGGTCATCGTAGGTGGAGATGACGGAGGCGATTCGAGTTTGGGTTGATAGATCATCTGGATATTTAACCAGAAGATCTCCTATCATTTTTAAGCTTACATAACTTTGTGCAACCCCACCTTTAACACCGTTGATTGCAGATTGTAACTCTTCAGACAGTAACCAATAATATAAATATCTATTATTAATGTTTGGTTTTGCTCGAATAATAGATACGCTACTTGATATACCAATTAACTTATCCTTACTCAATAAGTACGGAGAGCCCATTGAACCAATAATGCTAAACAATATATCTCCTTGATTTGGAACTGTTATTGCGTTTTCAGATTCCTTAAAGTGTTTGTTATATGTATCAATTGATATACAATCATATGTTGTTAAATCAATTTTTCCTCTTTTTAAGTTTTTTGAAGTCAGATATGGAATACCTTTCTTTTGCCTTTCCAAGCTTGCATGAGCTCCATCTCCAATATTAGATACATCTTTTAGTTTTACTTTCTTCCATCCTTCTCTCATTTATATACCTTAAAATATATATTTCCTGATTTGACCAATTCGTCTACTTTTCTATCTAACATATCAAAAAATGAAAATTTACCTTCTAAAATTGCTATCCAATCTAGACCATCCATTAATATTAATCTTGGAGAATTTCCCTCAAAGGTATTTACATGATCTTGATCAAAGCCATTTGGTGCCAGAAAAAAACCACGTGTACTTTGAGCTTTACTTTTAATTTTATTGTCGAAAATAGCTATTGGATCCTTCTTAATAAGCTCCGCTTCAAATTTTATCTCAACTAGATAATCAAAACTTTGAAACTTAAAGTGTCCATCTATCTGCTCAGTCTTAATCTTGTAAGGTTTCATATAGTTAAACTCCTCTAATTTTAATAAATCATAAAATATTTCTTCTAACTTATATCCTTTGTTTTGTTGGGTGATTGCAGCTGTAGTTATTAATTCTGAAAATGTTTGATTCAATTTATTTAAATATTCATTATTTTTTTTTAAAGTTAATATTTTGTCGACATAACTATCTTTTTTTTCTTGCTTTTTCCTATTTTCAATTTCCGTATCGATGGGATCTTTACCTACATGATTACGAAATTCCTCTAACAGTTCTTTTGTATACTTTGGATCTTTCACGCCATCGTCCACAGGTTTTGTAAGTCTATAAAACTCAGAAATAATTATCTGAATAGTATTAGTATCATTTCTACTATCCAGTTCATCAATTATTCCTCTCATGACCAGATACTTATTAGTAAAAACCTCTTTTGGATATCTTTGTATTATAGAATCAGGGACTTGACAGCTCTTTAGAAATGAATGAAAACTACCCCAATACCAAAAACAACTCCCAGCGAGCTTTACGATATATTCTTTTGTCTGATAACTAACTTTTTTCATAGCTATATTATTTCTTTCCTCTCTTCACCCTCTGACTAAGTGCACTACCAGACGCTTTTTTGGAATCTTTTCCAGTTGATTTACTTCTTAGTGTTTTACTTGCTGACTTTGCCGCATATTTTCCAGTTACTTTTGATTTTGGCATCTTAATTTAGTAAAAAATATATTTATTAACCCTATACCCGACAGGAATAATTGCATCTAAGTTATAAAAATCAATATCTCTCGAAACATCTCTCCCGCCTTCATTTTGAACTATCCGGAAATTCCGGATAGTTGAATTCCTTTGTAATTCACTACTATCATAAATATTTTTCTCTCAATCATCCATAATCACCATCTTTAGGTTGAGATTATGCTTCCATCATTTCTCTTATCCAATAACTGTTTAATTTCAAAATCAAAGTCAGTGCAGTATGTCGGAAATACCGACATACTATTTTCTCCCAATCATCCATAATCTTACCCTCATTCAGTAAAAAATATATTGGTATTGTTTTAATAGTAATTTTATTCTATAATTAGATTACTCAACTATTCCACTTTGGTGAGATAGTATACCGTTCGAGAGTTCCACTTAGGTGTAGCTCTCATTTTTTTATCTTCTATTCTTTGTACTAATTCTGTCCTTAATATTCATAATATTTACAAGGTAGTATCTGTCTATTCTCTCAAGTTCCTTCAGCCTAACTGATAGATAATTATTTGTTTTTGAAAAAGGAGTGGCGAATACAGATATATGAATATTCTTATTTTTCTTTAGAAGATTCCTTATCATTTCTGCATAATCACCATCACAAGTTAAGATAATTGCATGAGATTCTTTTGAAATATTTATCAGTTCACCCATCAACTCACTACATAAGTAAACATCAATATTAGATTTCAGAGTTTTTGATTCTTTCAATATTTCAACAGTATTTTTCTCTTTACAGTTAATACATTTGAATGTCTTATATTTAGCAGAGTTTATATAAGCCTTTCGTCCAAGTGTTTTTAATTCGTATCCATAAGTTTCAATAACTTTGAATTCATTCAATTTTACATTATCATTTTTGTCGATTCCTTCGAAATATTTGGTCGATAATAAATTCTTATATGTTGAGCTTAGATAGTCGAATAACATTTTCCAATCCATCCTTCTATTTGACATTTTCAAAGCATTTCTAATATTACTTGAGTCAATATAGACATATGTATCAAGTTCTTTCAGATTTAATTTTTTCATAGTGTTTTTAATTTAAATTATTTTCTCCCAATCATCCATAATTTTATTCTCCAGCTCATGCGCTTCTTTAGTCAAATTAGTAAACTCTCCCATCATTTCTTTCATCCTAGCCTCGAAATCCACATCATCCATTTCTTTCTCGACTATTTCTACATATCTACCTGGGTTTAGAGAATAATCATTTGCTTTGATTTCGTCAATTGTCGCTACCTTGCATCTGCCCTTGATATCTTGGTATTCACCATAACCCTCTTCCCCTCGATATCTTCGGACAATTTCTGAAATCTCTTGGATTTGTGCATCTGTCCAAGTATTATGCGCTCTGTCAATGGGGGTGAAGATGTCTTGGGCGTTGATGAAGAGTACTTTGCCTTTTCGTGCAGTATTTGTTTTATCTTTATCAAAAAACCACAAAGTACAAGAAAGAGTAACGTTTAAAAACATATTTGAACCAACTGAGATCATTACATCTACCAGATCAGCTTCGATTAGTTTTTTGCGGATTTCTTTCTCGGCGTGACCAGCATCACTGGCACTGTTTGCCATGACGAATCCTGCCCGACCTTTGCTACTAAGTGAACTCGCAAAGATTTGTGCCCAGAGATAATTTGCATTAGTTACATTTCCTTTTTGTGTGACAGGTAATCCAAGCCTAAATCTCATATCGCCTTCAATCTTTTTGGGGTCGATTATTAATTGTCCATCTTTATCCACACCACTTACATTAAATGGCGGATTAGCCAATACAAAATCAAATTTACCAATGCTATTAAAAGGATCTTCATAATACGAATTTGCCTGGACAATTTTGCCTGATAAGCCATGAATTGCTAAATTCATTTTGGCAATATTGACTGTACTGCTAGTTTTTTCTTGTCCGTAGATAGTGATCTTATCCATCACTTGCTCTCCGTTTTTCCTTTGTTTTTCTACAAAATGAGCGGACTGTACAAACATACCACCGCTACCACAAGCCGGATCATAAATTCTACCTTGGTATGGTTCGATTACATCAACTAAGAGCTTAACAATAGATTGAGCTGTAAAAAATTCTCCTCCATTTTGTCCTTCTGAGAGCGCAAATTGCCCTAAAAAGAATTCATATATACCGCCAAAAGCATCCCCTGATATATCGTCAGGGATTTGATTGAAGCTTTTAAGAAGAGTAAGTAACAGCTCATTGTTTTCATTAGCACTTTTTACAAGTGAGGTATAGTTCTGTGGAAGGACTCCAGCAAGGTCAGTATTTGCCTCCTCAATTGCATTCATTGCTGTGTTAATTGCCTTGCCAATATTTTCATTCTCCGGCAGGCTCATCAGATATTGATACATAGCAGATTCAGGTACAAAAAGGATACCCTTTTCTTTATAAGTATCTGCTGTAACTGGTCTGACTCTGCCTGAATTAGTGTTTTTAGTAGTTTTACGTTCAGATTCAATTTCTTCTTTTGCTTTACGAAATCTTACATCAGCAAATTTTAAAAAAATGAGCCCCAATATAGGCTCTGAAATTTCGTTTAATTTTAGACTACTATTAGCTCAGAGCTGTTGAGCAGATGCCCACAGTCTCTCGTGAAGTTTTTTATCTTGTTCTTTCATATAATTCTTATGATATTGATAAACAGTACATTTTATAATATTTCCACAAATAACCCAAAAAGAAAGCTATGAAAACACGGTTGAAACATAGATATCTATTGACGATGTGCATAGTGTATAGAAAAAAAATTACCAAGTATGAAATAAATTAAATTTCGTAATTTATGGATTGATCAATCATTATCAATTTTTTACTACAAAAATTTGGTATTTTAACACAAATCCCCCCACATTAAGGTCAATATTTCACCTCCCAAATAGATCTGATCTCAGCACAATTAAAAAAATATCAACCTAAAAAAACTCCAGGTTTTGCCTGGAGTTTAATAGTAAAAAAAATATTCTTATGGAATGTGGTTATTGATTATAGCTCTCTTCCACCAGCCCCCACACCTCATGATCGACATAGTGATCATATAACCATTCATTTTCTCGTAAAGTGCCTTCTTGAACGAAACCAAGTCGTTTACAGACATTGGCGCTACTTTTATTACCTGTTGCTACATGGATTTCTATTCTATGTAAGGCAAGGGTGTTAAAAGCAAAATCCAAAAGTGCTTTTAGTGAAAGTGTCACTATTCCTTTTCCCTGATAATCTTCCGCAAGCCAGTAGCCTACCTGTGCTTTTTTATTGGTAAAATCGATGGTTTGTAATTCGATAATTCCAACGAGAATCTCTTGATAAAATATGCCAAAACGAAAAAATTTCTTGGCAATTGCAGCTGCTTCAGCTTCTTTCAAAAAGCCTTCACTATCAGCAATTGTTTTCGTTTTATCCAGCCAACCCAACCACCTACGCAGATAAGCCCGATTCTGATCTACTAGTGAAAATAAAGTAGCAGCATCAGCCTTTGTCAAAATTCTTAACTGAATATCTGGAGAAGGGTGGAGTGTGTTCATTTGATAAATATTTATTAACAAATTAACGAATTAACAAGTTTAACAAAACTACTTTACTAAAGCTAAGATAATTTTGTAAAATCTATTTAACAGATTAAAGTGTTTTTACACTTGATGAGGTTAAAGAATTCTAACACCTGAGACAATCTGTTTTAAAATTTCTCCAGTCTACCATCTACTGTCTAATGTCTACTCCTCAATCCCTTCCCACAAAACCTGATTAAACTCCTTACTCTTTTCCTCCATCACCAAATGACCAGCATCTGGAATTTCGACCAACTTGGAATCCTTGATTTGCTTTTGCAGATCCTGACCCTGAGCGAGTGGAATCCAAGTATCTCCGCTTCCCCAAATGATCAAAGTCGGAGTATGAATCGTGGCCAGATCCTCTGGAACTGCATTTTTCCTGTTATCACTAGCAATTCCGAGGAGTGTCGACTGCCAGCCTTTAATTTCCAGGGATAAATGATAACCGGCGATAGTTTCTGGGGTGACTTTGCTGCCATCGTAATAGGCAGAACGGAGAAATTTATCAAAGTTTTTCTCAGAGACAATTACATTTAAAAATACTTTAGTCCAGCGCTCTAGTGGTGGCATAGTCAAGAAAAATGAAACTATATTCAGCTTGCTGGGTTTGCTGACGACTAACGCATCTACTAATACAAGTCTAGAAACCATTTGCGGATTGCTTTCTGTAAAATGCAGCACGATATTTCCTCCCATACTATGTCCGACTAATATCGTTTCTGTAATTCCGAGTTGATCAAGTACGCTTTTAATTAA
This sequence comes from bacterium, assembly GCA_037138855.1. Taxonomy (GTDB): domain Bacteria; phylum Patescibacteriota; class Dojkabacteria; order B142; family OLB20; genus JBAXHO01. The sequence continues at coordinate 13,216 of JBAXHO010000035.1, forward strand.
TTTCGCTTGAGCTGGATGAGAATAGTCAGCGCTTGCAGTAGTAGTAGAAAAACCAAAGCCTAAAGTATCGATCAAGACGACCCGGTAGCCCTGATCTGCAAAAAATTGCTGATTATCCCTCCAGGTGAAAGTCGAGCCACCAAAGCCATGAATAAATGTAATGACTTGTTTCGCTGTAGGATTTAATTCCTCCACATAAATTTGCTTGCCAGCAACTTCCAAAAAACGTCCAGGATAATCAGTTGCATTTGCTTTCTGAGCTGCAATTCCAGACGCATATTTGCTGTGCGGAAGCGGGAGGAAATAGGGGAGAATTATGAGAAATATTAAGACAATTACCAGTACTTTCCCAATTCGTTTAATTTTTTTCATAATTTATTTCTCCTTTATCGTTCATGATAAACCTTTATCACCCCAGTTACAAATCTCTTGATTTTTCTCTCCCTCCGATCACCGCTCACCGGTTAACGATCACCGTTTTTCCCACTTTCCTTCCCAATTTAAGAATTTTTTAAGAATTGCCTGTTAGATTAGTTTTATCACTAATTTATTTTTTAACAAACAGCAATGCCTAAATACTTTTTCCTACTGGGAGCGATGACAATTATGTTTATTTTACTTGTAACATTACTGCCACACCAGCACTGGCAGGCGGAAACTGCCAATACTTTAATGATTACCGAAATCATGCCCAATCCCACCGGAACTGATACGGATTATGAATGGGTGGAATTAACAAATTTTAGTAGCAGCAGCCTGAACCTCAAAGATTACAATTTTCTCTCAATCACTTTACCTGATTATTCACTTCTACCAGGAGCGCGGGTGATCCTGGTGCACAATATCAACTTAGTGCTGACTAAATATGGTCAAGCTAATTTATTAGTTGTTTCTTATTCACTAAATAATTCCGGGGCAGATCTCACTTTGGAAAACAAACTAAGCGGAGCAGTACAACATTTTGTCTATAGTTCGACTAGTGAAGAAAAAAGTTGGGAATTACTCAGTGGCGACTGCGGGCAGATTAAAGAAAATACCAGCAGTCATACCTATAATCAAACTAATACCAGCTGCACTGCACCGACAGCGCCAATTACGCCGACCAGTATTATTTCTGTGACGCCTACATTAATCCCAGTCCAGCAAACTGGTAAACTCTTTATCAAACAAGTAGAACCAGATCCAGTCGACAATCAGGAAAAGTTGCAAATTCAAAATGTCGATAATATAGCAATTAATATTTTCAATTGGAGTATTACTGATAAAAGTGGTAAATCATATAAAATCACGCTGGATCAATTAATTCAACCAGAGGAAATGATCACCATCATTCCCAGCTCGATTAGTTTAAATAATGATGGCGATAATTTATACCTGATCGATCCGGATGGTCACCTCACTGATATCTTTGTCTATGGAGCAGGGAAGAGTGGTGTTGTATTCCAAATCAATGCTGATCCCTCAGTAACAACAGTTGTGACTGGCACACCAGGTGTAATAAATAATTCAACAGTAATAACAAATAACAATAACAAACAGGAAACAACGAAAACTTTTAGTCCAGAATTGGCTCCCTTGAAGATTTATCGTCTGGGACATTATCCGGAGCTGACTCCAGAACAATAGTATCAGTTAATTCAATTTCACCAATCCGGCTCCTTTCCAGAGCGACTAATACAGCTGGAATATCAAAAAAGCTGCCAATATCTTCAGCCAGCTGGCGGATATAGGTGCCTTTGGAACAATCGACCGTGATATCCAAATAATAAAAATTATTTAAGGAATTTTTTAAACTGTCATCGACAAAATGAAAAGCATTAACATCAGCTTTGGTTAACTTGCCTAGCTCCAGATTGTAGATTTCAATTGGTTTAGCAGGAATTTCAAATTCTTTATGAAACTGGGAATTTTTTAATGAAGTCATAATGAGAAATTTTTGCTGACCGCGCCAAACAATTTCTTTGGAAAAGTCCGGATCACGCATCAAAATCCGTAATTTTTCGCCTTGCACTTTGACACTACTGAAGATTGAAACAAATTGCGTTTGCTTACCGAGAAACCGAGTTAACAATTCCTCTCTTTTTTCAGCAGTTAAATCCAAAGTTACATTCTGCGTTGCCAGGATCTTACCTTCGATATCCTGCGTATCCGTTTTAACGCCAAACAAAATGCGGGCCTGATACTGTTTATCAAAACTCAGTAATTGTTCCGCCATTTTGGTAGCTTTGCCAATCAAAATCAACATTAAACCAGAAGCAAATTTATCAAGGGCACCAGCATGACCAATTTTCTTAAAATGATAATAACGCCGTGCCTGATACACCAGATCATGTGAAGACATGCCTGGATTTTTTTTCATGGCAATAATCCCGGAAGGTCTGCCGTATTCATCATACTTTACTTGATTGATTACTGCCTTTAAATTAAACATAAAATTTTAGTAAAATTCGCAAATCATAGGTATAATAGCATAGAAAAGGGAAAACGGTAATCGGTAAGGCAAGTAGTTATAAGTTAGAAGCTAAAAGTTAGAAGTGAGGAGATAAAAGATAAGAATTTCAAAATCTAGGAATCTCAAAAACTTAAATTATACTATTGATTTTTTAAACCTTTTCTCTATTAACTTTTGGCTATTAACTACTATTTGTAGATACTAGATACCAGCTACCAGATACTTTTCTTGCTACATGATACTTGATACATAATACTTTTTTATCGTTTTAACTATGTCTTGGCAAATACTTATACTCATCAGCGTGCTTGCTGACTCACTGGGTTCAATTTTCCAAAAAATTGCCATGAAAAAGCATCACGTCAGTGAAGAACTGAGTATGATCCTTTTTCAATCAAGCGGTTTTGCTATTTTTTTTTGCTACTGTCTAATCTTTCATAAATTCAACTGGAGCGCTGAATTTGCTCTGTTAAATACCAAATTAGTTCTGCACTATCTCTTTTCCGGCTTACTTTATTGCGTAAGTAGCTTTACTATCTTTTTAGCTTTGAAACGAATCGACGTGGGAATCTACCGGATCCTTTTTTCCAGTCGTGCTTTGGTCAGCGTCCTCCTCGCTACATTTTTCTTAAATGAAAGTTTGAATGGTTGGCAATTATTCGGTGGCATCCTATTGATAATTAGCATTCTGAATCTTTTTAAGTCTAAACTGAAAAAACTAAAGCATTTAAATTCCGGCTACTTTTTTGCCCTATTAGCTGCACTTTGTTTTGGAATTGCTGTAGTCAATGACAAAACAATAATTGCTGTCAATAATATCTATTTTTATCTAATCTTTGGCTGGTCTTTACCGGCAATTTTTATAAGCATCCTGCGTTTCCCCAAAGTCCGCAAAGACTTACAAGACTCACATATTAATTCCCAATATCTTCTGGATCTTGGAAAATTTATTATTTTTTATGTAATTAGTTCTTCTACTTTCTATGAAGCACTAATTCGTAGTAATAATACTTCCATTATTTCCGCTATCAACCAAAGCTCAATTATTTTTACAATCATTTTTGCTTTTTTCATTCTCAAAGAACGTCAGGAATTAATGACAAAATTTATTTCGTTGCTGTTTACTATCAGTGGCTTGCTACTGCTAACGTTACCAATTCGTTAAAAACAGGGTTGCAGATCTGCAACCCCTCCGATTTTCCCCTCGACATCATCAGCAATTTACGCTAAATTATTAAAAATACATATATTATCTTTCTCATCATGCAAGAATTCATTTGGATCATTCAGCTATTATCTGGCATGCTAGTGATTACTGCTGGCAGTGCTATTCTAATTGCTGCTTTAATTCATTTTGCCAGATCACTCAAAATCAATGAATCTATAATCGCCGTAATTTTAGTAGGATTTGCCTCTGCTTTACCAGAATATGTTATCGCTGTAAATGCTTATATTTACAAAGTACCTGAATTAATTTTTGCTAATGCCATAGGAACTTCTATTGTTTCACTGAGCCTGATTGCCGGTATGATTGCCATTTTTAAAAAAGACTTTAGCACCAAAAAAATTCTCAGTTCCTATCAATATATTATTTTAAGCATTGCTGTCACTTTACCAATTCTTTTTTCTTTGGATGGTACGATCTCAAGACTGGAAGGAATATTATTACTGATAGTTTTTGCTTTTTATATTATCCATCTTTGGATCAATACGAAAAATATCAAATTAAATTTTCCAGAAACCAATAAAAAAAATGCTTTTCTTTTATTAGCCATGTTTCTTGCTACTTTTAGTATTTTTCTTTCCGGCGAATTTCTGGTTTCAGCAATGCAGACAATTTCTTTTAATTCAGGACTTTCCATTTTTTTGATTACTATCGCTTTACTGGCACCAATAGGAGCAATACCAGAATTGATTTATGAATTTGAATTAATTCGAAAAAAAGAAAGCTCGCTCACCTTTGGGGATTTATTTACCAGTATCGTAATCAATACTACTTTTATTCTAGGAATTATCAGTGTCTTCAGTCCAATTCATGTTGTTATTTCACCTACCATTACTTTTTCATTACTATTTCTTTCGATTTTAATACTAATCTTTAATATTTTAATTAAAACCAAAGAGCGACTAAGCTGGAAAGAAGGGATTTTGTTGGTTATGCTCTATACTATATTTATCGGCAGTTCATTTTTGATCTATATTGCGTCAATGTGAGGAATTACGATGATCGGTGTCCGGTGACCGGTGATCACTAGTTGAAATTTGGAATCTGGAAGAATTGTGCAATTTGAAAATTGGAAATTGCAATTTGGAAAAGAGAACACAGTAGCATATCATTAGATTCCGGACAGCAAGATTTTCTAAATATTAATGGCGTTGTTGCATAAATAAATTACGTAAGTATATTTTACCCCTTTCCCCAA
>JBAXHO010000036.1:0-17925 GCA_037138855.1 bacterium
CAGCATGCCACGGTGAATACGTTCTCGGGTCTTGTACACACCGCCTGTCAAGTCACGGAAGTCGGTTTTACCCAACGGTCTGCCTCTGGCAGAACTAAGGTAGGGCTGGCAACCAGGGCTAAGTCATAACAAGGTAGCCGTAGGGGAATCTGCGGCTGGATCACCTCCTTTCTAAGGAGTGTTCTCTAGAATTCTCTGAATTCTGGACAAATTGTTTTGGATATTCAACTACATTTTGTAGTTGAATAAAACCTGTCTACCCATTGGGTAGACAAAAAAAGCAAAATTAAGCGTTAGACTTTTCGGACATGTCATCTTTAAGTTGTCAAAAGCCAGGTAGCAGTACCTGGCTTTTTTTATGGGAAATTTCCAATATATTTATTGAGTTTTCCCTTAGATCTCAGTATAATCTGAGTTGTTCTTTGAAAAGAAAATTCTTGAACCTAGCATGAGCCAGTAGCTCAGCTGGTTAGAGCACGGTCCTGATAAGACCGGGGTCGATGGTTCGAGTCCATCCTGGCTCATGCTGGGTTTATATTAAGAAAACTAAAATTGGTTAGAGCACGGTTCTGACCTGCCTGACTGCTCAAGTTAGACTTAAGAAGAAAGAGATAGAAGCAGTCACGCAGGCAGGTAAGACCGGGGTCGATGGTTCGAGTCCATCCTGGCTCATATATATTAAAAAAACGATGAACAAGAAGTTCGGTCTCCCGCTAAGGCGGGACTAAGTGAAAGTAATTCTCACACAGTTCGAAAACTTTCACTTGAGCATCCTGGCTTAGTTGCAATCAGTTCTTTTAAAATTTAGAATTTATTATAATGGGGCTGTGGAAGTGCTTCGGCAGAGTCCACTTTCAGGTGCAAGACCTGAGGCTCCACCAATTTATCCCGCAAACGAAGTGAGTGGTTGATAAATTGAGTGTCCCGCGTTAGGCAATGTATGTTTTCTACTGCCATTGGCGGGACACCAAAATTTTGTTTTACAAAATTTACTAATAACAAAGTTTGGACAAAGAATCAGAAATCAAATAAAGATTTCATTGCGGTTGTTTGAAAAAATAGTTCAGAAGTTCATCACAATAATAAATATAAGGGGCTATAGCACAGCTGGTCTACTGCGCCTCATTTGCAATGAGGAGGTCGAGAGTTCGAATCTCTCTAGCTCCATTTTTGTCTCTGAACTTAGTGAAGAGTTACAAAAATGAGAGCCCTGTACCTTCATGGTACAAGGCTCCACATGAAGTAGTTACAACCCATTTCAATTAGAATTTCCCCTCAATAAAAATTTTCCTTAGTCACTACGTCTCATTTGTTCCGATTTTGTTAAAAAAGAATTAAGGATCATCGATAAAACAAAATTTGCTATTTAATGGTCATTTGATAATATGAATATTAAATATTTAAAATAAATTAAAAAGATTCAAAATTTTATCTGCTACTGCAATGATTACTTCAAAGATAAATTTAAGTCATTCAAGCAATATTAGAATCAAGCCAAGAAATTTCATAAAAAAAAATATTAAACTGTTAACTATAATTGTTTGTTTATTAATTATTCTTACTCTAATTTTAGTTGCTAATAGTAATTCTTTACAGAGAAATGAACCCTTAAATGAAAACAATACTCAGTCGGATTCAGTGAACATTTCACCAACAAGTAATGTAAGTATTAAAAATCCTTCGAATACAGTTAAACCTAATGACTTGTCAACACAACAAGATATATATCAAAGAAAGAAAATTACTAACACAACTGATAAGATAATAATTCCAGTTATATCAAATACAAAATCAGATTTTGCAGATAAACCTAACATAAAGGGAAATTTAGAGTTAAATATTCCTTCAGATTGGAATATTGATGTGACTTCGAAAGATTTTGACAACGAATATGAATCAGGAAATTGTATTACATTTATTATTACAAATACTGATAAGTCTGAAACTATAAAATTCAATCAATTAATATGTGATAATTGGGAATTTAAGAATATGGATATTCCTAATAACGCTCAATTAATTTCTGAAATAACATGTTATGGTGAAGATAGTACGAATATATGTGATACGTTTAGATTAGTAGATGTTCCAAATAGAAGTTATTATTATGTCAATGGAATGAATGCTGCTGATACAGAATTATCAGCACGTAAGATTGGTAATACTTTAAATATCAGATTTAATCAAACTATTTTCTTTTTAAGTTCAAGTACTACATTAGAATATACTGGTTCTCTAGATAATCTAAATGAAAATTTATTATTAACTGATAAGATTATTTCATCAATAACTTGGAAATAAAGATTTTTTGTTTGTTATTAAATTAATATATCTATTGCGCTTCACTTGTCTTAATTTTTACCTCGTCCCATTTTTTCCCTAAAACACCGGGAATTGTTACCTGAGTTTGGTATTTTTCCGTAGGCATTAGATAGAGTGGCTGAAATAATGCTTTATTTTTTTCAGCAATTAATTTTCCATTTGCATAATATTTGAAGCTAAGATTAAACTTTTGTAAATTTTGATTTACCCAAATTTGTTTAGAGTCATTGGTTTGGACAAGAGTAATTTCTTTATTCGTTCGCTTATCGACATAGATATTAGTTGGTGTGACAAAGTAATTAGTATTTTTAAGTTGGCTGATCCGATAAATTTGATCATGGTCAATTGTCTTAATTAATTCCACTTCTGCAGGTAAATTGATTTTTCTTTCTCCTAGCACATTACCGAATTCGTCCGGTAGATCAGGATGAATAATTAAATAGTCGACACCGAGCGTAGCCAGTACAGAGAGTACTGGCGTAGGGTTTTGGTAAAATTCTGGACTGAGACTGGCATTATAAATACGATAAGTACTTTCCGGGTCGATACCACTGTAACCGGTAAATGTTCTGCGCCGGTCAAGCTTCATGCCCCGGTAGTACTGATAACGCTGCCAGAAGGGAAAGTGAGCGACTACTGCCTCCTTGGGCAAATTATCACTAGTCCAGGTATAGAGAGCAGTATTTAAAGGTAATTCATTGTTGAGTTTTAAAGGAAAACAAAGTTGTTCGAAAAAGACACCGCTGAAAATTATTATTATAATTATTTGTTTTGTTAATTTATTTAATTTTGTCGTCTGCATAATTTTTTTTACGGAAAAGGCAGACAGCATTGCCACTGCTAAAAGGACGATTATCATAATACGTGTCGGGACTCGCGTCGCTTTGAAAAGAATGACATGATGATAAAGCCAGAGATATGGAGAAGTGAAAGTAATCCCAAAAGGTAAGCGGAAGTATGGTCCAAAAGCATAAAGATAACCAAATATGATCACAGTTAGAAAACTAAAAATCAGCCAAGTTTGCTTGGATTTCAAGCCTTTGCGGAGTGAAACAATGCTAGAAAGTGCTACTGTGATGGTGAATATACCCAAATACAAGGTATGTTCATTATTGTAAGGGAAACTGAAGTTTTTGTGCCAAAGCATTTCTGTAATTCTGGGTGCGAGGTTATTTTCTGGTGCTGAGAGAAATGCCGTACTAGTTGCTGAGTATTGCAGGAGATCCGATAAAGGTCTGACGACATTGAGGTTGGCACTAGTTGTGGCAAGTGGTTTGATCGTAATCAACCAGGTCGGAATTCCTATGATTAGCAAAGCAATCATTCCAAAGCCAAAGAGTTTTTTTGAGAAAAGCAGATTTTTACTTAAGATCCTAATTAGCATTAGAATTGAGAGCAAGATACTTAAGTAAATTGCATGTCCGAAAGAAACGAATTCATTTAAAAGAAAAGCACCACTAAAGAAAAGTGCTAAATGTAATTTGGGAGTTTTCAGAAATTTTTCAAAAGCGAGTACTGCTAGTGGGATAAATTGATAACTGGCAATATTGACATGCCCCCATTGCCCGATATGATAGGCAGCAAAACCATAAATTAGGCCCGCCAGTAAAGATCCTGCCCGGTTTTCCGTATAATGATAAGCCAGGAGATAGGCAAATATGGCACTCAGGAAAAAGGCTAATAAATTAAGGTAATTCACAGTGAGGGCTGGCCCGGCGCCCAGCAAAACGAGTGGACTGGCTTCCAAAGTCAGAGTAAGGGCATGATCAGTAAAGGCCAAGGTATTGGGGTAGGGATAAAGGATATTACCATCCCAGAAATGCTGAAAATCACCTGTGCGTACTTTGGCAATTTCCGCATCAATCATATAATAAATCAGGTAAGGATCCTGGTTGTCAGCCAACTTAGTATTGATATTCGGTAGAATCGGCCAGGTAAAAATGATAGTGGCAAGGAGATAAAAGCAAACAACAAAAACTAGCCATTGGCGTGGTTTTAGCTTGGAAAAATTACTGGTAATTTTTTGCCAGGACATGGGTTGAATTTGCTGAATAAAATATTATAACAGAAAAGAAGAACGGTGTCCGGTATCCGGTGATCGGTGAACGGGAGGGGGAAGGATCATGTATCAGGTATCATGTATCATGTATCAAGTATCAAGTATGAAAAAGAAAAGGGAAGAGGAAATTTGCAAATAGCAGGGATTGGTGCAATGCAAAAATTTCAGAGTGAGCAGCGGGATAGTCTTTACGAAACTGAATTGATGATTCCCGGAAAATTACACCAGCCATTTTTCAACAAATCCGGTAAATATCCGTTTCATGCTTATGATGCGATTACGGATTGTGTTTGACTGGCCGTGGAGGAGCGTTTGTAGCGAGGGAGAATACTTATCAAATTAGGTTTTAATATGATTTGAGTGCATCTCCGTTATCTTTATAAATGTCACCTGCAAATGTTTCTCCGTTTCTGCATTGATAAATATTTAAAAATTTTGCCAGAGGAAGGATATGTAGTTTTGGTAACTGTTCGGATAAGCATTGTTTTAATAATAAAGCAGGCTGAATATCTGTTTTGGTTGAAATTAAGTCAAGTAATGGAAAAAGTAAAAAATTATTTTGTACTCTAAGCGGATATAAAATGGGCGGAGTTAGATTGTTAGCATATGGAAAAATTGCCTGATAACTATCATAAACTGCTTGAGCTAGTCCTTCAATGAAATATCCTTTTAAAAATATTTGTTCAGTTTGATTAACCAGAAATATTTTTAAACTGTCCGTATCAACAATCTTAGGATATTCCCAACCTGGAGGTAATTCGATTGTGCTTGATGCTTTTAAAGCATTTCTTACAAAATTTCTTTTAAATGGAAAACCCATTTTTGAATAGCAGTAAGTTAGATAATTAAATATTAAGTTGGATTTTACTAGGTAGTTTGCGGATTGGTAATTTTGTTATATTATATGCTTTTTGGTAGACATTTAGCATCGGCTGGTGGAGTAGCTGTGATGTTGATGTTTTGGGCAATTGGATCATAATCAGTATATCCATGACCCACTATGATATTTGTTTTAGTAATTTCAACTTTACAAATACCACCACAGCTCTGACATGTGGGGCTCATTGTCCAAAGTGTATATTTAGGTTTTGCAATAATACCATTTGCTATTGTTCTTAGAACTGATTCACCATCAACAACAGTTTGTTTTTGAAAATGTATTTCTAATTCATTATCTTTCGCCATAAAATTAATATTAAAATAATTATTGTAAGAATGTGATTTGACTGATAACACCTCCTGCTAATGCCTTAAAATCATTTAGTCTCCAACATGTATCACAAGGAGGTGAAAGTATCATATTATTTTCCGGATTATTTTGTAAAACACGAAGATAAGATATTGCTGGGCATTGTTGTACATAATCATTACCTTTACAACCATCTTGATACGGTTTATTATCGTCTGTATATTTTACCATCGTTTTTAAAAGTGATAATTTTGCTTTTACTTTATCTCTGCTAATTTAATTTGACAATAATTGTCGATATTGCATTCAGTAGAGCTATCAAAGGCCTTGGCTTTCATTGATAATTGCGATATAATCGTTGTCAACTATTATCGACAAAATATGCAAATCAATAAACAGCTACAAAATCTGGGGTTAAATAGCAATCAGAGTAAAACATATTTAAGTCTTCTGAAGCTCGGTAAAGCTTCTGCTGGACTACTGGCCAAAGCTTCTGGAGTGAGCAGGCCAACGGTTTACGAAAATCTTACTGTTTTGATTCATAAACAATTAGTTGTTACCGGGATTGAATCCGGGAAGAGGGTTTATTATGCCGAGTCGCCCAATGCCTTGAAACTGATGCTAGATGAGCAGATTACGCAAACCGAGGAACTGATTAAAAATATTACAGAAATTTATACTCCGCCTGGTCAGCGACCGCAAATTGCTTTTTATGAGAGTATTGCTGGCATTAGGAAGATGCATAAGATGTCATTAATTGCCAATCAAGGCAGGAGGACACGTTTTCTCGGCGGTTTGGAAACTTTGTTTAGTTATTTACCCATTGAATTTTTTCAAGCTTATATCAAACAGCGGATTCATCTGGGAATTTGGAATGAAGTAATTACCAGTGAAAGAACACTAAACTTTCCTAAGTTTTATACTGATCAGAAAAACAAAGAAAATCTCCGTAGGATGCGGTTGCATCCCATGATGTCCAAGTTCGTTACCAGTTTCTTTACATATGATACTACGGTCTGGATTGTGCCAACCAAAAAGGAAGGCTATGTGATCATGATTGACAGTTTAGAATTTGCCAGGACGATCAATACACTTTTTGAATTTCTCTGGGGGCAGGCCGGGGAGGTAACTACAAAGTGAAGTTTAATTCATTTTTTTGCTATTCCGACTGCGATGTATGATTTTATTAAACTCTGATAGGGTATGTTTACTTTATTAGCTTTGACTTTTAGCTCATAGAGCATAATCTCAGGAATTCTGATTGAGATTGAGTGAGAAGTAGGTTTCAAATTAGGAAAATTTACTTTCTGGAAATCTTCTTTAGTAAAATAATCAGATAAATCATGCTTAGACCAGAAATTTCTTTCTGCAGTTTCATTGGCAAATTTTGGTAATTTTAATTTCTTTTTCATAAATTATTGATATAAGTTAAATTCTTTTTTATTTAAATCTCTGGCAGAGATAACTCTTATCTTGCCTTGTCTCACAGTGAAAACGATGAATAATAATCTACCTGCAAAAGTTTTTCCTAATAGAATCTGCCTATTTTCCAATTCAGAATGTTTGTGATCTTTCAGGGCTTTTTTATTAGGATCCCAGAAGGTTTGTTCTATTTCTTCATTGCTTACATGATGCTTCTTCAGGTTTTTATCTAAATTACCCTGATCCCAAACAAATTCTAATAAGTCATTGCGGTTCATGTATATACTATATTACACAATAAAATTTCTGTCAAATGGTTTGACAGTCTTGAGATTTCATTTATAATTTAGCTACGAGCTACTAATTTACTTTTGATATTCAAAAAATGTCTAACCAACCACCTGGTCTTTTCCAAGCTGCAGTGGCTGCAGTGATTATCAATGAACGTAATGAAACTCTGATCACCCAGCGCAGTTTTGCCCGCAAACATCATCCAGGTAAGTGGGAGATCATGACCGGTCGCCTCAATCAGGGCGAGTCATTTCTCGAAGCATTAGCCAGAGAAGCCATGGAAGAATTGAATATTGAGCTGGAACCTGTGAAGTTACTCAGTACTTTTCATTTTTTTCGCGGTCTGGAAAAAGTAGAGCATTTAGGTGTCAACTATTTGTGTCGGATCAAAGCTGGTGCGGTGAAAGTGGATGGAGTAGAGGAGATTGCCTGTCGTTGGGTGAACCTGGACGAAGCGCTTAAAACTATTGAAGATGAAAGCATCCGGGGAGTATTGACATTGGTAAAAGCGGAATTAAAGTAACAGGAGCGTGTAGGTATTAGCGATAAACTTCACGACGATGGGCTACTTTAGTGATGGTAATTGTGTGTGATTTAGTATCTACTAGATAAATCAGGCGATAGGTTCCGGAACGAATGCGATATAAATTCTGGTAACCTTGCAGCTTTTTGGTTTGCGATAAAATTGGTTTGATTTTTAAGGCATTAACGATAATCTGGATTCGTTTGATCCAACATAGAGGGAGTCTCTGCAATTCTTTAATAGCTGATTTTTTGAAAACAATAAGATACATTATTATTTATCTCCTAAAATGTCTTGAAAGACTTGATCAGCTGGTACGGTAGGTTCATCTTTCCGGGCAATTGTATCCTTAAGGTCTTCTAGTTCTTCAAGAGCATCTTCATACATGGTAAAGATATCCATCGGTACCAAGGCAGTTTTCGGAGTAGAATTTACTATTAAAATACTCACTTCATCATTGGAAATGGCTTTGGAACCATTATTTTTTAAATCTGATAAAGTGATTGTTTTCATAATAAGAATAATTTGAAGGGTAAATATAGTGCTATTTTATCCCTAAATTTGCCACTGGTCAAGCACTAGTATTACGAATAATTAGATAAATATTCTCTCTCACTTCAAATTTCTTTTAAGCTTCTTAAGCCAAAGGCTTACCAGCCTATGGCTGGAACTCTTAACTTTTTACTGAATCAATATTCTAAAATTCTCTCTTGATAAAAATATTTATTCTTTAGAAAATTGTCCAAATCGCTGGTAAAATCTGAATAGAGGTTGGATATTTTTGTTAGACTTTTAATATTTACCCAGTAATTTTTTCTTGCTTTACTTGCTTCAATCAGTTTTCCTTGGGGATTTTTTACCAAGAAACAAATACGTAGAACATCGATGACTGGAAGTGAATCTTGATTTCGGATCACGCGAATTGTACCACGATAGAGCGGTTTACCTTGCAAACCAGTTTCCAGATTTAAGCATCTTGTGGCTGCAGCTTCTAGTTTTTCTGCAAAACGGACTTTTTCTGTATGAAATCCAATCCGTCCTAAATTGGGATCAAGTAGTCTTTCCTCCAGTAAAATTTCCCGGTCGGATTCCTTACCTCTTATAATACAAAGCATTATTCCTAATTTTGGTTGCAGCGGTACTTCCAAATTATCAAGATCCAATCTACCAGCAGTTTCCAAGCCTTTTGTAGTAAGTTGATAATGATCTGCTCCTTTTACTACATAATCAAGCTGGAGTAGTCTTTTTAAGTGAAAATTGAAATGATCATTACTAAGTTCACTTTGATTTAAATCACGAAAACGGGCATGAGGATGGTAGAGAAGCTCTCTGAGAATCATTAATTGTACCGGATGGGAAATTGCCATTGAAATCTGGGATAAAAGTTAACTTGCTAATCGATTTTATATTTCACGGCGTATCGCGTCAAGTTTCTCTTTAGTAATTGTCTGCTCCCAGGAGGATAAAATTTGAAGCAGGGTAAGTTCTTGTGGTAAAGCTTTATTTAGTAAATCATTCCTCATGTCTTTAATATTATCTGGTACATAACTATCATCTGGTAAATTTTGTATAAGTCTACCCAAGAATATTAAATCTGTTTTTCTATTGCTGTCACCAAAACCACCAATAGCTGTTATTAAATTTACATCCGAAAGGTTAGCGTCAGAAGGACCAAAATTATTAATTAATAAACTGTTTAAAGTGTCAGTAGTCATTAAATGGTATTTAATAATAATTAGACAGGACAATACCACCTTAAAGCATTATTATTCTAGTGAAGTTGACTTTAGTAAATTTATCAGACTAATTGACAAAGTTCGTGGCTCAATTCAAATTCTTTACCGTTTACCGTTTTAAATATCCCTTAAAAGATATTTTTCTTCTCTGAGAAATCCAGTATGATAAAAGTATTATTTCTCCAAGGTAAATATTATGGACATGATGAAACCCTTTTCTGAAAAAGAATTAAGTGAAGCAGGTAAGTTTTGTGCAGTGATTCAAGATGAATTTGCAAACAATGTTATTGGACAGCAGGATTTGGCAAATAAATTATTGGTTGGACTGCTTGCTAAAGGTCATGTTTTGCTCGAAGGTGTGCCTGGACTTGCGAAAACTAGAGCGATCAAAGTGATAGCCAAAATCTTAAATTTGAATTTCAAACGAATTCAGTTTACACCTGATCTTTTACCTTCTGATGTCGTTGGCAATTTAATTTTCAATCCTCAGACAGCTCAATATATCACACGTCAGGGTCCAATTTTTACCAATATTTTGCTGGCAGATGAAATCAATCGTGCTCCTGCCAAGGTCCAAAGTGCCCTTCTAGAAGGGATGCAGGAGAATCAAGTGACTATTGGGGGGACTGGATATGCTTTACCGGCGCCTTTCTTTGTACTGGCTACCCAAAATCCGATAGAGCAGGAAGGTACATATCCTTTACCTGAAGCTCAAGTGGATCGTTTTTTACTCAAGACGTCTGTAGGCTATCCAGAGCCTGATGCGGAATTGAAAATTCTTGATTTGATAGAAAAAGATGCCTCAGAGGTGATCAAAAAAACAATTACTTTAGAAAATTTATTATTTTTACAAAATCTTACTGCTCTGGTTTATATTGATCCCAAAATCAAGCAATATATTATTAGTATTGTTTTTGCTTCTAGACATCCGGATAAGTATGGTGCTGCTGATTTAAAGAATGTGATTGAATTTGGAGCTTCACCGCGCGGATCGATAGCCTTTATGCTGGGGGCCAAGGCAGTAGCATTGTTAAATGGTCGGATGCATGTGATTCCTGAAGATATCAAGTATTTGCGTTATGATGTTTTGAAACATAGAATCATCTTTAGTTATGAAGCAGAGTCCAAAGGCATCAGCAAAGAGCAGGTGATAGATGAGATATTTCAAACAGTCAAAGTACCCTGATGAATGTACTACGCCAGCGCATAAAAAGTTTACAGATTGTTACACTCAATAAAGTCTATACTTTGTTTCTTGGTAACTATCGTTCGGCTTTTAAAGGGCAAGGCATAGAGTTTGAAGATTTGCGGGAATATCAACCAGGGGACAATGTCAAAGATATTGACTGGAACACCACTGCGAAAACCGGTCGGGTACATATTCGCAAATTTGTTGAAACTAGGGAGCTTAAAATTCTTTTCTTAGTTGATGTCTCAGCTTCTATGCGTTGGTCTCTGGCAGTACAAAATCTTAAAGAAAAAATCGTTTTAGATAGTATTTATTTGTTATCGCAAGCAGCCCTTACCAATCATGATTTGATCAGTACCATGGTTTTTGCTGATCAAATTCAAAAAGAATTACCTTTCAAAAGCTCGCGTGCTCAGATAATCTCAGTATTAAAAACAGTCCATCGTGAATTTCAGAATCAGGAAAATCAAAAATCGGATTTGAAACAGGTATTAAGGCATTTGATGCAACACCGTCAGAAACGTTTGGTATGGTTTCTTTTTACTGATTATATTGCAGCTGATGATCAGGAACTGGAGCAATTACTGGGAGCTTTCAATCGATATAATGATTTAATCATAGTTTTGGAAAACGAAGATATCACTGCTCTAAAAAATTTTGACTCAGTAGTGGAATTGCAGGATGTCGAATCAAATCAAGTGATGAAGCTGGATCCTGCTGATCCCAAATTGATCCAGAGAATAAATAACGATTTCCAAAAATATCAGGAAGCTTTGCGGCAAAGCCTTGTACCAAAGGGAATTTCACTACTTTGGCTGGATCATAATAATGATGTTTTATTAGAATTTTCAAAGTTATTTCATTTACGAAAAAAACGTAAAAGTTATTAAAGTTTAAAGTCCAATGCAGGATATCCATGATCTAAAACCTCTTTTAAATCCAAGCTGGCTTGAGCTGACTTTCTGTTCGTGCCTTTGTTTATTATTGATTATTTTTATATTTGGGTTGATTTATATATTAGTATCTAAGAAATTTAAAAAAATAAAACTAATTCCGCAAACAAATTCGCTTGATTATGCTGCAAAAGCAACCCAGGAATTGCAGCAGTTATTGGCTCAAATAAATAATTATCCTAGTGAAAGAATTCTTACTTTAAGTGCAGCGATTTTGAGGAAATATTTGTCAGCTGTCAAAGCTACCGGAGCTCAAAGCATGACCAGGCAAGAGCTAAATCAACTTGGTATTAAGTTCATTTCAGACTATATGAATGAAGTATATCCAGTACAGTTTGCTAAAAAAGATTTGTCTAAAGAGCAAGTTGAAAAAATATTAATTTCGGCTTTAAAATTTGTAAAAAAATGACTCTCGCTAACTTGATAATATTACCTTTTTTGTGCTCTTGCACTTTGCTATTAATACTTTTTGGGTATTTTTTACGTAAACGAATCAAAAAAACATACACATTTCCAAATTTAATTTATTTTCAAAAATTTAAGCAGCGTAAGTTTGCTTTTAGTAAGTGGCTAGAACGAAGCGTATTTTCGTTATTATTTTTCTTTCTTGTAATTTTGAGTCTGCGCCCGCAATCTATTTTGCAGATCACAGATGAGCAGAAAAGTTTGGATATTATGTTTGTCCTGGACGGCTCACGTTCGATGTGGGAGTTCACAGATGTCGCTCCGAATCGTCTGGAAGCAGCTAAACAAGCAATGCTGGATCTGGTAAAACGACTGAAAACTGATCGGGCAGGATTGATCGTCTTTATGGGGATAGCAGCTCAGATGATCCCTTTGACAGATGATTATCAATATTTTCAAACTAATACAGATTTTATCAACCGCGATGATTTGATTCAGATTTTTGGTGAATTTGCCGGGACTAATATGGGAGATGCCTTGCTTCTTGCTGACCAGCATTTTTCTCAGGAGCCCAATCGCAGCAAAGTAATTTTGTTGCTTACTGATGGTGAAGCAAATTTAGGAGTAGATCCAGTCGAGGCTGCAAATATTCTGAAACAGGATCAGGTGAAATTGTACGCTTTACATATTGGCCGTAAGTCAGCGGTGGAAGGATTTTCCACATTGAATCAAATTAGTCAAATTACAGGTGGCAAAGCTTATTCTGTCGAAGATCGAACCAGTCTGGAACAAATTATCAAAGAAATCGAGTCAATGGAGCGCTCGCAGTTACAGCAAAAAAAACAATATTCTATTAAATATGACAATCCCGGTGGATTTTTCCCCTTTTTCATATTCTTTTTTGGTAGTTATTTATTGATCAAAATATTTAGACATGATTGAATTTGTGAATCTGACAAATATTTGGAATTGGCTGATAATCAGCATTATCTGGCTTGGCGGGCTGATATTATTTTTAAAAATCCTTTTCTCCACTTTCAGAAATTCACACCCTGAATATCAAAAAATTTCTACTTTTCGCAAGTTTCCGAAGTTAATCACCAGTATTATTTCTATCATGATGTTGTTACTGATTTTGATTCTGACAACAATCATTTTATTACGGCCATTTCTGGGTAAGCAGACAATTTCGGGGCAGATCGGCAATACTGATATCATTTTTTTGATTGATCAGTCCGCCAGTATGGGTGTGGAGGATATTAGAGTGGGCTCCAAACAAATTAGCAGACTTGAGGCCTCCAAAAATGAAATAAAGTCAATAATCGGTCAAGATCTCAATTCGCGGATCGCCATGGTCGTTTTCGCAGATCAGGCTAGAATGGTAGTTCCATTTACATCCGATCAGACTGTATTGTTGGGTAGTCTTGATAATCTGGAATTGCTTGGTAGCAAGCAAGCCAAAGGATCATCGCTCCTCAATGCCTTGAATTATTTGTTTGATCAAGTGATCCCCACTGAGCAAAAAAATCAGCATCCGGTGAAAGTGGTTATTTTTAGTGATGGTGAACAGGTAGGTGTCGGCTCCAAACAAGAGCTCACAGCCATTTTTCAAAAAATAAAAACTACTCAGGTAGAAATATTTTCAGTGGGCACAGGTACTGTATCAGGCGGTAAAGTGCCAGTAGTCCAGACAAAAGTCAATCCGTATATAACTGAAAAACAGTATTATTATCAATTTAAAATTAATTCGGATAATACGTCACAAAAAACATTTGTGATTTCGAGCTTGCAGGCTAGTACTTTGCAAACGATTGCTACTCAAAGTGGAGGCAAGTATTTTGAATTAATTTCTCAAAAAAATTGGAATCAATTAGTGGCTAGCTTACAAAGTAAAGATACCAAAGACACCATCCAAAAACAGGAATATTTTCTAGAAAAATATTATTTTTTGACTCCAATCCTATTGATTTTATTAATGATTTGGCAATTACGGTTATTTGATCCAATTTTTAAAAAGAATAAATTAAATATATAAATAACAAAATGAATTGATGACAAACATAATTAAAATTTTGCAGGTTTTCTTAATTGTTCCTAGTGCATTATTACTTGGCGTTGGTAATCTGGCATATTGGAGTCAATCATATCCACTGAGCAGTTTATTTTTTGAGGTTTCCGGTATTAGCACAGCAGAACAATATCGAGCTGAATATAATTTGGCAAGTAGTTTATATCGTCAAGAAAAATATGCAGAAGCAGCAGAAAAATTTCAAACATTAACCACCAGTAACTTACCTCAAACAGTCCGTGAAAAAGCTTTTTATAACAGCGGTAATAGTCTGGCCAAAGAGGGTATTGCTCTGATCGGTAGCGACAATTTCCAAGCGCGCCAGTTGATTTTGGAGGCGATTACTGAATATGAGCAGGCTCTCCAAATTGATCCCCAAGACCAGGAAGCGATTGATAATATTGCCTACTTACAAAAACTATTGATACAAAGTGGAGAGAATAATGTTCCGCCTCAAATTTCAGCTACTCCGAGCCCCAAGCCAGATAGCAAAAGCGATTCCCAACAAGATCAAATCGAGCAGGATAATCAAAAAATATTAGATCAAAAAAAGGATTACGAAGACCAAAACCAGCAAACCGACTGGCCGGATATGTGGAACTCAGACTTCTGGTAAAGCTATATTGTTTATTTATTACTACAACAGCTTTTTTCCCCTAGTATAGATTTTCCTTTCGTTGTAAAATAAATTAATTATCCATTTTCCTCATGAAAAAATTTCTTGTAATCTGTTTAATTCTGTTACTCATTTGCTGTATTTGCTTGCTGTGCTTTACGACTATGTTGGGTGCAGTGCCATTCTTTTCCAAGAAAATTGGTACTACCAAAGCGCGCGATCTGGGTGTGACTTACACTGAGGCTGATTTGAAACGAGTAGATAGTGCAGTGGGTCATGTTTCCAAGGTAGATCCAAATTTAGCTGCAATTCCTGGTGAGATAAAATATGAAGGTCAGGTGAAGGTGAATAGTAAAATTACTAATGCTGAAGCAACTGCTCAAGTAAATCGTTGGTATACGAGTTGGGAAAAGACACCGATCAAGGATGTACAGGTCAAAGTGGCTGATAATGGTGATGTCGAGGTTTCCGGCTTGTTGTTGATAGATCGTCTTTACGACTATGCGATTTTTCTTGGCTATACGCAAGCTGATGTAGATCAGGTGATGAGTTATTTTGGTTTAATTGCGATGAAAGAATTGCCTTTTTATACTAAATTTACAGGAACAGTGAATAATAATGTTGTTACAATCAATGTCACTACGGTACAGATTGCCTGGATTCCTTTGCCAATGTCAATGATAGAGCCGATATTGCCTGAATTTGAAACATTTATCACAAAACGGATTGTATCTGTTCCAGGATTAAGCGTTACAGATTTACATTTTGAAAATGGTCAGATTGTTTTTGTTGGTACAGTTCCAGAAACTACTACCACCAAACCTTAATTATAATTCAATAGATTTCCTAATTATTATGAATTCCAAAAAAGAACGAAAAATTGTTAATATAATTATTATAATTTCATTAAGTTTATCATTGGGATTTATTGCTTTAGCAATATTATTTTTAGGTTTAAGAGATAATTCCCAAATAATTAAAGTTAATCCAGATACTGGAAGAGAAGCTATTACGATCACTTCCGGGGCCTTGATTACGCCAATTGCTCCTGGAGAAGTTCATCAGGACTGTCGATTCTTAGGTGGTACATGGTTGGAGGTAGCTTCAGAATATCAGGAGTGTGAAAATGCGACTGAGGCATATTGTGCTGGTTATGGTGGAAAATTTAATATTTGTGCTTCACCTTGTCGTCATAATCCGGAAGCTGAAGCTTGTACTATGAATTGTGTTGCTGTATGCAGCTTTTAAGAAATAATGTAATTTATTAATTTGTTTAATAAATTAATTTGATAATACACTTGCATTTTGGAATCTCTTTTTGCTAAAATTACATCACCTTAGGTAAGTTTATTGTTCGGGAAACCCTAAACCTCTACCAGATTTCAATTTTCAGTCATTTTGTACATCAGTATTCAGTTATCAATTCTAATTGATAATTGAAAATTGATACATGTTCTTTGACAACTTAATAGACATCATGAACTATTTTAGTTCATGGAGGTTCTAATTGTCTTGACTTTGTACCTTACGAGGTACGAGGTGAGTTAGTATCTACGGATACTGGCAAAGTCTCATCGTTCTACGGAAGATGAGCTCAAGCATTTCAATGAATTTTAAATTTCGAGTAAGTAGCTAAGGGTATACGGAGGATGCCTTGGCACAAAAAGCCGATGAAGGACGTAGCAGTCTGCGATAAGCTTCGGATAGCTGACAACAAGCGTTTTAATCCGGAGATTTCCGAATGGGGAAACCCAGTCTCAGTCATGTGAGATTGTCGTTCTAGTGAACACATAACTAGAATGATGGTAAGCCAGTGAATTGAAACATCTCAGTAACTGGAGGAAAAAAAACCAAAGTGATCCCGATTTATCGGGATATTTGAATTCCCTGAGTAGTGGCGAGCGAAAAGGGAAGAGCCCAAACTTCACAGATAGGACAAGGATTTCAAGTCTGCTTTGCGGACGCGATTTCTGAGTCATCCATACGGGGACGGTTATAGTGAAGGGTTATAGGATACAGTGTCAGCACACCGTGAAGTGCTGGATAGAGTTAAAAATACAATTTTTAGGAGAATACGGTTGGAAAGCCGGACCATAGAGGGTAATAGTCCCGTAAACGAAAAGAATTGTACTCTTTGACTGTGTTCCTGAGTACTACGACCTAGGTGAAATTTCGTAGGAAGTCACCAGAACCACCTGGTAAGGCTAAATACTTTTTGTGACCGATAGTGAACTAGTACCGCGAGGGAAAGGTGAAAAGTACCCCTGTTAGGGGAGTGAAATAGTAACTGAAACCGTATACCTACAAGCAGTTGAAGCTCCGATTTATCGGGGTGACAGCGTGCCTATTGAAGAATGAGTCTGCGAGTTATTTTGACTGGGCTCGGTTAAGCCGTTCTGCGGTGGAGCCATAGCGAAAGCGAGTCTGAATAGGGCGTTTTCGTCCAGCAAAATAGACCCGAAACCAGGTGATCTATCCATGAGCAGGTTGAACCTCGTAGAAATACGAGGGGAGGACCGAACCGGTGAGCGCTGCAAAGCTCTCGGATGACTTGTGGTTAGAGGTTATACGCCAATCGAACCTGGAAATAGCTGGTTCTCTTCGAAACAACTATTGGGTTGGCCTCGGTCTTGTCACATATAGAGGTAGAGCTCTGATTGGATAGTGGGGAACGTGAGTTCTACTACATCCTCTCAAACTTCAAATGCTATATGTTGTAAACCGGGAGTTAGTACACGGGAGATAAGTTCCGTCGTACAAAAGGGAAACAACCCCCATCATCAGCTAAGGTCCCTAAATATATACTAAGTGGGAAAGGAGGTAGGGTTTCTAATACAGCCAGGAGGTTTGCTTAGAGGCAGCCATCCTTTAAAGAGTGCGTAACAGCTCACTGGTCTAGAGATCCTGCACCTATAATTCAACGGGGCTCAAGTATATTACCGAAGCTATGGGCTTTTGTACTTTCGAGTACAGGAGCGGTAGGAGAGCTTTGTATTCGCAGTGAAGGTGTAACTGTAAGGTTTACTGGAGTGAATACAAGTGAGAATGCAGACATGAGTAGCGAAATCTCGATGAAAAATCGAGACACCGAAAATCCGAGGTTTCCTTGGCTATGTTAATCATCCAAGGGTTAGTCGGTCCTAAGCCGAGGC
>JBAXHO010000037.1:0-16773 GCA_037138855.1 bacterium
AAATGCAAAAATTATTTACAAATCTATTGGGGTGCCCTTTTGATAAAGTCGGGAATATCGACGATGTGGGTTAGTTTGCTGTAGGTATCCATGTTGAAGAAGGATAAAGTATTATGTATCAAGTATAAGGAAAAGGGGAGAAAAAGGAAAGGAGCGGAGGGGATGCAGATCTGCATCTCCTGCTATTAAGTAGCAAGTAAAATAAGATTTAAAAGTATTTAGATAATTTCTGAGAACGAAGTTCGATTATTTTGCATAAATCAAATTCATATCCAAATTCGAGGACGTTTTCAAAACTGGCTTGTTTCTCTTTTATTACCGTATCAGAAAGTAAAATAGTTTCGACGAAGGCTTGCAAGTCATCAATTTGACGCTCAAGTGCAAAGTAGAGAAAAGTTTTTTGATTTAACTTTTTGTTTTTTGGAAAAGGATAATATTTGGAAATATTTTCTTCACTAAAAAAAATCAAATCCTGTTCCGGTGGTGCTAGTTTCACAGAATCCCAGTCAATCAGAAACAATTCCCCGGTTTTCATTTTCATAAAATTGTAACCATGACAATCACGATGACAGATTACAAATTCTTGATGTTCAAGAACACATTGTTTAGTGAGATCATTTAATTTGTCTATAGCATCTATCAATAAATTGTAATTATCAGCTAACATTTTTTGAAATTGCTTCTCGAAATCTAGTTGATAATGTTTTATTTTAACTTGCTGTAGTTTATTAAATAAACTTTTTCCTGATGCTGCGATGAAACTAATGCGGGGAATAAAGTTAACTACCTGAGTTAATTTAATTCTGTGCAATTTTGATAAAATCATTAGCGCCAGGCGTTCGGTTTCTTCATTCTTAATTTCCCCAATCTCAGCTCCATCAATAAATTCAAGGATTGTGATTAAATGCTTCTCAAATAGAACTCCTATTGTATTTGATTTTGTAGTAATCACTTGAGAAATATTGGTAAATGCGATTTCGTGCAGATATTGGCATACTTTTAATCCAATTGTTGTGCCCTTGACGTTGCGAGCGATTTTTAAAAAGTATTTTTTCCCGGATTTATCAGTGATAAAGTAATTATGATCGCCATAGCCTTTATTGACAAAGGAAATGGTTTGAATGTTGAGTCCGTAATTCTCCTTGATTAAATTTAATATTTGATTTTTATTCGGAAAGATGTCGATATTCATGAGAAAGTGGTGTTTAAAGAAAAATTCACTGGGTTATTTATAATGTATTGACGGAAGTTTGTAAATGATTTTTCAGTACGAATAATATTATCATAATAGTTTCTTAACCATAAACGTTTTCCGGGTGTATGTCTGACAAGATTAATATCATTTGTTGTTGCACCTTTAAAGCCACGAATAATTGCACCAAGCGTTTGTGATGGAGATTTGAATTGCAGGGGCGTATTGTGCAGGGGCGTATTGCAATACGCCTCTGCACAGGTTTTAATTGTGATAATTCCATGAAAATGATTGGGCATTATGATAAATTCATCATTTTTGGTATTTGGTCGAATAATTGGATTATTTAGCCAATGACGTTTAACGATTAAGCCAAAATCATTTAATTTCCTTTTTCCATTAGAAATTTTCCCAAAAAGATTTTCCATTTTATATACACAAATTGTCACAAAGAAACTGGCTGGTTTCGAATAGTCATAGTTTTTTAAACGAAGTGATTTTCGAATAGGAAGCATGATGATTCAAATAATATATTTCAGGAATCATATTAATTTATAGAAGAAAAAATTTCATTGTATTTGAACGCAAATATTGGAATATTTAAATTTTTGATTTGAAGCACTGGTGTATTTGAACCTAAGTAATCTAAGTGTACAAGCGTATTGCAAGTTGTACGGGCGTATTGCAATACGCCCGTACAACTGCTATTAAATTCACTGCGTTCATTAAATAGCAGTAGACGAGATTCGAACTCGCGACCTTCTCCTTGGGAAGGAGACGCTCTACCAACTGAGCCACTACTGCAAAAAAATGATTATAATATTTCTCCCATAATTTATAAAGTAATAAACTTTAAGTTTTCTCTCCCTGTCTACCGTCTACCAATTACCGTCTACTACTTCATCAACTTCAAGCCAATTCTCTTCCTCTCCAAATCAATTTCCAGCACTTTCACTTCCACTTTTTGGTGTAAAACTAGTACTTCTGAAGGATGACTAATAAAATGATCAGCCATGTTGGAAATATGTATGAGTCCGTCAGTGTGCAGACCTAGGTCGACAAATGCTCCGAAGTTGGTAATATTGGTAACTATGCCAGGTAGTGTCATATCCACTGTTAAATCAGTGATTTCCTTGATTTCAGAATTAAAAGCAAAGGTTGCAACTACACCACGAGGATCATGAGCTGGCTTTTGCAGTTCCGTGACAATATCTTCTAAAGTAGGTAAACCAATAGTTTCTGTAATGTACTTTTTCAACTGAATTTGTTTTAAAAGGATTTCGTTGCCTATCAAGTCTTTAATTGTTTTCTGCTGGTCTTTGGCAATCTGTTCGACAATCTGATAACTCTCTGGATGGACAGAGCTATTATCAAGTGGGTTCTTGGCTCCCTGGATTCGTAAAAAACCAGCACACTGCTCAAATGTTTTCTTGCCAAGTTTTTTCACTTTTAATAGCTGCTGGCGTTTGGTAAATAAACCCTTTTCGTTACGATAATCAATAATATTTTGTGCCAGTTGAGAATTTAAACCTGAAATGTAAGTTAGAATGTGCTTACTGGCAGTGTTTAAATTTACTCCGATTAAATTAACACAGCTAATAACAGTCTGATCAAGTTCAACTTTAAGCAACTTTTGATCGACATCATGCTGATACTGCCCTACTCCAATAGCTTTTGGATCAATTTTTACAAGTTCAGCTAGCGGATCCATCAAGCGTCTGCCAATTGAAATTGCCCCACGCACAGTGATGTCTAAATCCGGAAATTCGTTTCTGGCATTTTCTGAAGCTGAATATACAGAAGCACCATCTTCATTAACCATATATATCGGAAGTTTTAAACCAAGTTCTTTGATAAAAGCTTCTGTCTCGCGACTGGCAGTGCCATCACCGATGGCGAAAGCTTCTGTTTTAAATTTTTCCGCTAATTTGTTGATAACAAGTATCGCTTGAGCTTTTGAGCTTTCCGGATGAATTACTGTATTTACAATAAAGTTACCCTGTTGATCCAAAACTGCTATTTTGCAGCCAGTACGAAAGCCCGGATCCAAAGCAATAATTGACTTTTGACCAAGCGGGGCTTCTAATAAAAGCTGTTTCAGATTGATGGCAAAGACATTGATCGCGTCTGTGTCAGCCTGCTTTTTCGATAAATTAGCAAATTCAGTTTCAATCGAGTTAGAAAGTAAGCGATCGTAAGCATCAGCCATGGCCAGTTCGACCTGAGCTGATGATTCGTTACTGCTTTTTATAAACAGTTTAATCAACGCTTTAGCAATTTGCGCTTGATCAGGCAGAATATTTACATTGAAAAACCCTTCTTTTTCTCCACGCCTTACCGCTAATAAGCGATGTGAAGGAATTTTGTTTAATTCTTCTGAAAAATCAAAATAATCCTGATACTTTATCGCTTCAGTTTTTTTTGATTTTTTAACTTGAGAATTAATTGTGGCTGTATTAGCGAATATTTCACGAATTTCACTACGTGCTTCCTGATCTTCATTGATCCATTCGGCAATAATATCTCTTGCTCCTTGTAAAGCATCTGCTACAGTTTTAACCGCTTTTTCTTTGTCAGTTGATTTGTTGAGATATTTTTTTGCTTCAGCCGGCAAATCGATATCAGTTTGCGTGAAAATAATTTTTGCAAACGGCTCTAACCCTTTATTCTTTGCTTTGGTAGCTCTGGTAAGTTTTTTGACTTTATAAGGCAGATAAAGATCTTCAAGTTTAGCAAGAGTAAGTGCTGCATTAATATCTGCTTTAAGCTCCGGGGTTAACTTACCCTGTTTTTCAATACTAATTAGGATATTATTTCTGCGTTCTTCCAGAGCAATCATTTCATCAGCGCGTTTTTGGATTGCTGCAATTTGTACTTCATCAAGTTCACCAGTCATTTCTTTACGATAACGGGCGATAAAAGGGATCGTGCCACCGTCTTTCAACAAAGTCAGAGTTTGTTGCACTTGTGTTTCACTTAATTGTAGTTCTGAGGCAATATTTGTTGTAAAATTTTTTGTTTGTTGTTTCATTTCAGATTATTCGTAACTTCCTTTAAAAAGTGCTTGAAAATCACCGTAACGTTGGATAAATTTTTTGCTACGATCATAAATGAATTACTATAGACCTTATGACTAATAATTGTGGCTATAATAGCCTAAAATTTTAAATCTGGTGTGCATATTCAAAATTAACTTTAGTAGATTTAAAATGAAAGGTCTATAAATAATAAAATCTATTATACCCCATTAGTTCAATTATTGTTCATTTCGAACTTTAAAAAGCAAACTAATATTAGTATTCTAAATTACTATTTATAATAATCAAATTGCAGTTATTCTTCCTGATGTTCAATTTTATGAGGTAAAGCAAATGATACCACTAAACATGCTGCATAAAAAATAGTGGTGTAAATCATACTATTTTTGCTTGCCGTTGCACTGGCCTTTTGTTGAGCAAGGCTGATTTCATTGGTCACTATTTGCGGTACGTTACTACCTCCCATACTGGATGTACCTCCTAACTCGAATTGTGAAGAGTTGGTAGATATTGCACTCGAAATTTGAGTTTTTAGTGGAGCTGGTAAAAGCTGTGATGTTTCGATATTATCTTTAAAACTCAGTAGCATAGTGGATATGAAAATTGCTCCAATGATGGCAGTACCAAGTGTAGAACCTAATTGTCGCATTGTTGAATTTAATCCAGATGCTTCACCGGCAAAATTCACATCAATTGAGGACATAGTAATATTGGTAATTTGAGAGGAAATTAAACCAAATCCAATGCCAAAAAGGAATAGTCCTGGAACTAAATCCATAACAGAAGTATCAACATTTAAAGTATTTCTCAAAACTAAACTGGAGATAATACTAATTATTATTCCAGCTTGAATTAAATATTTGGGGCTGATTTTTTTACTTAAACTGGCAGAAAGTGGTGAAACAATCAAGATTGGAATTGACATTGGTAGAAATGCAAGCCCAGTATGAAAAGCGTCTAAATTTCGAACAGACTGTAAGAAAATTGGTAGAGAAAAAATTAATCCTGCTTGCCCCAAAGCAATTACGGCAGTTGTTAAAATTCCGATACTAAAACTACGATTTTTAAAGATTTCTAAATTGATTAATGGGGTATTATTTTTTTTCCTCGCAAGATTTTGGGTATAAAGAAATATCCCTAAAATTATAAATCCCAGGACTAAACTGATAATTGAAATTGAAATGCCATTTAATTGATAACTGTTACTAAAAATTTCCCAAGGTTTTTTCGCTTTGACCCAACCATATGTAGTAGACTCGATTATGCCATATACTACTAACATCATTCCAATTGCTGAGGTAAAAAAACCGATAAAATCAAATTGAAATTTTTCTTTTGTGTCTCTAGAATCTTTGATAAATAAAATTGCACCAATATTCAAAAATATGACTAAAACGACATTGATCATGAATGCCCAGTGCCAGCTGAAATTGGAAGTTAAATAACCGCCTAGAATCGGCCCTACAGCTGAAGATGCACCAGCAATACCACCCCAAACACCAAATGCAATGGCTCTTTCTCTTCCTTTAAATGTCGCTGTGACTAGTGAGATAGTGGCTGGCAACATAAGTGCTGCTCCAATTCCCTCAATAAATGACCATCCGATCATTAACATAGTTACATTTACACTTAATGCAGAAATCAAAGATCCAATTCCAAATAAAGTAGCACCAAGCATAAACATTTTCTTACGACCAATAATATCTCCTAATCTACCTCCTGTGATTGTCAAAGCAGCAATTACTAGTGAATATGAGGTGATCACCCATTGTAAGCTTTGATAATCTGTTTTTAAATCCTCGATTACATTTTTTAAAGATACATTTAGTACTGTACCATCAATAATAACTATTGCTAAAGCACTACTTAAGATTACTAGAGAGAGCCACTTTGATTTGTTATTTTTTTTCTTCATATTTTTTAATTGTATTGTAAATAATAAGCGTGTATATTATAATCATACTTACTAATTTACGTCAACTTTAAAATGAGAAAAAAATGTCCAGTGATTGAAAATGAATTGAATATTGGTAATGAAAAACTTGGATATCTACTCTGGCATGTGAGAAACATTTGGAAACAAAAAATGTTATCTGAACTGAAAGAATATAATTTAACTCATATTCAACTTCGAATTTTATATACGCTTCAGGAATTGGCAAAAGAAAAAGAGGAAATTAATCAAAAGCAAATCGCAGCCAGTGCCGGTCTCAATATTATGATGACTTCGCAATTGGTAAGAAAATTACAAGTACAAAAATTATTGGAAATCAAACCCAGTGGTAGTGATTCGCGTGCTAACGTCATCAATCTAACCCAGTCTGGTGAAAAAATTATTAGTCAAGCTTTAGAGAAAGTAAATAAAGTTACATTAAAATTCTTTGCTGTTTCAGAGGCAGACAGAAAAAACTTAGATCGGATTCTTAATAAATTGATTAGAATTAATAGTTAGAAGTTGAAAGATAGTAGTTATAAGTCAGAAGTTACAAGTTAAAAGATAGTAGATAGCAGGAAGAATCTAGAATAAATATGAAAATTGCATATTGCAACTTGGAGATTGTTATTTAAAATTTTACTTGCCACTTGCTATTACCTCTAGATAATCTAAACATCCGAAATTTAAAAATATGACAACATTTATTCCCCTAATTGAGCTATAATTTACTCATTACTTTTACCTAATAACTTCTATCTATTAACTTTTTTCTTATGATCGTACGAACACCAGACCAACGCGTTGCAGTCTTAGTTGATGTACAAAATCTTTATTATTCAGCCAAAAATCTTTATAACGCTAGAGTAAATTTCAAAAATCTGCTCGAGATTACTGTACAAAATCGCAAATTAATTCGAGCAATTGCCTATGTGATTGGTGCCGAAAAAACTAATGAGCAGGACTTCTTTGATGCAATCAATAATGTCGGCTTTGAAGTCAAAGAAAAGCCATTACAAACGTTTTACGGTGGAGCCAAGAAAGGTGACTGGGATCTAGGCATTGCCATGGATGCCATCCGTCTCGGCAATAAAGTAGATTCTATTGTTCTTGTTTCCGGTGATGGAGATTTCCGACCAGTAGTCAATTATCTTCAGCACGCTTCCGGCTGTCTCGTCGAAGTCTGTGCTTTCAACCGTACTGCCAATAGTGAGCTGATCGCCATGGCTGATGATTATATCGACATCGAAGAACATACTGATGAGCTACTTTTTAAAATGAAGCCAAGACCAGTAGTGACTGGAAGTAGGAATCCGGAATCTGGAAACAGAAAATAAATATCGGAGAAATTGGTATTTTGGGGTAAATGCAATTTGGGAAAATGAAAAATCCGGTATGCGGTGAGCGGAAATCGGTGATCGGAAAACTTTTCCAAATTCGAAGTCCGAAGAACAAAAATCATTCCACCGAACTAATTAAAATTGCTTCAATTTGTTCATAATTTAAAGGAATCTCACCAATTTTACCCGCTACTAAGCGCTCAATCATTTCTGGAAAATGTTCATCAGTTACACCCCAATCTGATAAAACCATTTTTTGTCCAAGCGATTTAAAAAAATCATGAGTTTTCATTATTGCTCCTTTAATAATTTCTTCATCTAAACCACTTAAACCCCAAACCCTTTTACCATATTGAATAATCTTTTTTGCTTTCTGCTCTTTAATCACATTCATCCACCTGGGAGTGATAATTGCGAGACCAGCACCATGAGGAATATCATAAAAAGCACTAATTTCATGTTCAATTCGATGAGTAGCCCAGTCTTCATTGGTACCCTGACGAATCACATTATTCAAGGCCATGGTTGCTGCAAACATATGATTAGCTCTAGTCTCATAGTTATGTAAATCATTTAATAAAGCCGTTCCTGTCTCAATCAAAGTCATTAATATGCCCTCACAAAAACGATCTTGTAATGGCACATTTTCTGCAGTTGTAATGTATTGTTCTAAAACGTGAGAAAATGCATCAACGAGTCCGTTTGCTGTTTGATCTGCTGGTACACTAAATGTATTTTGCGGATCAAGAATTGAAAAAACTGGAAATGCTTGTTGTCGTCCAAAAACTAATTTTTCATTTTTATCCCAGTTGGTAATAACTGCACCACTATTCATTTCACTTCCAGTTGCTGCCAAAGTTAATACTGTGCCAAGCGGAATATATTTTGCCGGTTCAATTCCAGGTGTAATCATATAATCCCAGGGATCGCCCTCATAATACATCGCGCTTATTAATAATTTCGAGCCATCAATCACTGAACCACCTCCTACAGCAAGAACAAAATCCGGCTCCCAACTTTTGAATTCAGCAATTGCTTTACGAATAGTTTCTACACGAGGATTAGGCTCAATCCCGCCAAATTCTTTGACAGTAAATCCTT
Source organism: bacterium (assembly GCA_037138855.1). GTDB lineage: Bacteria > Patescibacteriota > Dojkabacteria > B142 > OLB20 > JBAXHO01. The sequence goes on from JBAXHO010000037.1 coordinate 8,605, forward strand.
TTAATTGAGACAGCACTTTCTCATAAATACCATTTTTTTTGATACTTCCCCCACCATAAGTGACTAGTACTTTTTGTCCAAACGGCTTGATCTGTTCAGCAATTTTGTCCATTGCATCAGTACCGAAAATAAGCTTGGTGGGGTTATAAAAGGTGAAATTGCGCATGGTGAATGGATAAAAGATAAGAGTTAAAAGTTAAAGATTAAAAGAATAAAAGATTAAAAATTAAAAGTCAAAAGAACGAAACTCGAAACTCGAAACTCGAAACTCGGGAAACAGATAATAAATTTTAGGCTGAAATTTTCAAGCAAGTTTCTATTCTAGGTATTTAACATTAATCGCAGTAATGATTAACCAAATATAGAAAGGTGAAATAAATAGAAAACGAAATAAATCTTCAACTGTACCGTACAAGCTGCCAAGTAATTCTAACGAATATATCTTAAAAAATGGCGTTAGCAGCCATAGTAATGGAGCAATAAATAAAAGATATAAACAAACTTTATGATACATTTTATTCTTTTTTGTTCCAAGAAATGCTAAGAGTGGTATTGCACAACTTACTAAGGCAAAATATAATACAATAACAAGTTCAGAGAAATTTATTCTATATGGAAACCAGTTTGAAATAAATAAAGGTACAGTTAAATAAATAACACTTGTAATCAGAAGCAAGATAGGGATTGCTTTCAGAAAACGAGATTTTACAATCAAAAAAAATGAGATAAATACCCCTCCAAAACCAAAAGTGATCATATATTCTATAAATTTTACAAAATGATCAAAATTTCTCGAAGTAGCTGGAATAGAAAAGTCTAATAATGGAACAATTACAATATAGGTAAAATAAAGCAATATTGTAAAAGTAATAAAAATTATTACGAAACCGATAAATACTTTTTTCATAATAAGAATTTTTTTTCTAAAAATTAAATTTTAAATATTCCGTAAATATACTGGAATTCCGTCTAACGTCTGATTATGGAGCATTTTTTCAATTTCTATTCTCTCCTTATGACCACCAAATTGAACTTCATATTGAAATTTTCCTGGACAACGCTTTCCTACAGGAACTATTTGGATAGGTGAAATTTCTACTGAATAAGTGAACCCGGGCATATTTCTTAAATAATCACTTAAGATTAAATATTCACTGGATAGTTCATAATCGAATGTGTTTGAATCATAAACTGGGATTGAAGCCATAAATGCATCACAAGGAAATAAATCTGTATTATTATTATCAAGTATTATACTATCGAGATTGTGTTTAATTGAATAAAAATTTCTCCAGACAAATAGACCTCCAAGCAAACAGCCTGAAATACCAATTAGCAAAATTTTCAAAACAAGTTTAAGAAATTTTTTCATACACTAGATTAAGTGAATTTTAAAATTTTGATAAAACTAATAACTTATATTTTAGAATTAAACCCACTCGTTACTGTTGGGGACCTGGCGGCCCCGCCCCTTTAATTTAATTATAATGATTTGTTTAAAATAATGCATTGTATTCAAATACAAATTTCGTAAATAAAGCAATTTTTGCTATCAATCCCTGGCTTTTTTCTACTATTTTTTTATTTTTTCATTACTACTTACTACTTGCTACTGGCTACTAGCTACTAGCTACTAAATTAGTATTTACCAGTTACACTAATCAACCAAGGTTCACACTTTGCTTCCTTAAATTCCTAAATTCTTATTTTCATTTTTCTATTTACACCTTGCTTCCTTCTCACAAATGCTATTCAACCTCAATCTTCAGCTTCCAGATTCCAGTTTTCATTTTCCTTCTATCTCTTAACTATTATCTTCTAACTATTTTCCTCTCAATATACTCCCCCACTTCCCGCCAATCATTAATCACATGGTCAGCAGCTTTTACTGCTAATTGATGATCAGGAAATGCCAGACGAAATCCCGGGGTGCCTGAGGCAATCAGCAAAACATCACCGGCACTATGACCCACTGTGACTACTTTTTCAAAATGGTGCCTTTTTTGCAGCTCAGCGATTACCAGCTTTTTATCCTGATCGCTGATAATACTATAAGCACCTTGAATTATGTTTTGGGAATCAGTTGTGATTTCAGCTGCTATTACAGCAATCTTTTCAATACCAATTTGTTTTAAAGCAATTTTGGCAGCATCTAACAACCCAGAACTAATAAAAACCGGGAAAATATTACTTCCAGTCTGTAACTCCTGAAAAAACTTAATAAAGCCCTTGCGCCAGTGAATATGCTGAGCAATATCCTTGATTTTTAATGAAAATTCCTCTAGCTTCAGACCTTGATAAACTGAAAATAATTTTACAATACTTTTTAAATCAAAGTTTTTTTTATCTTCTGGAGTTAAGTGTCCCCTATGTTCATAAAATAATGTAACCTGTCTAGAAAGATGCTCATCAATTGCACATTCATCAAAATCCATCGCCAATAGTACAGTTGCTTTACCAACATTTTGTAATGCTTTTTCTACCTGATTGATAATTCGCTCCTGATTATGCTTCAAAAGATCAGAATTTGATTGATTTGCTAAAACCACTTTAGAAATATAAAAAATACTAGTAAAGAGCTACCTTGATACTAGATACTTGCTACTTTTCCCCTACTAATCTTCCTTACCTTGAAATTTTCCGTTACAAATTTCCGGAAATTCTTGTTTAAAACGATCATTTGCCGGCACAGCTTGCCAGATTTTCTCAATCCTGATTCGGGAATCGTTATTAAAATAGCCCAATGGACATAATCGATCAAGCAGCATAGAAGAGGAAGAAAATTCCCAGTGCAATTGTCCGTGCATATTACCACCAATCGACTGAATTTTGGGATAACCAATTAGATCACCCTGTTTAATATGAGCAAATAATTTAATTTCCGGTGCCAGATCAAAGAGCTCTTTATAAACTGTTTTATAATAGCCATTGGTAATGGTTACATTCTGCCCCTCACTACTATTCTGAACCCCGGTTATCAAACCATCATGGGAGGCGATAATTGCTACTTTTTCACCCCAGCCAAAATCGATGCCAGCATGTCCATCTGGATTACCATTTTGGGCATTATGTTCGATCAACTCACCCATTGGTATCAATGAAGTTTTAGCATCATCTGCTGCACTGAATGGTAAAATTATTGTAATACGCTGGTGTGGTAAGAAAACAAGAGGGCTTAAAAATGAAAAAATGATAATTACAAGCGCAATGACAAATACAAACCCAAAAAAAAATAGTGTTTTATGCTTAGTCAAAGTAAGATTGGTTGAAAAATATTAATCAAAAATCACTTATTTCCATATCGGTAGCTTTTTGCAAATTTTTAAATATGCGTCACATCCAGCAATTTTAACAAATAATTACCCCATTTAAATCTGTTGATTTGTTTAACTAAAAATTCTAAATTAATCGCCAGTAATGAAACAAAGATCAACCAGCAAGATCCGATAAGAAAACTAGCTGTAACATCACTCAACCAATGTACACCGAGGTAAATTCTAGAAAAACCAATTGCTAAAATCAATAATATTCCTGTTAAAAAAGTGATGACTTTCAAAAAAGATGATTTTAGTTTTAAACATAAATATAAAATAAGCATCCCATAAAATGTAATGGCAATTAAGGCATGTCCGCTGGGGAAACTAAAGGAATCTTCCAATACCAAAGCATTGATTACAAGAGGGCGGGGTCTAGCAATTATTAGTTTAACCACTTCTACAATCATAAAGTTTACTACGACGGTAGTTCCCATTAAGATTGGGAAAATTCTTTTGCGATAAATAATACTAATTAATAAAACTATCCCTAATAAGGCAAAAATAGTTTTCACATCAGCAAGATCAGTGACTAACTTGAAAAATGTGTTGAGATTGGCATTACGAAAACTAAAAATCCAGTTGGAAAATCTTTGATCATAACCGATTACTGATTCTTTTGACCAAACTTCTTCAGTTATTTTAATAAAGACAAGCAAACAAACTAAAAATAATCCAATTAAAAAATAATTCCACAAACGTTTATTCAAAAATTTGGACATATTAAAAATTTCAATAAAAAGAATTATTTTAGTTTAACATATTTTTTTTAGTGTTGATAATACTAGAACTAATTAGCAAGTTTAAAATGAAAAATTAGTGCTATAATTTATTTTTTACTATTGCTGTAAATTTAAGAATTTTTTAAGAATTTCCAATTATAATTATGGTACTAATACTAAAATGGTATGCAAGCATTACTGAAACAATACTTCGGATATGAAGAATTCCGGCCACTTCAAGCGGAAATAATTACTAATGTCCTCAAGGGCAAAGATACTTTTGTCCTGATGCCAACTGGTGGAGGAAAATCGCTTTGTTTTCAACTACCAGCTTTAAAATTACCTGGTTTAACCTTGGTAATTTCTCCCTTAATTGCCTTAATGAAGGATCAAGTAGACGCCCTTACCGGTAATGGTATTGAATCAGGATTTATCAATAGTAGTTTGACAATTAGCGAAATTACTCAAGTTAAAGCACAGGCACTAAGCGGCAAACTGAAGCTCTTATATCTCGCGCCAGAAAGATTAGTAATGGAAGAATTTAAAGACTTTTTAAAAACACTGCAGATCAGTTTAATTGCGATTGATGAAGCACATTGTATTTCTGAATGGGGTCATGATTTCAGACCGGAATATCGTAAACTCAAAGAATTACGTCAACTACTTCCCAAAATCCCTGTGATCGCTCTTACAGCTACAGCTACTCCCCGTGTCCGTCAGGATATTCTCGAACAATTAAAAATGAAAGGAGCCAAGACTTTTATTTCCAGCTTTAACCGGGCAAATTTATCATATACAGTAACTGACCAGGATAATGCCTTTACTAAATTAGTTTCATATTTAAAAAAATATCCTGATGAATCCGTTATTATTTACTGTTTTTCCCGCAAAGGGACTGAACAATTAGCCAAAGACCTCAAAGCAAATAAATTCAAAGCATTGGCTTATCATGCTGGTCTTGCGCCAGAAAAACGTAAAAACATTCAGGAAAAGTTTATCAATGATCAAGTTAGAATTATTGTCGCTACCATTGCTTTTGGAATGGGAATTGATAAACCGGACGTCAGGCTGGTGGTACATTATAATCTTCCCAAATCAATTGAAAGTTATTATCAGGAAACTGGACGTGCCGGACGCGATGGACTGCCTTCGGAATGTGTCCTCTTTTTTTCATATGCTGACCAGGCAAAGCAGATGTACTTTATCAGGGAAATCATGGAAGATAATGTCCGTACTGCTGCTACGCAAAAACTCCAGCAAATGCTTGATTACTGCCAGCTGGAAAGTTGCCGGCGTCAATATCTCCTTGAATATCTTGGTGAAAAATCTGCTAACTCAAATTGTCAGAATTGCGATCAGTGTCTTGCTGAAAAAGAAGAATTTGATGCCACTGAAATAGCTCAAAAAATAATTTCCGCCATCATAAAAACTGGCGAACGCTTTGGTGAAACTCATATCACCAATATACTATTAGGGAAAAATATAAAAAATGTTTTAAAATTTGGACACGAGAAATTATCTGTTTTTGGAATTGTCTCTGATCACAATAAAACAGAATTACGAATTATGATTAACCAACTGATCAATCAGCAGCTAATCAGCAAATCTGGCGAACTATATCCAGTTTTGGGCTTGACAAGTAAGGGCTTGGAATTTATCAGATCGCATGACAAACTAATTTTAAGTCGGACTAAAGCGACAATCCACAAATCAAAACTAAATCAGGATTTCGATCAAATTCTTTTTCAACAGCTTCGTATCTTAAGAAAACAGTTTGCTGCAGCTGCTAATGTTCCGCCATTTATTATTTTTGGTGATGTTTCCTTACAACAAATGGCGCAATATTTTCCGCAAACACTAGAGAGTTTTGCTCAGATTTCCGGAGTGGGAATAGAAAAATTACGGAAATATGGAGTACAATTTCTTGAAATCATTAAAAATTATACAGCTGAGAACCATCTTGAAGAAAAACAGATTTTATTTAAATCAGAGAAGATTGGAAGAGTTAATAAACCACTGACAATCTCATCTACCAAGCAGCTCATTCAAAAAAAATTATCACTTGAAGAAATAGCGAAAGTAAGAGGTTTCACTCGCGGAACGATAGTTGCACATCTGGAAAAACTTGCTAAATCTGAAAAAAATTTAGATATTGAATACCTTCGTCCTGATTCAAAATTAATTTCACAAGTAAAAGCAGCATTTTTAAAAACCGGAGCTGATCGCCTAGCTCCAGTAAAAGAAATTCTTGGCGATCAAATTTCTTATGATGAGATTAGACTTGCGCGATTATTTATTTAAATTTTAAAATAATCCAGTTACTTTACCTGCTTGAGTAATGTCAATTTTTTCAGCATTAGCATGTCGTGGTAAACCAGGCATAGTGCGCATTTTGCCCAATAATGGATAAATGAAACCAGCACCAGCAGCAATTTTAATTTGTTCAACTGTAATGCGAAAATTTTTGGGAGCACCTACCAGCAAAGGATTATCTGATAATGACAAATGTGTTTTGGCCATGCAAATAGGAAGATTGGCTAAATGATTTTGTTTAATTAATTTAATTTGCGCTAAAGCAATTGCGCTGTAGTCCACACCACTAGCGCCATAAATTTCTCTGGCAATTGTGGCAATTTTTGCTTCTAGCGGATCCTCAACCTGATAAAGAAAGCGAAATTTATTTTTCTTTTTACCTGAGGTTGCCGTTATCACTGCATTAGCAAGAGCAATTCCTCCTTTTGAACCTTTAGCAAATACTTCGCTAATCACTGCAGCTTCTACTCCAGCTTTTAAAGCAGCTTCTTTGATAAGTGTAATCTCTGCCTGATGATCCGATTGAAAACGATTAATCGCAATAATTACAGGAATACCAAATAACTTGGCATTAGCAATCTGCTTTTCCAGATTTACTAAACCTTTTTGAACTGATTCCAAATCCAGTTGTAACATTTCAGTGGGTAATGATTTACCCGGAATCACTTTAAAATTACCACTATGATATTTAATCGCCCGGACAGTCGCTACCAGAACTACAGCGTCTGGTTTCAATCCACTATAACGGCATTTGATATCCATAAATTTTTCCATGCCAATATCAGCTCCAAAACCTGATTCTGTAACTAAGTAATCAGCTAATCGTAAACCAATCTGATCTGCCAAAATAGAACTATTACCATGTGCAATATTGGCAAACGGGCCGGCATGGACAATTACCGGCGTATGATCGAGAGTTTGAATTAGATTTGGTTTGATCGCATCCAATAATAATGCTATAGCTGCACCAGTCACCTTGAGATCACCTACTGTCACTGGTTTATCTTTGCTGGTATAGGCTACAATAGTGCGATCAATCCTGGCACGTAAATCCATGATCGAAGTAGCTAAAGCAATAATCGCCATCAATTCTGAAGCAACAGTAATATCAAATTGCGTAGTGCGGGAGATACCATTTAATTTTGAATTTTTTCCACCAATCGATACTTTTCTTAAACTCCGATCACTGACATCAAGCACTCTAGGCCAAATTATTTTTTCAAGATTGATGTCCAGTTCATTACCCCAGACAAGATGATTGTCAAGCATTGCAGCAATGAGATTATGAGCTACTCCGATGGCATGAATGTCTCCAGTAAAATGCAAATTGAATTCCTCCATCGGTAAAACCTGAGCATAACCGCCACCAGCTGCACCGCCTTTAATTCCAAAGGTCGGACCCATCGAAGGCTGGCGAATCGCAATTACAGTTTTCTTTCCAAGTTTATTCAAAGCCATACCCAGACCAATCGTTGTCGTAGTTTTCCCTTCACCGAGCGGTGTCGGTGTAATTGCCGTAACATCAATATATTTGCCTAGTTTATTCCTGCGAATACGTTCTAGTACTGCCAAATTAATTTTCGCCATGCCTCGTCCATAGAGGTCATATTCGGATTTTTCTAATCCAAGTTTCTTTGCTATTTGGCTAATCGCTTGGATTTTGGTTGCTTGAGCAATTGCGAGATCGGATTTCATGAGAAGAGAATGATTAAAATATTAACGGATTAACGGGTTAAAAAATTAAAGATTAAAAGATAATAGATAGAAATGGCGTTGTTGCATAAATAAATTACGTAAGTATATTTTACCCCTTTCCCCAA
>JBAXHO010000038.1:0-15124 GCA_037138855.1 bacterium
CTCGTTAACCTTTTAACTTGTTAATATTTTAATCTTTTTAATCTTTTAATTCGTTAACCTGTTAACTCGTTAATATTATAATATTTTTATTTTCGTTACCTGTGTCCCATCAATTTAAAAAACAATTTGGTCAAAATTTTCTTACTAATCCCAAGTGGATTCAAAAAATATTATCAGTTGCTGAAATTAACAAAGAGGATGTAGTTTTAGAGATTGGTCCAGGAGATGGTCGGGTTACTGCTGAATTATTAAAAATTGCTAAACAAGTAATTTCTGTTGAAATTGACACAACACTATTAAATGATCTCAATACCAAATTCAAGGATTTTAAAAACTTTACATTAATCAACCAAGATATTTTGCAGCTTGATTTAGCTACACTGGATATCGACTTACAAAAAATTAAATTAATCGGATCGTTACCATATAACATTTCCAAAAAAATCATTAGAAAATTTCTGGAAAATAATCAACTGATAAAATCAATGACTTTTATTGTTCAAAAGGAAGTTGGCGCCAGTTATGCTGCCCAAGTTCCTGATGCCACATTTTTAAGTAATTATGTCCAAATCTATTCACTTTTGACCTATCATGGAAAAATTCCAAAAGAGCATTTTTATCCTAAACCCAAAGTCGATGGTGCTATTATAAAAATTTCCAATTTACAAAAGATAAGTTCCCAAAAAACAGTACTCCAAGAATTTATTAAATTAGGATTTACTCATCCCCGCAAAAAAGTCAGTTCAGTAATATGCAAAGGAACAACCGATAAAGTAAAATTCGAAGAGAAGTTGGTTGAATTAGGGTATAAATTATCGGCAAGGGCACAGGAGATTAAGCACGAGGATTGGCAAAAATTGCAAAATAGCTTGTAGAGGAAAAGTATAAGCTTTAGTTACAATTTATTACTAGCTAACATTAATGAGCAAACTAATTAATCTGACAATTCATCTTCATACCAACTTTTCTGATTGTTCCAATATCAGTGTCGGGCAAATGTTAGCTGCAGCTAAAAAATCCGGGATAAATGCTTTGATTGTCACTGATCATAATACAACTTCCGGTGCAATTGCTTTGAGAAACTTGGCTGGAAACGAGTTAGAGGTTTATGTTGGCGAAGAAATTTCTACAGCCCAAGGTGAAATTATCGGTCTATTTTTGAAGAGTAACATTCTTGGTTACAATAAAACGCTCAAAGAAGTAATTCGAGAAATCAAAGCGCAAGGTGGTTTAGTAATGATTCCTCATCCATTTGATTATATTCGTAAGGGAATCGCTTCAGAAAAATTATTCTTCGATTTAGCTAAAGAAATTGATTTATTTGAAACCTATAATGCCCGCTGTTTACCCTGGTTTAACTTGCGTGCTGCAAGGTTTTTCCCTAAATTACAACTACTCAATCCCAAGCTTCAAGCAATTGTTGGGCCAGATGCCCATTTTCTTTCTGAAATCAATAATGTTTTTATACAAATTAAAAGCTTTAAAAATCCACAACAATTTTTAAATAATCTCAAAAAAGCGAAAACATCTAAAAAATTCAATTACTTTTTCTGGTATAATTTGCTCAGGTCAAAATTACGGAAGGTGAGGCAAGGGATGAAAAGGTAGGGCGAAGTATAAAGTATCATGTAGGAGGGGTTGCAGATCTGCAACCCGTGCTGTAGAAAGAATGAAAGTAGCTTGTAGTTAGTATCTGGTATCTAGTAGGAAAAGTAATTCGAGATTCGATCCAGAACTTGTTTCAGGACGAACTTCGATTTTCTAGATTCCTAGATTCATATATTTTTAGATTCTTAAATTCTTATTTTTTATCAGCTACCAGCTACCAGCTACTTAGCTACTATTTTTTTATGCCAAAATTAGCAATCATTCTGCGCCAGATGCGCGTGACACATTGGGTGAAAAACCTGGTGGTTTTCTTGCCATTATTTTTTGGTTCGCTGCTCTTTGATAAAAATGCAGTTTGGCATGCTATGCTAGCTTTCTTGGCAATTTCTTTTGCAGCCAGTACGATTTATATCATCAATGATCTGGCTGATTTGGCAGTAGATCAGCAACATCCTACCAAGAAATTGCGTCCGCTTGCTGCAGGAGAAATTACAAATTCTGAAGCACGTTTACTTGCTATGTCACTAACTGCTTTAAGTCTGATTGTCTTATTGATCATTGGTAATATCAATGTCACATTAATTATTTTTTGCTATCTGGTTCTCAATATTACCTATTCTAATTATTTAAAACACATCGCGATCGTAGAAATTTTCGTATTAGCTGGTAACTATTTGATCAGACTGTATTTAGGAGGTTTAGCAACTGGCATCATGATTTCGATCTGGATCTTTGTCACGATTCTCTTTGGTTCCTTTATTCTGATCAGTGGTAAGCGCCTAGCTGAAATGAAAAGACAGTCACAACGTAAAGTTTTAAAGTTTTATACGACAGAGTTTTTAAATGGTGTAGTCTTAATTAGTTTAGCAGTTTCAGTTACAGCTTTTGCGCTTTATACTGTCGCTTTAGGTTTTCGCCATTTACCGCAATTATTAATTTTCTGTTTTATTTTGTTTCGTTATTATTATCTAATTACGCTAAACAAATTAACGGAACAGCCGGAAAAAGTTTTCCTGACTGATAAAATGATTATGGGTGGTACATTATCCTTTTTCATAGCAACATTTCTAATCCTGTATTTGTAATAGCGAATTAGAAGATGGTAAAATCTATAAGTATCTAGTATCTAGTATCTAGTATCTAGTATCTAGTATAAAATATCATTTGAGATTCGAGATTCGAAATTCGAGATTCGAACTTCGTTCTATAAGCCATGAACCATAAAGGTGTCATGGCATAAGATTTTCTAATTTGCCTTTGGCAAAAAAGAAAAGCTAATGCGGGATCGTATAAAGGCAGTACATCGGTCTCTGAAGCCGTGAATCGTGGTTCGAATCCACGTCCCGCAAGAGGTTGTCTGTAAACCCTCAAAAATTCACCTTTCAAAAATTGGTTCGAGCCGTTACTTTTCAACGTTTTCCAGCGTTTTTCAAAAGTTCGAGCTAAAGGCCACTCTATATTAATCACTTACTGTAATAATCTTTTTATTCTCTAAAGTGATCACGCGATCCATTCCAATGCTGTTTACAAAGTATCTGTCATGCGAAATAAGTAAAATTGTACCTTTGAATTCACGTAAGGCGTTTTCTATTATTTCCTTCGTTTTAATGTCTAAATGATTGGTAGGTTCATCCAAAATCAATAATTCATAATCATGTTGTGCAAAAATACAGAAACTAAGTCTAGCTCTTTGCCCTGGACTTAAATCTTTTATTTGATATTTTTGCAAATCTTTGCTAAATAAAAATCTACTTAATAATCCAAACGAACTATTAAATGAAATATTTGTTTTTCTTAAAAAATATTCGTCTACTCTTTCATCTGGTGGTAGATGGGATTGATTTTGCGAAAAATATTCCCAGCGTATGTTTTCACCAATACGAATATTGCCCTTTACAGGCGTTAATTGGCCAATAATTAATTTCACTATTGTAGATTTACCAATCCCGTTAGGCCCATAAAACCAAATCTTTTCTCTACCATAAATTTCAAATGAAGTGTTATTTAAAATTTCTTCTTTATTAGGATAGTGAAATGATAAATTTTCAATTCTTAAAACCATTTTCTTTTGATGGATTTGCCCGGCAATATTGATACTTGAAATTTTAACTTCTTTATATTTGATAATATTGGTTGAGGTGACTTCTCGCTCCAGACGTTTCTTTGCATTACTAAGCATAGCACTTTGCTTCTTACCACTACTGAATTTTCTAATTAATTTGATTCGATCCTCGAGTTTAACTCTCTTCTGTTCGTGAGCCTTAAATTCAATCATACGTTTTTCTATCCAGTTTTCTTTTGCTAATAAATACTGATCATAATTTCCTTTGAAAACATTTAGCTTTTGCTCATCAAGTTCAAAAATATTATTCACAGTAGTATTCAGAAATTCTCGATCATGAGAGATTATGATACAAATACCATCAAATTTATTAATGAATTCTTCAAACCAAACAATACCAGCTATATCTAAATGGTTAGTTGGTTCATCTAATAATAGTATCGACGGGTTATTTATTAAAATCTTAGTTAAATACAATTTCATCATTTGTCCCTCACTAAGATCAGTAAGCTTTTGGAATTCATCAATATCACCATTCTTAATATCTATTCCGAGCTCAAATAATTGTTTATAAACAAGCCACATATCACTTTTTACATTTGTAACTAATGATTCCAAAAACTCTCCTACAAATTCGTTATTCCCAAAATCCAATATTTGAGGTAAATATTCTATATGCTCATTAATTGTAATCACTTCTCCAGAATCGGGTTTTTCTTCACCAATTAGAATTCTTAGCAGAGTAGTCTTACCTGAACCATTCAGACCAACCAAACCGACCTTCTCATTATTGCCTAAAAGAAAAGATACATTTTCAAATAATAGTTGAGCATATTCAATTTTAAGATTAATTGCTTTTAACATAGCCTATTTTAACATTTCTTTAGAAAATTAATCATTACTAAAAGTAGCCAATCATGAAAAGTTCGAACCTTTTCCAGCTCCCGCAACAATAACTGCTGATACACGATATTAAAATCAAAGTGGTTCGAGCCATGTAAAATCAGCGTTTTTCAATCTCCTAAAAAAGTTTCGAGTGCTTATAATGAGTTATTTCAGGAAAGTCGATTTTACGGTATAATACCCAAATGAAAACATTTAACCAGATCCTCATAAATACCCTTATTGCTAACTTTACGAACAACTTCGTGTGGATGGCTCTTACTTTTTGGGTGTTTTTGGAAACTCGATCTGTTTTGACCACTTCGATTGTTCCTGGTGTTTATTCAATTATTTTAATCTTATCAGGATTCTGGTTTGGCTTATTAGTAGACCATCACAAAAAGAAGCAGGTTATGCTTTTTGCCAGTATTACATCATTGTGTCTTTTCATTGTTGCTTTAATTATCGTTAGATTTACACCTGAACATTTGTTTACCTCTAGCTCAAGTATTTACTTATGGATTTTCATTTTAATATTAATATTTAGTGTTGTTGTAGGGAACATTCGCAACATAGCTCTTTCGACTCTTGTAACTTTATTAATCCCTGAAAAAGAACGAGATAAAGCAAACGGTTTAATAGGTACAGTGAGCGGTTTAGCTTTTGCAGTAACTTTCGTAATCAGTGGCTTTACATTAGCTTATGCAGGAATAACAGGGTTACTTCTTATCGCGATAGCTTTTACATTAGTTGCAATTTTGCATCTTAATTCTATAAATATCCCAGAAAAAGACATAATTCATACAACAGAAAATCCAAAAAGAATAGGTCTTAAAGGAACAATCTTAATCATTTCAAGTATTCCAGGTCTTTTTACTTTGATATTCTTCAATACGATTAACAATTTCCTTGGTGGTATATTTAATTCGCTCATGGATTCTTATGGTCTTACTGTTGTTCCAGTTCAAGTATGGGGAATTCTTTGGGGAATCTTTAGTTTAGGATCTGTAATAGCAGGATTAATCATTGCAAAAAAGGGAGTAGGTGCAAATGCATTGAAATCCATGCTTTATGGCAACCTAGTTATGTCGATTATTGTGATTTTCTTAATGGCCAACTCCTGGATTGTTCTCTTTACAATAGGTACGTTTCTTTGGATTTGTTTAATGACATATATTGAAGCCGCAGAGCAAACATTTTTACAAAAAGTTGTACCATATGAACATCAAGGGAAAGTATTTGGTTTTGCTCAAACAATAGAACAATCAGTTTCACCATTTGTAGCTTTCTTAATTGCTCCGCTAGCTGAGTTTGTGTTTATCCCTTTAATGACAACTGGCGCTGGTGTACATTTGATTGGCGGGTGGTTTGGTGTAGGTGTCGGAAGAGGTATCGCATTAATATTTTTGATCGCAGGTATAATTGGATTAATAGTCTCAATACTTGCACTGAAATCAAAATCGTATAAGTTACTCTCTGAAAAATATTCGGAGAAGTAGTAAAAATAAATAAACAGGAAACCAGATAATTGTTCCAATACAACCAAAACTACCAAATCCAGAATTTCTGTAGACTCTTCGACCTTTCCCATATTTATAAATCATAGTACTATTAGATTAAGTTAGATAATGAATTGTTCATCATTTTGTTCAGAATCATTGAGTAATTTTTGAAAAAGATTTTTGATTTTGACGCAAAAGTATAGGTAGAATCAACGTTTCCGAGATAGTTAGTATACTGAATATTGTGAATTGCTTGATAATAAGCTATTTAAGTAATTTCTAAGAAGTTAGTTTTGACAGTGAATAATTTCTGATTTAAATGCTCTGTCCAATTGAAAGAAAGTCTTGGTAAACGTATAATAGTGAATGGATGGAGGTGGAAAAAGTTAATCAGTTTGTCCAGCTCCCGCAACCAGCTGTATAAATCATTAAATGGTTTGTGCAAAAAATTAAAAAGAAATAGCTCCAGTTTTTATAAAAATTCTTGATGTTAAATATGATACAAGAAGCTGAATTCATTGTTGGAAATAATGAAGAAAGCAGAATAAGTTATACATTGAATAAATGGTTTGGATCGTTCACTTTAAAAATTAACGGTCGCCCTTCTCAATATAATGATTTGGGTTGGAGAACTGGCCCATTCACAGTTGAGATCGGAGAAATGGAAAAGCACAACGTAACAATTATGTTAATTATTCCAGCGCGTTTCCCATATTATACCAAAACAGGAGTACAGATAATGATTGATGGGATGATTATTGAGAATAATACGTAGTTTTCGTTAGTCAAAAATCACAAAAGGATGAATTTCTGCAATAATAAACTAAGTATTGGAATTGTTTGAGTAAATGGTCGACTTAAATATTTGCTAAAATTAAACACGACTTTCAATTGAAAGATACCTTCGGTAAAATAATAGATAAAGAGAAGGTGAGGAGAGAGAAAGGTTCAAACTTGTCTACCTTATCCAATTTCATCTTTACTGCTAGTTAGCCTCAAAAACTGTTATACTTCAGCTATGCAAGTTCAGTCAAATATAAAAATTTTAAAATGGTTTAATTTCTTTAGTGAGTTTAAACTTTACTTACCAATCGCCATAATATATTTTTCCCAAGTAACTGGTTCCTTTACTTTAGGAATGAGTATTTTTTCGCTTGTGATGATTTCCTCTGCAGTTTTTGAGATACCAACTGGAGTCTTTTCAGATAGAATTGGTCGACGGAAAACTGTCATCTGGGGAGCATTTGCAGCTGTACTCTGTGGCAGCTTTTATGCAATTGGTCAATCGTTTTGGATATTGGCAATTGGAACTATTTTCGAAGGTTTATCACGATCATTCTATAGTGGAAATAACGACGCCTTACTTCACGATACTCTGACACAGTCTAAAAACAAACAGCAATATAGTGAATTTCTAGGGAAAGTAAGTACCACTTTACAAATCGCTGGGGGCTTATCAGCTGTTTTAGGAGGTATTCTTGCTACTAAGTCATTGCCTATTATTATGTGGCTGTCAGTTATTCCTCAAATAGTTTGCGTGGTTCTTGCTTTTAAACTTATCGAGCCAAAGATACATACAAATAATTGTGAAAATGTTTACTTACATCTAAAAGAAGCTTATGAAAAATTTTTACATAACAAGAAATTAAGATTACTAAGTCTTTCTTCAATGATTGGATCTGGTTTTGGTGATGCTTCTTATAAATTTGTACCAGCATTTTATAACACTCTCTGGCCTGTATGGGCAATTGGGATTGTTGGGACATTATCAAATATTGCTGGTGCACTAAGTTTTCATTTTAGTGGAAAGCTAATTCGCAAATTTGGTGCGCTTAAGCTGCTTTTCACTGATTATATTTTTAATAGAATGGCTAATATTGTAGCAGCAGCGTTTCCAACTTTTCTATCCCCGTTACTGATGTCAGCAACCTCAGTTTCGTTTGGTGTCGCTACTGTTGCCAAAAGTACATTAATGCAGCAAGAATTTGCTGATGAAGAACGGGCGACCATGGGTTCATTAAACTCACTTGCAGGCAGTATACTCTTTGGCCTTGTCTCAATACTACTTGGCTTTACAGCTGATCTGCTATCACCTGCTAAGGCAATACTGCTTTTGCAAACAGTATTATTAGTAAATTTCTTCATCTATTGGAAATTATTTAAGCATGATATAAAATATTGTGTCGTATAAACAGTTTCAATTACTCGCAATTATTACTGTTACAAAGTAAGGTATTGAAAAGATTTCACATCGGTTATAGCTATGTCAACTTCTTTCAAAAGACAATAAAACGAAATTTCAGTATGAAATGCATTCATGCTTTAATAAATATCGAAAATCCTTTACTATTGTTATCATTAATTGGTTACTTTTTCAAAACTATTTTTTATAGTTATTTTTATGAAAACAAGACAAAATAAGAATCAATTGCATTTGTATTCTTTAATAATTTCATTAAACGATTGGAAGCCAACAATTTGGAGAAAACTTTGGATTCGTGGAGATGTGAAATTGAACATACTTTCATACTATATATTCTCATCGATGAATTGGAGTGGCTACCATTTATCAGCTTTTTATATTAAAAATAAGACATATTCTGACATATCAATAGATGATTCTCCGGAGGGATGGATTGATTGGAAAAAATTTACAATTGATGATATCTATCAATTTGGATTAACTCAATTTCAATATGAATACGATTTTGGAGATAGCTGGACAATGACTGTGAAAATTAAAGCAGAAAAAAATCTGGATCCTTCTGCACCATATCCGGTTTGTGTCAATGGTGCAAATGCTGCACCGCCAGAAGATATTGGAAGTTATCCTGGCTATGAGCACTTTATTAAAGTTATGAAAAAGAAAAAAGGAAAGGAGTATCGAGAACTTTCTGACTGGTGGGGAGAAGATTCTTTTGATCCTGTATTTTTTGTAATTGATGAAGTAAATGATGTAATTCAGGATGAAGCATTGTTGAATGAATTTCTCGATGAGCAGATTGATTAATAGATTTAAATTATTTGAATATTTTGCAATTTAAAGTTCGTTAAGCATTTTGGGCTAGGTACAATACCTGTCTATAATATTTTCAACACAGATTGGTTTTATATTTTATCCTTCAATTTGTCCATTCATTTTAAAATTTTATTTTCATCGCTTCTTTCATTTGATCTGCAATATCTCGCGCAATTTTTCGGACTTGGTGACTGCCGTCTAGCGCCATATTTAACAGTTCTGATTTACGCTTCTCAGCTTCATGTCTTTTTTCTCGGATGGGGGCGAGCACATGATTCATTGCTTGAAAAAGCTTTTCTTTAACTGCAACATCGCTGACTTGACCGTTCACATAGCGTTTTTTTAGATCTTGCACTTCTTGTAAATTATCATTAAATAAATCATGATAAATGAAAGCTACATTGTCTTTTAGACTACCTTTATCCGTGGCATGAATTCTCTTAGGATCTGTATAAATTTTCTTGATTTTATTTTTTAACTCTTCTTTCGTATCGGATAGATAAATGCCATTATGTAAACTTTTCCCCATTTTTGCATTGCCATCGATACCAGGCACACTTACTGGAGTTCCTAACAAAACCTCAGGTTCATTAAGAATATTTACTTGATAGCTATTATTAAATTTTTGAGCAATTTCACGACAATTTTCAATCATTGGAGCTTGATCTGGACCAACTGGGACAAGATCAGCATTTACACATAAGATATCTGCTGCTTGGTGAACAGGGTATAGGAAAAATCCTAAAGGGGTTGATTGTTCCATCTGCTTTTGCCGAATCTCAGTTTTGATAGTAGGATTATGAAGAATTTGTTGATAAGTTGTAAAGTTTGCTAGATACATAAATATTTCATGGACCTCAGGCACTTCGCTTTGAATATAAACTGTTGTTTTATTAAAATCTATACCTGCGGCATAGTAATCACACAATAACTCCTCAATATTTTGTCGAACCATCGAAGGATTATCTGCATGATCTGATAAGGCATGAATGTTAGCAATTAGGATAAAAGTTTCATATTCCGATTGAAGTTTAACTCGATTCTTGAGTGTACCAATGTAATGCCCAATATGAAGGCGCCCAGTAGGACGATCTCCTGTTAAGATCCGTTTTTGTTTTGAAATATTCATTTAATTATTATTAAAATTTAAAATTAACTACAGGTGGGGCAAGACTCGAACTTGCAATTCCTGTTTTGGAGACAGAGGTTTTAACCAATTGAAACTACCCACCCATTTTCATAAAAGCTTTAATTGAACAAATATCAAATAAAATATTGGAACTAAAAGCAAACCAAATATTAAACTAATCACTTTAAAATGCTTAACACCAATAACTGACATTGCCATTGCAATTAAAATAACTCCACCGGTTGCTGACAATTCATTTATTAGAGCAGCAGGAATGAATCCTCCTAAAGCATGCCCTAATAGCACTAATAAACTTTGAATAATGAAAATTGGAATTACGGAATAAATAACGCCTTTTCCTAATGAAGCAGCTAATATCAAAGTGGCAATGAAATCAAAACCTGATTTTAAGATTAATAGCGCTATGTCTCCACTTATTCCACTTTGGATGGAGCCAATAATTGCTAATGGTCCAATAAGTGAAATCATGCTTGCAATAATCATTCCTGAAAAAATATTGGACTGATCAGCTGAATTAATTTGAAAGATATCTTGCACTCTGATTAGCTTATTAATTTTTTCATCAACTTTAAAATAGATCCCTATGCCAAGCGAGATTGCTAAACTGAGCAGAGCAAGAAGAATATTATTGGATTTTAGAGCCATATTAAAACCTGTTATCATTGCAATTAATGCAATAAGTGACATAATCTCAATGGCAGTTTCTTTATTCAATTTTTTATTGATTATTACTCCAAATAAACCTGCGAGGAGTATAATAAAGGCATTGATAATTGTTCCGATAAATATGTTTATCATGGTCTTTTACTTTACTTTTATAACGAGTAGAATATTTAAGTAATCTTAAATCGTTTAATTTTAAAGCCTTTTATCAATAGTGTTTATCTGTTCGTCATTATGGGAAACAATTTAGCAATACAAACTACTTTAAGTGAGCTTGGATTAAGTACTGAAGCAGTACTTATAATTTCCTATCTTACTGAGCATTTAGATGTATCTGTGAGCGAAATTGGTAAAAAAACAGGTATCTCAAGAAGTTCGATTTATCGCTGTTTAGATAGACTGGAAACCCAGGGCTGGATTCAATACGTATTAACAACTCAAGGAAAGAATATTCGTCTAGCTGATTTATCTTCATTAAAATGGATTTTTGCAGAACAAAAACAAAAGCTAAAGGAGAGAGAAAGCAATTTTAACGAATTAATAGTTAAAGCAGAAAATACCTCAAAGACTAATGCCACTCCTTTAGAGATACGTTATTACGAGGGACGCGGTGGATTGCGCCAAACGTATTGGAATATGCAGAAGTCTTCTGGATTAATTCGTGTTTTTACTAGTTTAGTAAGAAGGAAACTTGTTGGTGATAAATGGTTGGAATATCACTTAATTGAATTTGCACGACTAAAGATCCCTGTCAGGATAATTGGTGATGCTGAATATGCAAAATACGCTTATGAAGAATATGGCAATAGGGAAAAGTATTATGGTCCTGCTGCTGAACTTGCATTTCAATTTGATGAAAGAATTTATCACAAACCCGATTTCAAATTAAAGGGTGAAATTATTATCTATGATGATATTGTGGCAACACATGCAACCGAAGGTGGTAAGATTGTCGGAAGTGAAGTAAAGAGTAATCATTTATCGACCTCTTTTAAATCTGTATTTGACGAGATTTGGCAACTTACATCAGAGAAGGATAGAATTGATAATCTTTTAAACTAGTTTGACCCTTGCCCAGCTTCCACTTATAACCAATTTTAAAACTCTAAATTGATAATATAAGTGATATTGATCAATAAGAAACTGTTTTAGAAGTTTTCAGACTAAAGAATGAAACTATATTAACGAAAGAATCAACTAAAGACTATAATTTTAATAAATATCTGATATTAGAAAAACGTTATTAATAATAATGTGCTTAAGAAAATCGGTTTATCTACAATTGTTTTGTTTGTCATAATTTGTACAATTTGTATTTTGATCTATGGTACAAAAATATTTACATTTTTCCAACAACAATACTTTCAATTCATTAATCAAAACAATTTTTTTATCAATAAAGGACAAGTCCAAGAGTTAGTTCTAGTATCTACTGTTCTAAAAGATGACAATCGCCAAGTTAATGTTTATTTACCCTTTGAATATGATTTAAATTTAGATAAAAGATATCCCGTTGTTTATTTCTTACATGGTTTTCCAGGGAATGAATCTGATTGGTTAATCAATGGGAATCTTCAAAATACTTTAGACGAAATGATTTTCAAGAAGGAAATTCCTCCAATGATATTTGTTTTCCCCAATGCCAATGGCTTGTTTGTAGAAGATTCACAGTATGTTGATGCTACAAAGGTTGATCAAAATATGGGAAGCTTCATTTCAAAAGAGTTAGTTGGCTATATTGATAGTAAATATCGTACCCTTGCTAATAGGTCTTCTCGAATAATTGGAGGTAGTTCGTCAGGGGGTTTTGGTTCTCTTTCAATTGGACTGAAAAACAATGATGTCTTTGGTATTATTATTTCCCATAGTGGTTATACCAATATGGACAAATTAAACGCTGACGATTTATATCAAAATTTGAGTGACTTTAGCAATGATGATCCAATAAATTTAATTAACAAAAATCCATTAAATTCTGAGACTTATGTATACTTTGATATTGGTTCGTATGATAATGCGAGTTTCATTCAAGATAATAATAACTTGAGAGATTTGCTAAATAAAAAAGGAGTGACAAATACCTTTAAATTAACTTCTGGTAGTCATGGTTGGGAGGTTTGGCGGGTAAATGTTAAGAAATCTTTAAAATTTATTGGTAATCATGTTATTTATTAGTAATTCGACAAGTTTATTGTAAACAAATTTCTAAAATTTTGACGAAAAAATTTACAAGAGATTAAAATTTTGTAATTTAATAATATAGTTAATTGAAGTCAAAAATTAATATTATGAAAACTAAAAACTCCCTTCCTACCAGCCTGCTCAAAAAGCAAACTGATCCGAACATTCAGTTATATCTTCAATTCAATAAACTAAAACTCTTATACCGTCAGGGGTGGCTACGATTTGTCCCCGAGTCTAAATGTGAAAGTGTCGCAGAACATACTTTGGGAGTAATCTTATTAGGTTTGCTTTTTAAGGACAAACTGGCGAGCGATCTTGATATTTGTAAATACATGAAAATGAGTCTGATACATGACTTCGGTGAAATTATCATAGGGGATTTAAAAACAACAATTGAAAATGAAAATCCAGACGATAAATACAATCGCGAAAAATCAGCTATTAAAGACCTTTTCAAAAACATCGCTGATGGTGAAGAGTTTATCAATCTCTGGACAGAAATTGAGGAAGGCCAAACGGCAGAAGCGATTTTTGTAAAACAAATGGATAAAATTGAAATGATTTTACAAGCTTCAATTTACGAAAATACCTACCAACAAAAGATGCAAGAGTTCTATGATTACACCAGGACAAAGTATGGCGAAACCAGTTTGAAATATTTAATTGAAGAGATCGAATCTCTAAGGCCTGAGCTATAAATGACGAAAAAGAAATATATGTAGTGTTGACTTAGTTCATCACTCGCATTTTCAATTAAGCTTTTTTATAATCCTAGGTCATTTCTAATGTACCGTAACGTAAATTATTGCTAATTTTGCTAAGTGCATTAATCCGTGCTAAATTTAAGTTATTAATTTATTAAAAAATTTTCCTATGAAAGTCAAAAACACACGAGATATTTTATCAACGTTGTGGCTTGTCCTGATGTTGAATATGATTTTTAATGACATCTTTGGTTTTGTGGTGATGCTTGATAAATTTGTTCGTCCGGAATTGCCTGGAGATGCACAGACTTTGATGTTGGTTGCAGTGTTTCTTACAAATATTCCTTTGCTGATGATTTTATTTGCAAAAATTCTCAATTATAAAATTAATCGCATCCTCAATATCGCTGTCGCTATCTTTACCATACTTTATGTCTGGGGTGGTATGTCGACCTATCCACACTACATTGTCATTGCTGCCATCGAAACAATTATCGCCCTAGTGATCATTGTGGTTGCCTGGAAATGGAAAAATGACGCGGCGGTTGAATAAAAGATTAGAATTATTTGCTATCATAAATTGATAACAGTTTGCCTTTCATTTTTTACAATTTCATGAGTTTAATTACCAGAAAATTTTTTACTAAGGAAATGATTTTATTATTTTCTTGTTTGCTGATCCTTGTTATTTCTGTATTTTCGCTTGTAATACTAAGCACATATTTCAATCCCAAGCAAAGATCACTCAAACATAATTTAACAATAAAAGTCGGAAATTGTTCAGGCGCTGGTCCTGATATCCAAAAAATCAATTCAACTGAATGGAGTAACAATTCATTTATTATCAAGACAACTATTAGCCCAAATTGTGGGCAGTCAAGAATTATTGCAGATTATGAAATTCAAAATGAAGCTTTAATTATAAAGTATCGCGCTGAACACAGGTTATTTGAATCTGGAGAAATGGCTTGTATTTGCCCCACTGCAGTTAGTTTCACCATCAGCGATATCGTAAAAAAGGAATATCATGTGATTTTACAGGATAATAATTCGTTGTAGCTTTAAATGTGTAAAATATTTGATGAAAAAACCTAGTAAAATTCTATTTTTTTTTATATCAGCATCGCTTTTGATTTTAACTGGAATAGTAATACTTGGTTTTTACCTTTATTCAAGCAGCAGTCACTTTTCATACTCGAAAATTGAGGAAAATTATTGTATTTCTGCTCAAATTTGTATCAAACGAACAAATCCCAGTCAGGGTAATTATCAGTATCATCTTTTTATCACAGATATTGGGATAATGGTAATTTCGCGTTGCTAATTTCGCTGAAAAGGTAATAGTGATGT
>JBAXHO010000039.1:0-14851 GCA_037138855.1 bacterium
TGACTTATCTAACGGAGGTCATTTCGGTAACAGTTTCATTTATCTAACGCATCATTCATTATCTCCTTTGAAAATTTCCAATAACTGTTTATAATTAATTTTAATACTATGTCTAGAAAAGCATATCGAAAATCAAAAAAAAGAATAACCTATGATAGTAATGAAACCAAGTCTTTATTCGGCTTGATTTTTCTTTTTCTGGGTGTGTTGACTTTATTAAGTTATTTTTTAACAGGGGGGATTTTTCTTTTTTTAAAGAATTTAACTGGTACTGCGACAATTTTTTTGACGATTTTATTATTTGACCTCTGCCTTTATTTATTTCGGAGTAAGTTCCCTATCGCTACAGGTAGAAGCATCATCGCACAGGTTTTTTTCCTGCTTGCTTATGCTGGTTTTATCAATTCAATTTTCGGTGGTGGTTATACTTTACAGCCTTCACAGGGAGCTGAATACGGTGGTATTGTTGGATTTTATCTCTATCGGTTTCTTAGTGAAAATATTTTTTTAAATTTCACACCAGTTTTCTTTTTTGTGATTATTTTATTTTCAGTTCCTGTGGCTCTTTCCATGAGTATATCGCAGTTTATGGAGGTATTGGGGAAAATATTTTTAAAAATCTGGTCATTATTTAAAAAGCCCAAAATAGAGCAGGTTGAGCGTCAAACCATGGATATCCCATTGTTGAAGCCTTCTACTTTTGGTGATTTTCGTAAAAATAAAGCAAAAAGTGATGGAGTAGATCAGGCAAAGCCCATGGAAGAAGCCCGGAATGAGAAAACATCTGTTGCAGATATTTCTGGTAATAAAGTTTCTGAAAAATCAGCCAATGTAGAAATCAAAGAAGTATCCCGTGAAGGAGCATTTGTTAATGAAGAATTGAAGTATCCTGATTGGAAATTACCGCCGCTTAGCTTATTAAATACGCCACAAAAAATTACTATTAAAAAGGAAGATATTAGTAAAAATGCTGATATTATTGAACAGACTTTAAATAGTTTTGGAGTCAAAGCCAAAGTGGTCGATGTACTTGTCGGTCCTTCAGTTACCCAATATGCTTTGGATATTGCTTTAGGCACTAAAGTTTCTAAGATCGCCAATTTAAGTAATGATATGGCTTTAGCATTAGCAACTTCATCCAATTCTCTACGTATTGAAGCTCCGATTCCTGGTACTTCTTATGTAGGAATTGAAATTCCCAATGCAGAAAGAGCACTTGTGTATTCCAAGGAAATAATGAGTGGACCGGTGTTAGGTAATGCTCAAAAGTTTCAATTACCAATTGGTCTTGGTAAAAATATTAGTGGTGAAAAACTTGCAGTCAATCTGCAAAAAATGCCGCATATCCTTGTGGCTGGTGCTACTGGTTCGGGAAAGTCAGTTCTCACTAATAGTTTTATTGCCAGTCTTTTAATGACTAAAACTCCTGATGAGGTGAAGTTTATTATGGTCGATCCAAAACAGGTTGAACTTTCAGATTATAACGGGATTGCTCACCTGCTTACTCCTGTTATTACTGAAATGGACAAGGTATTAAATGCTTTAAAATGGGCAATTGCAGAAATGGAAAGTCGTTATACAATTTTTCGCTTAGCTAAAGTTAGAAATATTGAAGCATATAATAAATTGATGGGATTCTCTGCTTTACCTTACATTGTAATCGTCATTGATGAGATGGCGGATATGATGATGTCGACCAACAAAGTAGAAACTGAAACTGCCATTGTCCGCCTTGCACAAAAAGCCCGAGCAACAGGAATTCATTTGATTTTAGCAACGCAAAGGCCTTCTGTAGATGTGATTACTGGTCTGATCAAGGCCAATATTCCAGCCCGTGTCGGGATGAGCGTGACTACACAAATTGATTCCCGCGTGATTATGGACCAGATTGGCTCAGAATCATTATTGGGTAATGGTGATATGCTTTTTAAAGACCCATCATTTGGCAAACCAGTTCGGATTCAGGGGATGTGGATGGCACCGGAAGAAATTCAACGGATTGTACAATATATCAAAGACCAAGTTCCTGAAGTACATTACACTAAAGAAGTGATCGAGAAAAAGGTGGATCCAAAAGACGAAACCAATACTGCAGAAGCCGATAGCCTCTCTTCAGATAATCAGTTTGAAAATGCAGTTCATGTGATTGTGAATGCGCAAAAAGGGTCTGCTTCATTATTACAACGGAAATTGAGTCTTGGTTATAACCGGGCTGCCAGAATACTTGATGAATTGGAAGAGCTTGGTGTCGTGGGTGCTCCCAATGGCAGTAAGCCCCGCGATGTTTTGATTACTGATGCCGATGCTTTTTTAAATTCCCTCAAAGGTAAACCTCCAGAGCCTTCAGAAATCGCAGATACAGAAGATGAGTTTGAGGACGGCAGTGTTTAAATAATGATGAAAACTGAAATCTGTAAATTGCAAATTGGAAATAAATATTAATAACTTATAATTTTTTACTAGATACTAGATACTAGATACTAGATACTAGATACTAGATACTAGATACTAGATATTTTTTTTGCTACTTGCTACTTTTTATTTTATTTTCCATGTTCGACTTTCAGATCCTCTCCTCCACGACTCGCTATCAGGGTAACAAATTACGTTTTGATACTTTAAAATTAAAAACTCCTGAAAATAAAGTTGTTGAATGGGATCGAGTGGTGATTTCAGATATAGTTTATGCAGTTCCCATTACCAAAGAAAACGAGGTGATTCTTGTTCAGGAATGGCGGACAGGTCCAGAAAAAGTACTAACTCAGCTGGTCGGTGCCAGATATGATGAAAACCATGCTGAAATAAGCGAAATAAAGCGGGAATTAGAAGAGGAAATTGGATTGCAAGGCGGTACTTTTACAAAATTAATTGGCAATTTGAGTAATGGACCACATCTCAGTGGCTTTAAAAGTTACTATCTGGTTGAAGATTTTACCTTGGGTAAAATAAAACGTGATGAAAATGAAATTTTAAATATTGTTAAGATTCCTTTAGATAAAGTACTCAAAAGTCTTGAACAAGATTATCTCACAACGACAGGTACTTTACTGGGAATAAAGTACACCTTGGAGAAAAAATCGAGATTCTAATATCAATTTTCTTTCTCATCTAGCTGGCGGTAGTGGTGTATTTGATTCAATTGGTTTATTCTGGACTTCTCTCAAATTCAAAGGTATGGGTAATTCTTTGGCTGGAGCTAAAGGATCAATAATGTTGCTAGGAGCAATTGGTGATATAGGTAATTGCATTACTGGAACAGGTTCTACCTCTCTGACTACTTGCTCTTCTAGTTTGACCTGTATAGGATTTGTTTCTGAATTAAATTGTTTATTTTTTTTGTTTTTTCGTGGTGAGAACTTCATAAATGGCTCTAGCGGTTGAGTTTTAATGGGTTGTTTGGCATCTGTTTGTGGTATTACCATTGCAATTGCTTCTGTAATTGATATGTTTTGGCTGGTTAAATCTGCCAAAGCCTTGAAGGTATTTGCATTGATATTATTTTGGAGTGAATTTGTTCCCTGGTAAATTCCGGCAATTAAAAATTTACAGGCAGTTCGTTTGATAGGCAGATTCACTTCTTTCATAAATTGATAAACCAACTGTGAGTATGAAATTTTTGGTTCATTGAATGTTAAAGATTTGTTAGGAGTATTTTGTTGATTGGAAATTCTCAAGATCTGGCTTGTATTTGCTAGCGCCTTTAGTGGAGCAAGATCAAAAGTGGCTTGGTCAAAAGTGATAAGTCCGGCAAAGTTTTGAAAGGAATACTTAAGTTCAAGAGGATTTTTTGGAATTGAATTCATTAGTAGTTCGATTTCAGAATGTTTTTCAAAATTCTTCCATTTTACGTCGCTGATCCAGCTATCGAAATTTTCTAATGTGACTTTGAGTTGTTGTGTTTCGTTTAAATTGGTAATTTTGAGATTCTGGAGCTGGAGATCATGAAATAATTTAGGAAGTTGAAGATCTGGAAAATAAAAAGACACTTTTTTATTAACAGCAGTTAATCCTTTGAGCAATGCATAAGCTGCTACTAGTAAGTCGATATCGGCATCTACTGGAGTGACAATTAAGAAATTATCAGAATTATTGATAAACTTGCTAAAAGTGTTTGGCATTTAATTATGTTTTAAGAGAAAAAATGCTAGAGTATGTTTAGGGCAGAAACTTATTTTTATTGTAACAGAAAAATTTTATTATGATCAATTTTTCCTTGAAAAAATTTCATAAAATTTCTAGTGCATCTACGCAGAAGTACCCTACTCTCTTGATTGGTCTAATTCTTGCAGGTATTTTGGGAATACTTGTTAGTGCCGGATTCATATTGATGATTGTTTTTGGTTTAGACAATAAATACTTTGGTAGCAGCATTACCGGGTATGTCCGTGATTCATCAGGCAAACCCTTGTCAGATGTCAGTATTCAGATACAAAATCGTTCTACAATTAGTAATGCAGACGGATTTTTTCGTATTGATGAATTAAAATATGGTGTATTTAATATTAAGCTCGAATTAAATGGTTTTTATGTCAAAGAAGAGTCGATTAAATTAAAAAGATTCATGAACCAAAAGA
This sequence comes from bacterium, assembly GCA_037138855.1. Lineage (GTDB taxonomy): Bacteria > Patescibacteriota > Dojkabacteria > B142 > OLB20 > JBAXHO01. Next base: position 4,575 of record JBAXHO010000039.1, read on the forward strand.
ATTTTCAGCTTAGTGCACAGGAATATGGCGAAGTCACATATCAGCTGATTTTTGATAGTCAGACATTTTATACCAGTGATTTCAGCATCAGGCTCAATGATCAAGAATTACAATTGAATAAAGGTTATCAGTTATCTACCGGCCGTTTATTAACTGGCAAGTATCAGTTTAAATTACAATCTCCTTATTATGAAGACCAGATAAAAGAAGTTAATATTTTATCTGGCAGTTTTAATGAAAATATTTATCTCGTTACTAAAGGAGATATCAAGGCTCAGATTCACGATTTTCTTACAAATGAGGCGCTGGTACCTGATCGTGTGCAGTTAAAACAAGGTGAAATATATATTGATGCACAAGCTGGAGCTATTAATCAAAATCAGCTTGATATTATTGATCTGCAAATTGGCGAGGTAGCTATTTTGAAAGTTTCCAAAAAGGGCTATCTTGATTTTGAGCAAAACATTCAAGTTGAACCTGGTGAAAACTCCTTGGGAGCAATTACTCTCGTCCCTTTAGGTAAAATATTAGTGATTTCACAGGAAGCAGGCAATTCAATTATTAAGGCAGTTAATTTTGATGGCTCTAGTCCTGTTGATTTAGCTCAGAAATCAGGACAATGTAAAATTATTAAAATGAATTTACAGCAAGCTTTAGTTCAATGCACAAAGGAATTGCTGGTTATCACGATTAGTTCTGATGGAGCTCAAATACTAAACACCATTTTTCTAAATTCAGAGAAATTTACTGCAGATTATGGGGGAAATAATTTTTATCAAATTGGTACTTCTCAACAAATTATTGATCAATCTGGAGATTTTGTATTGGAAGTCAATGAAGTGATAACTAGTATTAAATATTTGAATAGTACATTATTTTTTACTACCGAAAACGCAATTTATCGTTGGAATAGTGAAAATAAAACTAGTGAAAAGCTTACAGATGGTAATTTTATAATTGTTGATAGTATGGATCAGTCTTTATTACTTCTCAATTATGCAGATGCTACTAAAAGCAATATTTGGGTTTTAAATTGTGTAACTTCAGTCAAAACAAAGTATTCTTTTCTTCCTGGTAATTACCGCAATGTACAATTTAGTTCTGATGGTTCAATTTTTTATCTTAAGCAAATTGCTGCTGATTACAATTTATATAAAAATTCTAATACCACTTCTCTACTCGATCATATTGAGCAAATGAATTTAATTCAGAATACAAAATTTCTATTAGTCACTAAAAATACCGGGCATTTTATGTATAATATTGAAACAGGCACATTAGCCAAAATTAATCTATAAAAACTATGTATATCAAAGACCTTATTGCGTCCGGGCTTTCAGAACATGAAGCGAAAATTTATTATGCACTTTTGAAATTTGGCGATGCCGGTGCCAGCGCTCTTGCCAAAAGAACTGAAATTGGCCGAACAAATGTCTATGATTATTTGACTAGTCTGATCAACAAAGGATTAGTTACTGAAATGGAAAAAAATTCACGTCGCTATTTTACCGCAGAAGATCCCAAATTACTTGAAGAAATTGTGAATGAGCAGGTCAGAAAGTCAAAAGATGCTGCTAATAGTATCGGGCGTTTGATGACTGGTTTGACAGAAATGTATTATAGCAATACTAGTAAACCAATAGTTAAAGTCTTTAGTGGACTAAATGGCTATGATGCAGTTTATAAAAAAATATTTAATATCACCAAATTAGACCACATTTACCATCTAATTCCAGATCTGGATAACTATGCCTTACCTGATCCGAAATTTCATAATCATTTGCTGCGTGAACAAGTATTTACTTTTTTGATTGCAAATCGTGGTAATAATCTCCTGGAATTGAATAAAAGAGATGCCAGAATGTTACGCTCTACAGTGATTCTTCCCTCCCCGATTTTTGAAATTGCCAGTGAAATGATTATTTTTGCAGATCAGCTAGTATTGGGAAATTTACAAAAAAACGAATTCTTTGCCTCATATTTAAAAAATTTCGAACTGGTAAATATGCTTAAAAGTCTTCTAAAACAGCAAATTTCAGCTGTTAACTAATAGATTTCTTCTTTCATTTTTTAAATCTTTATCCAAATATCCGTGAAACGCTTTTATTTTTGATGTAAAAAATACATCTATTATTTCCTTCGTTTAGCTTTACTATCAAGGCAATTCAGCAATATGTCAAAATATTGTAAATTTAAAAATGTCTGGTTTCCTTGAAACCCTTGAGCTTAAAGGGTTTGGAACACGTGAAACGGAAATTTTGCGTTCCAATACAAATTTTTCTCAATATTGTTGATAGTTAATCACTTTCGTCACTTCTCGTATCTTTTTAATTAATTCCATACTCTTTTCAAAATTTTAACCTTTTATTTTAAATCAGCTGAAGTTAATTTCGAATATGCACACCAGATTTAAAATCTCAGGCTATTATAGCTACAATTATTAGTTATAAAGTCGATAGTTTATCGACTTTATCCTCAAATTTAAGAAATTTTTAAGAATTGTGAGTTATGCTTTTAATTCAAATAAAATATTTATTATGATAAGTAAAATTTATAGCATTGCATTAGTAGGTATTGATGGACAGTTAGTTGAGGTAGAAGTGGATATCAAGCTGGGTTTACAGGCATTCAATATTGTCGGATTGGCTGGTAAAGCTGTACAGGAGGCAAAAGATCGTGTGGCAGCAGCGATACGTAATTCAGGTTTTCAAATGCCCACACAGAGAATTACGGTGAATCTTGCACCAGCAAATCTTATTAAGAATGAGACTTCTTATGATCTGCCAATTGCTGTGGGGATACTTCTCTGCTCTGGGCAATTGCAAGGAGATCTAGATAGTAGTGTTTTTTGGGGCGAGCTATCTTTGGATGGTGATACGCGTGGTTGTAACGGGGCATTAATTATTGCTGATAGTAGTAAGAAATTCAATTTCAAACATATTTTTCTTCCTAAATTTAATGCACTTGAAGCGGGAATTACTGCGGGAATTGAAGTTCATCCAGTGAAAAATTTATCTGAAATCGTGGACTATTTTCAAAAGAAAATTGACTTGAAATATGTTGCTAGTCTGGATAAAGCAGATGAAATTCGGTATGAAGAAAATTATGATTTTAAATTAATCAAGGGTCAACTAATTGCCAAACGAATTTTGGAAATAGCAGCAAGTGGTGGACACAATGTGTTATTTTCCGGACCACCTGGATCAGGTAAGACATTATTAGCTCGTTCAGTTTTAAATATTCTTCCACCGCTTAGCTATCAAGAAAGGGTAGAAGTGACCAAAATCCATAGTATTTCTGGTTTGTTGGCCGGTAATGATTTGATCAAATTACGGCCATTTCGTAATCCTCATCATACCATTTCCTATGCAGCAATGGTTGGTGGCGGTACTATTCCCAGACCAGGTGAAATCTCTTTAGCGAGTAGGGGAGTTCTTTTCCTGGATGAGTTTAATGAATTTGGCCCAAGGACTCTTGAGGCATTAAGACAACCTTTGGAAGATAGAATTGTAAATATTTCCAGAGCTTCTGGAATGATGACATTTCCTGCCAATTTTATTTTAATTACAGCTATGAATCCGTGTAAATGTGGATTTTTGGGAGATGTAGAGAAGCCATGCAGCTGTAGTTCAATGGATTTGGACAAATATAGGAAAAGAATAAGTGGTCCGATTTTGGATCGTATTGATTTACAGTTAAATGTAATGCGTGTAACTAAGAGTGAATTTTCTAATCACCAACAACTAGAAGCTAGTGAAGAAGTTCGAAAGAGGGTAGTATCTGCCAGAGATTTTCAGCTATCCCGACTGAATAAATCACAGATCACAAATATTTTTTTTAATGCAGAATTGACTAATAATGCCCTAAGAAAAACTTTAAACTTATCGAAAAAAGCTTCGGAAACCATAAACAATGCGGTAGATATCTTACACTTGAGTGCCCGTGGGTATTTTCGGATTTTAAAAGTAGCTAGGACTATTGCTGATCTGGATCAGTCAGAGATCGTTAAACAAATGCATCTCGAAGAAGCGATCTCATATCGGAACAGCAGCTGAAGTGGTGGCGTTAAAAATAGGGTAGTAGCGTTATAAATAGAGTAGTGGCGTATTGCAATACGCCGCTACTACTCAATCGGTGGGAATTCCTCGTATTTTTTGAGGTAAGTATCAAGTTCATTATTGCGCCAGATGTTTTCCGGGTTACTGACATAGTTTAGGAAAAGGATGCCTTTGAGGTGATCATTTTCGTGTTGGATTATATGTGCGAAGAAACCTTTTGCATCTAATGTAGCTTTTTCCCCTTTGTGATTGATATATTCTACTGTAATTTGATCGGGACGTTCGACTGGTCCCCAAAGCTGATTGGCTCCAATTCCTACACTAAGGCAGGCTTCCCAATAAATTCCTCTTTCTTTGGAGTAATTTGTAATTTCAGGATTAATAAATACTTCCCAGAGTTGTTCATCGGGAATCTTGACGTCTTCGCCTAATTTTTCTTCCAGATCAGTACGACGACAAACACAAATTGCATACATTCCACCTAATTGAGATGCTGAAAGACCGGCTGTAGTATCGGCATTGTCATTACAGGTGTCGATCATATCTTTGATAAGTGTTTTAATTTCTTTAGTATTGATGTCCTTCACCAGTTGTACTTTTTGGTTTAAGAAGGGATTACCAATTTGTAATATTTTTCGAATCATATCTGAATTTTACCATGAGAAGACACTCAAGCCAAGGCATTCTTACTGAGATAGTTCAGGGCTTTCCAAGTCATTTATTTTAGTATAGGATAAATTATTATTTCTATTTTTTAAAAAATCCCACAATGGCAGGTGATGTAGTATCTGTCGTGACCAAGAAAGGGCTTGGATCGCGATTAACCAGTTCAATTTCCGGAGTATTTCTTGGAATCATACTATTTTTTGCCTCTTTCGGGGTATTGTATTGGAATGAAGGCAGAGTGGGACTTTTTCCTCTTGCTCAATCCAGTACTGAAATAAAAAGTGATGTTGTTAATACAGATATAAATTTAGACAATCAGGCAGTTTCAACGACCGGGAAAATTACTTCAGAAGCACTTTTAGGTGATGATCTATATCTTCAGCCTGGTAAGTATGCGGTTGTAAATCGAATCGTGGAAATGTATGCTTGGACTGAAAAATCAGAAACCAGTAGCTCTAGTAATACCGGTGGTTCTCAGACTGACACTACTACTTATACCTATAAAAAAGACTGGGTCGAAAATGTAACGGATTCAGCTGATTTCAATACTCCAATCGGACATGAAAATCCTGCCAAAGCATTAAATAGTCAAAATACCGCTACATCTGCAGCAAAAATTGGCGTTTATGATGTGGATTTGACTAATATCAAATTGCCAAACTTGAATGATTTGAAATTGACTCAAGATAATTCCATTCTCAGTTTTGGTGTCCAGCTTGTTGGCAGTAATTATCTTTACATTTCTGCCATGAAAGAATCTCCAGCCTTGGATATCAATAATCCTACTGTCACTGTGCTACCAGTAAGTACATACACAAATCCGCAAATCGGAGATCTACGTATTAGCTATCAGGTTTTGTCGCTAGACACTAACGTTACTGTTTTTGGAAAATTATCAGGTAGTTCGATTACAGCATTTCTATCAAAGGATGGTCAAAAATTATTCCGGCTTTTTACTGATAGTCGTGATGGTGCTTTAAACCAGATCAAAACAGAGGATACGATTAAGACCTGGTTGTTAAGAGGTGCAGGCTTTTTGATGATGTGGATTGGGCTAAGTTCATTATTTGCGCCATTAACCACATTAGCTGATATTATTCCAATTTTTGGTTCAATTGGTAAAGCATTAGTTGGTGGTATTACTATGGTTATAGCTTTTGTACTTACTTTATTGACGATAGTAATATCTATGATGTTGCATAATCCTGTTGCTCTTGTAATTGTAGAAGTTTTAGTAATAGTGATTATTGGCGGGGTAGTGTTTCTCTTGATGAAGTTCAAAAAAAGGGCAGCTTGATCGATCTTGATGAAATATTGATGAAACTCCAGGTTTTTACCTGGAGTTTCTTTTTATAATTATTCAAGCTATAATTCAGCACTTAATCACGTAGATTTATGAAAATACTTTTCATTGGGGATATTTCCGGTAAACCAGGCAGAGAAACTGTCGCCAAGGTTTTGCCAGAAATTCGTGAAAAAGAAAAAGTTGATTTTGTAATTGCCAATGCCGAAAATTGTTCCGGTGGGAGAGGAATTACGCGTAAAGCTTTACAGGAATTACAGTCAGATGGAATTGATTATTTTACAGCTGGGGAACACGTCTGGACATATAAAGAATTTCTGGAAGAACTTGAAGATGCCAGTTTGCCTATGGTGAGACCATATAATTACGAAAAAGGAAATTTTATTCCAGGGAAAGGTCTGGCAGTAATTGACCTAGGAGCTTACAAGATGGGTATTGGTTGTTTAATTGGCAGGGAATTCATGCGAGAGCATGTGGCCAATCCTTTTTGGAGTGCAGATGAAATGCTCAATGAGTTTGAAACAAAGGGAATTACACCAGGTAAAGATATTATTATTCTGGATTTTCATGCAGAAGCCACCTCAGAAAAAATATGTCTGGCATATTATCTTCGTAATCGTGTCACTGCTGTGATTGGCACTCATACGCATGTAGCTACTGCTGATCCCAGGATAATCGAAACTACGGCTTTTGTTTCAGATGCCGGTATGGTAGGGCCGAGAGATGCATCATTATGGGTTGATTTTGAAAATGTCATTCACAACTTCAAGTATCCTTACAAAAGAGCTTTCAAAATGCAGGAAAATGGTCAAAGGATTTTTAACTCAGTTTTAATAGAAACCGAGAATAATATCGCTGTATCTATTAAAAGACTTGATAAAATTCTTGGTTAATCAGCCAATTCTTTAAGAAAAATTTTAATCATTCGGATTGCTTTTATCCTAGCGTAATGTGAGCTTTCTCTAGCTTAAGACAATATGCTGCAATAATGATGCTATCACTCCAATGTCTGAAAGCATTCATCAAATAAGCTTTTACAAGGTATTAATATATTGACATATTTTTGATCTTGTAAGAACATACAGCACTTATCCTTTCGAAATATAGGCTCAAATATGGTGTGCTGCAAGGAAACGCTTGACTTTCTTTGACAAATAGTGCATCCTGATACTGTTGATTTTGAATATTCTAAATCAAAAAATCCATAAGAAAGGAGGTGAAAAATCATGAATAAAGGTACACTCGTTGATTATGTTGCAAGCAAAACAGGTTCTACAAAAAAAGCTGCTCAAGATATGCTTGAAGCAGTTATGGAAGCTGTAACAAGTGCTGTGGCAAAAGGCGATTCAGTTACTTTGACTGGATTTGGTACATTCAAACCAGCTCCAAGAAAAGCTAGAACAGGTCGTAACCCACAAACAGGTGCAACAATCAAAATCCCAGCTCGTACAGTTCCAGCTTTCCGAGCAGGAAAGGAATTTAAAGAAGCTGTTAAATAAGGATTTTTTTTAACACTTAAACAACCCTGCGCAAGCGGGGTTGTTGTTTGTTTATGAGGATTTTTTTTAAAATTGATATTATTAATAAACTAACTTATGTTAATGAAATTATCAGATATTATGATTTAGATTGTTTTAATTGCACGAGTTAGGCTAAATTCATGTACTGAAATGCATGAATTTAGTATAATTATTGCAATTGGCTTCACGAAATGATAAGATATACTTAATTTAATCAATAATTATGAGAAGAGAAATTAAAGATAAAGTAGTAGAGTATTTGATTCCAGGTCGTGTATTGGTATTGTATGGTCCCAGAAGAGTTGGTAAAACTACGCTAATAACTGAAATTGTGAAAGAGTATAAGGGTAAAGCCAGATTGTTAAATGCTGAAAGGTCTTATGAATTAAATGAAATAGAAACTAAAGATTTTTCATTAATAAAAAAGTTGGTTGCTGATATTGATTTACTGGTTATTGATGAAGCTCAAAAATCTAAACTAATTGGGGATACATTGAAGATCATTGTTGATAATTTCCCTGAAAAGAAAATATTGATTTCCGGTTCATCCTCACTAGATCTGGCTTATAGCCTGGGTGAGCCACTTACAGGCAGGAAAAGAACTGTAAAAATGTATCCGTTTTCTATTCGGGAAGTATCGCAAAATCAGTTCGAAATTACTGAAAGATTAGAGGAATTAATGATTTATGGCAGTTATCCAAGAGTTATTTTAGCCCAATCTAATATTGAAAAAGAAAATGAAATATTTGAATTAATCGAGAGTTATTTGTACAAGGATATACTTGAGTTTGAGAATATCAAAAATTCAAGTAAGATTAGAGATATCTTGAAAGTATTATCTTTTCAAATTGGCTCTGAGGTATCGCTAAGCGAAATTGCTGGAAATGTAGGCCTATCAGTTCATACAGTATCAAAATATATTGAGTTACTTGAAAAAGTTTTTGTGATATTTAAATTACCGGGTTTTTCCAGAAATTTGCGTAAAGAAGTAACCAAAAATAATAAATATTTTTTCTATGACCTGGGGATCAGAAACGGTTTAATTAATAATTTCAACACTTTTGCCTTTCGTGATGACATTGGAAAACTCTGGGAAAACTTTTGTATTATTGAAAGAATGAAATTTAATGAGTTTGTAAATAATCATGTAAATCAGTACTTTTGGAGGACATATGATCAAAAAGAAGTTGACTATATTGAGGAAAAGGGGGGGATATTAAATGCGTTTGAATTTACTTTTAAAGATAAGAAACATAAAATTCCAACCGAATTTATTATGACATATCCCAGCAGTACCTTTGAACTTATCACAAAAGACAAAATATTTAATTTTGTTGGTGAGTAAATTGAATATACTGTAACTACGTGATTTCTGAGCTGCTGCTTTTATGATGTATCCATTTTGCTTTATTTGTAACGCCAATATTGATAAGGGGGTGAATATTGACTGGTGAATATTCACCTGTTATAATTCACCTATGAAAATAATATCAAAAGAAACACAATCCATTCTTGATTTAATTGGTAAATATGGTCCAATCAGGCCTTCTCAGTTAACTTTATTAGCAAAGATTTCAAATAAAAATCTTCATAAACACTTAATTTATCTTAATGAAGGAAATTATATAAGTAAAATCGGTTCTCAACCAAAGACATTTTATATTAAAAATGAGAAGAATATATTTGATGCACTTACTTTCGATGCTCAAGATGAATTTATCGAACAAAATTACCTTACAGTATCTCCAGAAGGTCGACAAATTTATGGTAAGGAAGGATTTCAATATTGGTGTAAAAAAGTTAAGGTCGATTACCAAAAGGAGAAAGTTCGTTATGTAAAACAGTTGAAGATATTTGCTAAGTTTAAAAAAGAACAGTTAATTAGTGCCAAGAAGAGAATTTTATCTGGGAAAGGCGCTTCATATTTAGATGATTTGTATTTCAGTGATTTTTATAATTTAGATTATTATGGCAAAACAAAGCTGGGACAACTAGTATATTTTGCAAAGACTTCACAGAATCGTGAGTTGGTAGGAATAATAGTAAAAATGATCAAGCCAGGATTACTTAACTTAATAAAAAAACAAAATATTCAATTTATCGCATACGTACCACCAACAATTGCTAGAAAAGTGCAATTTATGGATCTTTTGAAAAATAATTTGAATCTGGATTTATCTGAAATTACAGTCCAGAAAGTGAGGACAGCTACTATGATCCCTCAGAAAACGATTCGAAAACTGGAAGATCGGATAACTAACGCCCAAGTTTCAATTGCCATAGATCCTAATCAAAAGATTAATGGAAATATTTTAATTGTTGACGATGCCACAGGCTCCGGTGCCACACTGAACGAAACAGCCAGGAAGATCCGAAATATTGCCAGTTCAGATATTAAAATTTTTGGATATTCAGTGGTTGGGAGTTATAAGGGATTTGAGGTGATTAGTGAAGTTTAGAAGAGTAATGGTTTTTCGTATGATTATGTATTCAAATTATTTCATGCAATGAACTGCAGGTATTTGGCATATTTGTTGCAGTCGATTTTAAGAAATATGATGTCTATACAGGACGGATGAGTTTATAGTAGTATTAAGTATATTTGTTAAATAATTGAATAATGACTCCTGAAAAACAACTTCCTGTATTAGAGAAACCACCTATCCCAGAAACAGTTGACCGGTACCCTGTAAAATAAGATAGTTTTCTGAGAACATATATCTAGTTATT
>JBAXHO010000040.1:0-14843 GCA_037138855.1 bacterium
TTTGGCGGAGAAGCAGGGATTCGAACCCTGGCGCCGCGTTAGCGACCTAACGATTTAGCAAACCGTCCTCTTGAGCCTCTTGAGTACTTCTCCATAAAATATTACAAGACTCAAAATCTTACTTGCCTATAATACTACAGCAGAGCATAAGTTGCAAGATGTTTTCGACATCATTCTCTTTGTAAAGTGCTTCTAAAAGATTTTAACAATACTTAATTTTTGCTTACTTAATTTATTATTATTTGGTATGATAAATATATTAGTTAACAAATAAAGTGAGGTGTCGTTATGATCAGTGAAAAATTAGAAATTCTTTTAAACGATCAGGTGCAAAAGGAATTGTATTCAGCGTATCTGTATTTTTCGTTTGAAGCCTATTTTACTTCAAGAAATCTTAATGGTTACGCGCATTGGTTCAGAGTGCAAGCACAGGAAGAGCGCGATCATGCGCTTATTTTCTTCAACTACATTAATCATGTTGGCGGAAGAGTGAAGCTTAGACAAATTGATTCGCCACCTTGGGATTTCAAAACCATCGAGGAAGTGCTTTCTCTTCAATTAGATCATGAACGTTTTGTGACAAAATCAATTTACGACATTGCAGATCAAGCTATATCGGAGAGGGACCACAAGACTTCTTCGTTTTTGAAATGGTTTATCGATGAGCAAGCTGAAGAAGAAAGCAACGCCGAGCAAAACCTGAGCAAAATAATGTTGGTCGGTGAAACCGACGGCAAAGGTGTATTGCTTTTGGATGCAGAAATGGGAGCGAGAGTTTATGTAGTTCCTTCGCCTTTGTCAGCAGCCTTATAAGAATATTCCTTAAATAGTTTTGCATAAATTTCATAATTTTCTAGAGAAACATCTGGAGGTGTCTGATGATCCACGCTTGGCAGATACCCGCCTGATCTCATTACGGGAAGCAATCTTTCAAATTCCGCGCGCATTGCTGCTTCTCCTTGTTTCATAACCATTTTATCATAACCGCCCAGCATTAGAAGTTTTGGGTATTTTTTTCTAATTTCAGCGACATCTACTCCTGCTTGTCGTTCAAGCGGTAGAATCCCTTCTACTCCTGCGTCTAAAAGCCAAGGAATCATAGGCATTACATCACCGTCGGTATCGACAAACACTTTTATTCCATAACTTTTTAGTTTGGCAATAACCTTCACATAGTAAGGTTTAATAAACTCATTAAACATCTCTTCTGAAAGCATCGGGCCATTGTTGTAGGACATGTCTTCTGCAAAGGACATAAAATCAGGAACTAAAATCTCGCAAAATTCGTCTATGATTTTTAAATGAAACTCACAAAGATCATTGCACATACGATGGTAAAGTTCAGGATTGTCGTAAAAAGAGAACAAATGATTTTCAATGCCAAACAAAATTCTAGGATTCCAAAAATATCCGTTTAAAGTAATCCAAACAGCAAAATCACCGTTTTCATGCGCTTGTTTGACTTTTCTAATTTCACTTTCGCTCCATTTAATTGAATCCTCAGGATACAAAGCAAATCGATACTTATCATAATCTGCCTCATCAGCGATTGGCCCTGCACCATGTTCTAAATCTTTTGGCAAGCCATTTCCGTTGTGAATTAACCAAAACTGCCTTAAAAAATCAAGCCCAAAATGTTCAATAATCTCTCTGGTATCTAAGCTCTCCTCAAGTCCTTCTTCCTTCCATCTGTCGGTAGTCTTATCCCACCACGCAGCCCATTCAATTAACGGAAGTCTGTCAACTTTTTCAAAATTCAATGTTCCTAAAACTCTTTCTCTATTATTCATTATTCAAAAACCCTTCCTAATTAGTAATATCAAAAGCAAATTTCAACGCACTTTACTTTATTCATATTCACTTCAGTAGTACAATACACCGATTCTTCAATTTTTTCAAGAGAAAATTCGACTTCTATACCATCTATTTTAACTTTTTTTACGTTTTCGTTTGACAATAATACATTTATCTTACACATATTGCCGCTGCCGGTAAGGAATAATAAAATTCTAGATTCTTCAGAAATATATTTGTATGAAATATAGCCGTTTGAATCCTCAAATCTTGCAGTAACTTTAACTTCTTCGACCTCTGAATTAGCCCAGCGCGGCGAAAGTTTTACCTCATCAAATTTTGTGCTTACGTTTTCGACTCCAGCAAGGCCCTCAATCAATGCTAGCATACAAGTTCCGCCCGCCCAGTTATCTGGCCCTCCGAAAGAAATTAATGGTTTTTTAACATACGGCATTTCATTTGCCAGAGTAATCCCAAAGACTGTGTATATAGATCCTTCCTGAGAACCTGAAAAAGAAATCGAGCGAATTATTTTTTCTGGACAAGGGTTCTGAATTACGCACCAAGAAAGGCCTATTCTTTTGCATAAACCGTTTTCGCCTTCCCAAGCAATTCCCGCATAATTGTTTTCGAGAGAAGGATACCACCAACCCGAGAGATGTTTATCCTTGAGAATATATTGAGTTTTTGAAGTTCCATCCTCATAGTTAAGAGTAATCACCCCTGCAACATCGGATATTCCGACATCATTAGCAGTATGCAAAATATATATAGCAACTGCCTTATCACTAATTTCAACCACTTTCTCCATTTCGTGAATTTTTTCATTCTCTCCCACGGCAATTACTTTTGCTTTCGCCAACGTTCCCAAACCCGCAATTTTGTAGGGGACTCCTGAAAACTCTTGTTCCCCAGCCGGAAAACTACTAAAATGATTTTTTCCATCGTTCTCGCACATCCAGTTTAGATCATTTCCATTTTCATCTATAGATAAATTCATGTTTGCGTAAGCAGACAAGTCAATCGTCTTAAACTCCTGACTACTAGTTGGTTCTTCATATGCTCCGGTATATGCAAAACTAACCTTGCCATTAGTCTTTTTTGCTAGATTATGGACTCTATTTAAAATATCAATGCCATAAGACTCATATCCGTTTTTAAATGCACCTAGCGCAAGTTCTCCTGCCGCGTGACCGTGAACACCTGCGTTCATATAATCCCATTTCTGATCATGATGGATAAAGCCTTTTTCAAATGGGGGATAAATTGAGTACCATTCCCCTGGAGAACCTTTCGGAAGATTCTTCAACAAATCTAAATATGTCTCAATAATTGCCTTGCTTTGCTCGTGAGTTATCCCTCTATTTACAGCATAACAATTTGACATTGCAATTTGAGACTTTTCATTTACACCTAGATCTCTGACAAGAGTCTCATCTTCTTCAATTCTATGCGTGTAAAAGCGACCATTCCAAGCAATTTTGTCAAGATTCCTAAGGATTTCATCGCCTCGATCGCTGAAGATTTTAGCCTCATCCTTCCTGCCAAGATGCTCAAGCATGATCGATAGTTCTTTGCAAGCCACATAGTATCCGTTGTTATCGCCAAAGAAAATCCCAAACTTAGTTTCCTCATCAATAAGCATTGTATCCTTCGTGTACTCATCTTTAATAGAAAAGTCCCAAGAATCAATCGTATAAGCTCTTTTTAATAGTTTATACTTTTCCGACCATCTTAGCTTATCCGTGGCAGAATAATTTAATGCTTTAATGCCCGAATCAATTACGCTTTTTAACCAAAAATCGTCCCCATTTGCTTTCCAAGTCAAAAACATAGTATTTACAAAAATATACTCGCAGTGGTTTTCTACTGGTTGCCTAGAAAACAGACTTTCGCCTACTCTTTTATGGTTAATTTCCCCGTACTTTGAATCTACATGATTTATTTTATCTTTAATAAAAATATTGCTCCAAATCATTCCCGATTCGCTCTGCTCTAGGCAGAACAAATCGACTAGCCCTCTAGCTTTATTACTGAAGAACTGACCTCCCTTTGCCATATGATAATGATCTAATAACCACCACCAAAACATCTCATAAGTCTTATTCTTATAAAAAAACGTTTCATTTTCAGAAGGTGAGTGCCACATGATTGTTTTCTCTAGTATTTCCATTAATTCGCTATATTTGCCCGTGTTATCAACGATTTTAGTCTTTGCTTCTAATTCAAATTCAAAAGAATCTAAGCATTCTCCATCGATGCCGAACAATTTAACTGTTTGGGTTCCAATCGCACCGCCTGCCAAAAACACTAACGAATTCTTGCCTTTAACATTTTCGGAAAGATAAATCCGTCCCACACCATCAGTCACTTCAACCTTTTCGCCTAAATTAAAAACTATACTAATTTCATCTAAAGGACTGATTACATTTTCCACATTTCTTAATCCTAACACCGATAAATTTTCAATCATATTTACCTCCAAAAAAATTATTCCCAGTTCTTTTCAAAGCCACAATTTATCCCAGTTTCATTAAATATATTAATGCCCTTTTCAAACAATTCAACCTTCACACGCGCATCGATGTTTTCTTTGATGATGCCTTCCATTGAGCCGTTTGTAGGTGCTTTTAGCTCCGCGCCGTGTTCCCCAGAAACGCTCATTTTTAGTAATAGTGGACCTTTTCTAAGTTCAACAAAGGTAATCTCATTCTCCCCTGCAAATGTTGCGCCAATGCGTACAACTTTCGCACCGTTATATGTCGAAAAACGATATTCCTTGCCTTCAATCAAAAGCACACAAATGAGTCCCTGAATTGCCTTTGAAATCATAGGCAAAATTGGCACCTTCGCAATCGCACAAAAAATCGAAGCATCAGTCTTGAAATTGTTTGACTGAAACCAAATCCACTTCTCCGGAAAAGATTTCCCGCTATCCCCCTCGACGTAACCGTCGCCCTGATTAAAGTCTATCGCTGTCCCGTTAACATTTATTTCGCCAAACGTCTGATGCGAAAGTGAATACAATTCGTGATAGCACTCCAAAAACGGCAAATACCCAAACGGCCCCATAACCCCCGGCGATCCGATAGTTTTCCTATATGTATGCATCTTCTTAAATACTAGATTGGTCTTCAATTTCAAATCTTCAGTCTCAATATTTAAATCAATCCCGTCCAAACTAAAGCGATTTTCAGCTATTTGAATTTCTAAAGGGTTCCATTGAACTCTGTACTGCTCTATTGGAAACTGAATATAGAAAGAGTGCCTTTCATTCCCCTCAAAAGAATGATTAACCTGGATGAACGCATGCGACTTGCCATCTTTATCGGTGGCGCGTCCAGGAATAAACGCAATGGCGTAATTACCCGATTGCGTGTTTTGCTTGAAATACCAACCTTCAAAAGTACCTTTTTTCAAACGAAAGCCCCCAAGGAATTCGATTTTTAGGTCAATTGTAACAAATAAACTTGAGCTTTAATATAACAATTATATTATTTAAATAAATATTTCTGTCAATTCCTCGATAGGGATTATAAGAAACAACGATTTCCAGTCGTATTTTAAACCTTAAGAGCCATCCTTCAGGATGACTCTTAATTAGTTAACTAACTATCTATTGTCAAATCTAATACGATATAACTCTTACAGGTGAAGCTACTGGACCGTATGATCCGCCAATCTTTGCTTTGATGTAAACATTTAGCGAAGCCCAAGCGAACTTCATAGGTCTGTAGATCGTCCAAACATTTCCGTTTTTAATTACTGTTGTGCCATTAGGAACTAATGACTCATTGTAATTAGCTTCAACGTAGTTTACAAACAAGCTTGTAGCGTCTGACTTGGAAACAACTTTGAAATATAGAGGTGCATTCCTAGTGATAAATGAACGTAATTCAACTCCCCCATCTCTATAAGGGTCTAGATTGCATTTATCTATAAGTTCCTTGGGAAAATCTAAACACTTTCGACTATTTTGTATTGTCCCCAGTAAATTAACTATATACCAGTATAATTCCCACCCAACATCACATTTATAATTTGCAATGACAAAAGGTGGGCTTAACTCTTTTGCCAAGGAAAATTTAGATTCTTTTTGATTTTTATGAAGGATACAAACCCTTTAAATTTGAAGACCATTTTCAATTTATTACAAACAGATTATACCACACAGACCTCAATTGAAACTGCTAAATTTTTCAATAAATAATTCGCTATCCTCATCTAATCTCATTTAACCTCATCTGTTTCAATCTATTTACATCTATTTAGCCGTCAAATTGTCGTCAAATTTGATTAAAGCCCAATTTCCGCCGTCGATTTTCCGAAAAACAAAACCCCTGAAACGCAGTGGTTTCAAGGGCTGTGTGGCGGAGAGAGAGTATTGAAAAGTGTAGGGCGGGAATCAGAAATCCTCCAAGAACTGCTTGTCTCTAAGGCTGAACGGGCAGCGGTAAATGCGCTTGAAGACGTGATTCGGTTCAAAATGTAAGAGTTTGCGGCGATAGGTCAACTTAAAAGGCGAATTCAGGTCCATATTTCAATAATGATTTATTAAATGCATATTCATGTCTAATAGCTCTTTCGCCATCTGAATATTTTCCAAGCGAACAATATTCTCATCCTTAGGGCTATACCCCAGAATGCTAACGTTTCCGAACCAAACAATTTTATTATCAATTACAGCAAATTTCTCGCTTAAGTTTTCTATTTCGATTACTTTTGTCCCAATTCTAACAAGCTGTTCAATACCCTTTAATGGATTGATGTTAAGTTCTTGTTTGGTTTTTGTAACAATAATAATTTCAATCCCACGCGCCAGCGCAGAAGCAAACGAATTATAAAACTGAGTCACTTTCGCAGAATTAATTGAAGGACATGAAATAAAAATGCTTTTTTTACTCAAAGCCAAGTCTTCATAAAAAGTCAAAATGAAATCAGATGTGTTATAAATGACATTCGGGGTTTCGTCAGGTCGTGACTCGCCTTTAACCTTATAACCAATTGAAGCATAACCTTTTAACCGCTTATAGTACATGCTGTTTAACATTGGGATCTTTAAATCAATATAATCATATACTTGAACTTCTTTTTTATTTTCATACAACCTATGAAGTCTGCCAGCATATTGTTGCAAAGTGCCTTTCCAAGAAATAGGCATTGTCAAAAACAAAGTATCTAATCTCGGTTCATCAAAACCCTCTCCAAGATACTTGCCCGTAGCAACAACTACCATTTCTGCATCTGAAGGTAAATTTGCTAGCCTTATCCTTTGCTGTCGGCTTTCCTTTGGACTCATCCCACCAGTAAGTTTTATTACCTCTGGTATTGTTTCTTTTAATTTTTTGACTAACAAATCGACGTGTATCGTTCTTTCTGTCAAAACCACGGGATTTCTTCCTTCTTTAACACTTTTCTTCACATCGCTAACAATTAACTCATTTCTTAAATCGCTTTCACAAATTTGTGCGTATAATGATTGAATATTCACTTTTTTATTGTCTGGAGGCGTTACTAAGCTTGTTAGCCTCGGAATAACATAATGTTCAAACGGTCTCTTTTCGGCTTGCTTTTTTGCATCAACCTTATACCTAATTGGACCACATTGTAAAAAGATAATGGGATGGTGTCCGTCTCTTCTGGTCGGAGTCGCTGTTAGCCCAAATACGTATTTTGCCTTTACCTTCTTCATTACCTTTTCAAAACTAAATGCAGACACATGGTGACACTCATCTACAATAACCATTCCATAATCCTGCACAAAGTCCATAATGTCTCCATCTGAAGTTAACGACTGCATTGTTGCAATATCTATTATTCCATTTGTTTGCTTTTTCCCCGCTCCGAGTTGCCCAATAATATCTTGCTTTTTCTTTCTTCCCGTTTTGGTTAGCCGATCCGGTACTATTTCATTAATTACTAAAAATTTCGTCAGGCTATTTTTCCATTGCTCCAACAACTCTCTTGTATGAACAAGAATTAGCGTGTTAACTTTTCTCTTAGAAATTACATATGCACCTATAACTGTCTTACCAAATGCAGTAGTTGCACTTAAAACCCCGTTATCGTTTTGTAACAAACTACTTGCCGCTTGGCTCTGCTCATCTCTCAATAAACCATTGAATTCAACATTAATCCGGCTGCCTTCGTTTCTCTCATCTCTCCAATTGGCCTTCGCTTTGTTTTCTAAAAGGAAGTTTTTCAAATCATTTTCACATCCTCGCGGTAAACACAGAAAATTGTTTGTTTCCTCTGATGTTGAAATAACCCTTGGTTTATCTTTTGTTGGCAAACGCATAGCCTGAGCCTTATAAAACTCCGGGTTTTTAAACGCTGCTAATCTCTGTAAAGAATTCAATGCCTTCTGAGAGAAACCCGCTTTTTTTATGAAGATTTGATTTGCAATAATAATTTCAAAGTTTTTAGGGATTTCTTTTTTAAGAAGTCTTGTTTGAGTCCTTCTAGGTTCCCATGGGGTTTCATCATCTTCATCCGTTTGTTTTAGATCGCCTAATTCATTACCAGATGATAATCCAGAAATAAATGTCCTCAACTCATCTTTAGAAATTAAGCTAATGTTACTTAAAAAACTCCATTGATCCGCGATTGACATAAATTCATCATTGATAAATTCGCTGTTACCTCTCCTACGAGCTTCCTTTTGAAGCGGAAGTGCAATTAGATTCCCTAGTCCCCCTTGAGGCAAGGTATCTTGATTTGGAAAAAGCCGGTCATACGAACTAAACTTTATTTCGTGTCTAAATCCCATTGAATAAGTAAGCATTGAAGTTCCCAGTTTCCTGGCTAATGTGGCCTCAATTTCCTCACTAAAAAAGAACCAAAGATGTCCACCATTTCCAGACCGTGATTTTTCAATTGCACATGGGATTTCAAATTCATTGCATATTTTCTTAACTGTTTTTATATCTTCAATCCAACCATCACCATCAAAATCAATTGCAAGGAAATAACACGTTTCATTATCCGTTATAGGGTAAATGCCAATGACTTTTTTACCTGTTAAATGTTCCTCTATTACCTGCTGATCCAGTGAAAGAAAGTTTTTATTCTTGCATTCAATGCATCTTGCTGCTTTTTTATCACAAAGACCTGTCTTCCACTCATTTAAACAATATGGGGTATAACCTTTCTTCCCACTTTTATTGTCATATCTTTTAGCGCAAACGTCACTTCTACCCTTAAACAGCGACATAAATAATTCAATTTTTTCAGCAGGTGAACTTTGATTATTAACTTTTCCAGTAATCTCAGCTTCAGAAATGGGTGTTTCCAAAGTTTCAGTTATTTCAGGTTGAAAAGTTTCGCCAAGTTTTTCTCTTAACAAGGAGTTTTCTTTTTGCAGTTCAAGAAATTTTGAATACAGTTCTTCATAAGTCATAATATAATCTCCGAAATATTATTTAGAAATCAGTGAACCTTTACTCAGTCAACTTACAGTCAACCAAATAAATAGACTTGCGATACAATATATAGTCCTTTCTGTCGAATTATACACTATATATGGATTCAATGATCCATTACCAAAATCAAAAGACAATTTTCAGTCAACCAAAACTATGCCCAGAAAGGTAAATACTTTTTGGTTTTATCGGATGCATTAGGGTCCGCTAATTTAACTAATCCAGCTTCAATTGTCTCCTTTATCAATCTTGAAATCATTGATCGATTTTTTTCTTGTATATTGAATCTTTCTCTCAAACTAGGATTTGTTGCAAATTCTTTATTTACTTGTTTTAAACATGCGTGTAAATAACACGCTTGGATTCGCTCTAATTTGCTCATTTGCGAAAAAAGTATATGCGAATATAATGTGACTTTTGTAAATTCATCGTATACATCTATTTTAGGTGGTGGTAACTGATAATACTCTGTCTGTGAAACCACTTTATCGAAGCCACTGCCTCGTTCTTCACAAATACCACATCTCCTCATAAGCGATGCTAGCTCTTCGTTTCTAGACTTAGGAGGATTGTCAACAAATCGCTCGATATTAATAAGCGGTTTCCCCGGGTTAGTTATTTCAATCCTATTGTCAAAAATCTCTATCGTAGGGCTAGTTCCTTTTATAGAGAAATCTTGGTGAATTAACGCGTTGGCCACAAGTTCACGTACAGCAAGTTCTGGATACATAGAAACATCTTTCCTTAGTGCCTTTCCAATCACTTCGTTTTTTGGAATAAGATTATCAATAAATGAAATTAGTCCTTCAAACCCTGAAGCATATCCCTTTGAACCGATTTGTTCTCTTGTCGTTTCAATACGACCATTGCCCTTGTAAACTATAACCCTAACGGCTTTCCGTTTCAAAGTCCTAAACTCATCTAATTTTTTCGCAAATAATACTGCCCCTAAATTGGTAATATTATATTTACCTGCAATGGATTTTTGAATAATATTATCTTGTTCAAGATAATGAAGAATACCATTTTTGTCATCTGGAAGATTTAGACCTAATAAATCAAAATATGCTGGATAATCAAGCATTTTCAGAACTACTTCACTCGTGACATTTTCTATAGCGATATCACTTTCAAAAGGTGTTTTATCAAACGATCTCCAAAGATCTTTTTCTAAAGCTGGATAATCTTTCAACTTCTTTTTGTAAGATCCTACCCGAATATATTCTTCATTTTTAAATTGGATTGTCGATTCAGAGGCATGCTGAATTTCAAGTATCACAATAGGACTTCCTAAATAATCGAAAGAATAAAAAATGAAATGTGTCCGCTTAGATAGTAACCTTAAAAGCCAGTTTTCAAGTTCTTCATTCCCTACTTTTGATTCTTTAGGGTTAAATGTTGTGCCGATAACTTTATGGGTTTTATTTTCGACGCCCCATATTAAATAAGCAAAATGTTTTCCCATGAGTGTTGCCGAGTTGCCGAGCGCACTTATATATTCTCCAATTTCATCTGGTGATTCATTATTCAATTTAAATTCCAACCACTCAGTTTCAGTAGGCATAGCAAGAAATTCTTTTATAAGTCCGTATAAATAATCAGTTGTTTTATCGTACATATACATGCTCCTTTTTTTAACCATATCCACTTGTAAAATGCTTTTCTAAATAACAGACTATTGTCATCGCTTTATTTTACCAAAAAAATTAAAACAAGTCTTTAATTTCTGTAACTAAATGCAATTTATTTAATTTCGTATATCTTGGAGCTCTCCGAAATTGCGAATTTACCGGAATCTTAAGTTTATAATTCAAATAATCTGTACAGCAGAAGTCGCTTTTGCAATCAAAAATCTAATACATGATAATATTTCCAAACCGCGTAAACTAGTGATTTCTGGTGCTATCGGGAAAAATGTTATCAAAACGGCTATTTTGGGTCAAAAAAAGGGCTTCAGAGAAACCCTGAAACCCTTGATTATGGCGGAGAGAGAGAGATTCGAACTCTCGGTCGGGATAAACCGACACACGATTTCCAGTCGTGCGCCTTAGACCAGCTCAGCCATCTCTCCGTATCTTAACAAAGGCAATATTACTGCATTTTAGCGCATTTTGCAAGCATTTTTGAATTGTTTTAATTTATGTTAATTTATATCAGTTTATTACTCCCAGACAGTCAACAGACAGTCAGACTTTTAATTATTCTTTTTATTCGTTAAATCAACAATACTTGATACTATATCAAATGCTTTTTCGGCATTCTTCGCCTGTCTCTTAGAGTATCTAAAACTCTCGCCAAGGAAGAGTTATTTAATAAAGACATTAACTAAAAAGAAAGACGAGTTAGGGTCTAATATCCCTTTTGAATTTGGGTTAAGTACTAGTCGCAAATCTTTTTGATGATAAAAAAATCAATTTGAAAGGCGCTGAAATTATCCCTTAACAATTCTCAAGTTTTTATATCTTTCCTGAAATGAGACTTCTGCAAAACTGATTGATGTTGCTAAGCATTTAAAAAAATGTGCCGAAAACATCTTGTCGAGTTTTTTAATTATTTCTGATTTTTCAGTTCCGATATCTTTAATTGGATCTAATTTAATTTCATCGGGATATATTGTAGAAGAAGTATAGGCTATATAAGATGCTTTTCCACCATCTGCCAGAACATTTTTATTTAATAATGGTAAAAACATATTGCAAAAATCATGAATTGATAGAAACCTGTCGAATTTCATTCTTATCTCTATTGGATTATCCTTTAGGAAATCATTCGTTGGACTTAAGTAATTGTTATTGAAGGCATAGAACCTCTTTTCTGCATCAATAAACCATTTAATACAAGTACAACTATTTCGATCGAACCCATCATTATTACTTGTCTCCCCGACAAAGTAAAGTTCGAATTCATGGTCTATTAATCTAAGAAACCTATTCTCCTTAATGTAACCCAATAGGCGGGCACTATGATGAACATATTCAGTTTTTTGAGCGCGTATTTGTGAAATTTCGGCTTTTTTCTTAGCTTCAATATATTCATCTAATATTTTAGGAAGATTTCTGTTAATAAATTCACTCACCGCTTCATAAAATATTATCTCAAAATTCTGATTTTCAATGCTTTGTTGATTTTCTTCTTGCATTTTTTTCAAATTATTCTCCAATATTTTTTCTGCATCAACTATAAATCTATTTGATATGTCGTTTTTGCAATGTGAACAAAAATTGGTGTTATCAAAAATTTCTTTACCACATTTTGAACAATACATAGGGGCCTCCATTAATTAACATTGTCTTTTTGATGCCTTACAGTTTATAAAGCGAACCCCCAATAGTAAAAATATTGTGATTCCTTTATTAATAAACACATTTTTCTTTATATCGGCTTGAGATATTCAATAGAAATTTTATCCAATCCACTTAACAGATTACAATAAACGATTGCTACACTGTGACTGCTAGTATTTATAGCGTATACATCAACTACCGTTCCAGCAGGTAAAAGGACACCAGTAAGTTTTACCTTTTGATCATTAGTTATAATTGCCTTAAACAACATAATAGCACTCCTTTTTACTTTGATTATATTCCCAATTGTCATTTATCACAATACCTCTTAGATGAAATTAAATTGCACAAATGTGTTCGATCAACAAAAGACCAGCAACAAAAGCAATAAAATTAAACTTTACACTTATAATAACAGACATCTACTTATTAGATTTTTTACTTAATTTGCCGCATCAGTTCAAGAATTTTATCACAAAAAAAACGAGGTGATTTTGCAGCAAAACTTGGCCCATTTCCAAGATATACAAGAAGTTTACCTGCATCATCAAATTTAAATAGCGCTGAATTAATTCCTTTTCCTGAAGCTGTCTTATAAATATATTCAAGACTATCACCATGAATGACAGTTTTCATCCCACGATAAGTTTCTTTTGCTAGGCCATCAAGTGTACTCTGCGTAAGTCCACCAAAGACTTTCTCCGAATTGTCTGCAAGATCCGTAGCCAAAGCCAAGACTTTCTCAATATTCAGTGTATTAGTCGCTTTTATTTTTTTGAAAACAACACCCACTACCCCAACAACAACTGCGGCAGCACCAATTACAACTACTTTCTTATGCTTCTTTACAAAATCAAAGATTGTTTTCTTATCTTCTGTATTTTTGGTTATCTTTTGATCAAAAACGATTGTCTGTTCCATATTTAACACCTTTCAAATTTTAGTATCCATACTTACCAGGCTTTCCTTCCCATTTATCAATCTATTGCTTCTTTTTTTATAAAATCTACACTATAATAAATAACTTCTTCATTATACTTTATTGATATCTTGTCTGTAAATTATATAATCAGTGAGAAGGAGTGATATTTGTATGATAATAGAAAAAATTGAATTGCCAGAAGAATTGTCAAAGGATATTATTACCAAATCAGGTGAACTTGGAATGACGCCTGAAGACTTTCTAGCTCATTGCATAGAGAAAGCAATTGAAGATCCGAAATTTGAAAAATTTATTAATTCTAAAATTGATCCCTAACCTATTGTTCTCTTACTTTTTCTCATTAACCACAAACCTACAACTCGGATAATTGCTACAACCTTGAAAAAATCCATACTTGCCGTTTCGCAAAACTAAATTCCCACCACATTTCGGACAAATGTTATTGGCAACCTGTCTTTGATTATTCTCAAGAGTCTTATGAATTGCGGTCACATGTTCAATTCTGTTCTCTTTGCTATCAACATTCAATGAAATTAACTTTGAATAAATCATTTCTTTATCAAGAACTTCAATCGTTTCGGTCGAATATTTTTTAATGGTCTTTATCAAATTCAACGTGTAAACTACTTCAGCGTTGCTTTTCACTTTTAAATCGGAGTTATAAGAAAACGAAACGATTGGTATGTAGTTTGCCATCGGAAAGTCCACCAAAACCTTTTTAAGTGCTTGGACATGTCCAAAATTCTGCTTAATAGGATTGCGAAATTTTTTCTTACTTTTGTATATGGACTGAGTCCAGTAATCATCGTAATCGTTCCCAAAAATCCAACCTTGATAATTCTTTGTTTCAATGACAAAAATTCCATAGTTCGAAACGACAACATGATCAATTTGTGTCGTTTTGTTGCCAACTTGAAGCATGATATTATTTATGACCTTATACTTTGTTGGGTCAAGTTTGGAGAGAAAAACTGAAACAGACTTCTCACCAAAATAGCCTTTTATTTTCGGGAAAAAAGGCTTTAGAATCATAAAAATCAATATAAAAACCCAAAGATACCATGACGGTGCAATAATTTTTAAAAAGCTTTCCAAACATTACCTCCTATAATACATTACTACCATATTAATTATTATTATTTCCCCAACAATACCCACAACTTATCAACTTATTATTCACCATTCTGCATTTTTTCCAATTAATATACAAGAACATAGGTATAATATTTGAACAAGGAAAACCCTTTCAATTTTTTAACTTCAGAGTTTTCCTCTCTTTTTTCTTACATATCGGACAATAGGGTCTTATTAATAGATGATCAAGTCGTATCCCCCATCTGTAGCCACACTGAGGCATGTACGGTTTTTGGGACACATTTCAATGAGAATTTAGTATCTAGT